>NZ_KI632512.1:27306-342287 GCF_000504305.1 Nitratidesulfovibrio termitidis HI1
GCGATTCGCGCACCATGGCCGAGGTGACCAGCGACTTCCAGTACGAGGAAGTGCTGCGCGTGGTGTTCAAGGCCGTGCGCAAGCTGCGCATCGCGGCGCTGAAATCCATGTACGACGAACTGGGCGACCCGCTGGTGCCGGAAAACGCGGGCGGGCTGGAATACCTGCGCACCAACCTTGAAACCGCGCTGACCACCATGACCGCCGCCGTGCCGCCGGAGCTGGCCGCCTACGTGGTGGCCATCCCGCCGGGGCAGGACTACGTGAACAACGGGGTGGCCGTGGAAACCACGCTCATCGGCATCCCCATCATCCGGCAGATCAAGCTGTTCGCCAACTACGCCTACGCGGGCAGTTCGTTCGACCCGCGCCTGACGGCTACTGCCTAGGAGGCATGCACCATGGCCATCAACGGCAAGAACTACGACTGGGAAGACATCACCGTGCGCCTGCCGCAGGGCGAAACGGTGGGCATTACCGACATCAGCTACAAGGACGGCCAGGGCGTGGAGCCGCGCTACGGGCGCGGAGCCACCCCGCGCGGCTATGGCCGCAAGAACTACGAGGCGTCGGGATCGTTCACGCTGGACCGCGACGAGTTCGAGCGGCTGAAGAAGGAACTGGCCAGCTCCGGCGCGGGCGGCATCTACGACCACACGCCGTTCCCGGTGGTGGTCAGCTACGCCAACAGCGACCAGCCCACCATCGTGGACACCCTGCCTGCGTGCAAGGTGACCAGCCACGACACCTCGTCCGCCCAGGGCGACGACAACGCCGGGCAGGTGAAGTGCGAGATCACCATCCTTTCGCCCATCCTGTGGAACGGGGTGCCCGCCAAGGTGGACCGGAAGGTGAGCAGTTTGACGGGGTAAGAGGAGAAGAAAAGAGGGAAAAGAGAAAGGCCGGGGAAACCCGGCCTGCGTTTGTTCGGCAGCTTATTAAATGATTCTGACATTAATAGAATATGCGAATAACTATCTTGCTTTTTATTTGGAGTAGTGCTTTTAAATGAACAATAATGTTCAAAAACTACACTTAAGAATAATCTGTCGTGGAGGCTGCTATGTCTTTTGAAATTAAAGAGTTTGCTAAAAGCTTTTCAGTTTTTGAGGCTGGCGTTAAAGCACAGGTTGGCAACGATGCGTACAACAAGCGAATCTCGGATATTATTGAATATTTACTGGGGTCTTCCGCAGTATTTCGCGAGTGCAACGACAGGCTGTTTTTGTATTTGGTTTTTGGGAGAGCGTTGATCGAGGAAAACTATATTTTTTACAATCTATTTGAAGGCGCTCGAGTAATCCCAATGCTTTTCAAGTTGTCATCTAATTGGAATTCAATAGAAAGTATTGCAAATTTTGAGGCAAAGTTGGAAGACTTGTGCAGAGTTACAAATAGAGATGTTGATGCAGTAATTTTTGAATTGCTTGTTGCCTCTGCATATAAGAATTCCGGATATACGGTTTCATTCATTCCTGAGGCTCCGCCGGATAGAACTCCAGACATCATGATAGAAAAGGATGGAGTTACAAGATATGTTGAATGTAAAAAAATGCAGCGCGGAAGTGACTATTCGTACAAAGAGATGGATAGGTGGTACGATATTGCTGACATTGTACGCGACATCATATTAGAGAGCAAAATATCTGCTCATTTCCATTTTAAGTTTAAATCCGAACTGCTTGATATAAATCCAAAGCGTATCATTAGAAAAATACGAAAAAAGATTGAAACATGCAAAAACATATCAACACAATTTCACATTACAAAGAATGAAGATTTTACGATCAAATTCAAACCGATCGACAAATCAAAATTTAATACCGAACTCGACCCCATGAGAAATTTCGGTGGTCCATCGTTTGCTGAATACCTAACAGGTTCGTATAAAAATGAATACGGTTATAAAATAATAGGGGATGTCAAAATTGAAGAGCCACCTTTTGTATCGATTGTAAATCATGCATCTGTTATGTCGCATCAATTTGTGGGAAGCAGAGCCGCATACAAAAAAGCTGTACACGCAAAAAGAAAGCTCATTGACGCATCAGGCCAACTTACATCAACAATGCCAGGCAATATACACATTTTGGTAGAAGATTGTCAGGGCCTGACTGTTCACGAAAGTCGCGCAATGAGAAATATTATTGAGATATCTAACTTTACGGACACAAACGGAGGTGTTGAAAACATACACCTTCATGTGTGCAAATACGTAACACCTCTCAATGAATTATTTGATGTCGAGGAGACTGTAATAAGTTTCCACGCACCGAACTGTGTGCCGCAGGTAATCCCCCCTGTGTGGTTCCATACAGAACAAATCGAAGAAGGATTTGGAACCCTGTTACAAGAGCACTAAGAAATTAGAAAATCAGTTTTCAGCCGCCCACCGGGGCGGCTTTTCATTTCCCCGCATATCTCCCACTGCCTCCGGCCCCGCCTTCCGGCCTCCGCTAGGGTAGCGGCGTAGCAGGTTCACCTGCCCAAACGCCAACCCGCATGGAGGCATCATGTCCGACCCCGCCAATACCTCGCAGGCCATTTCCGCCACCCCGGCAGACGCCGAAGGGGCCGCCCCTTCCGGTCGCGCCTACGCCGCGTTCGAGCACAGCTGGACCGACCGCTGGGCCGACACGGAAGTGTCCGTGTCCTACCGTTTCGCCAAGCCCTCTCCCACGCACATCAAGCGGTTGCAGTCCACGGCGGCGCGCAACCCCGCGCAGGCGTCGCGCGCGCTGATCCTGGACGTGATCCACCCCGACGACCGCGAACGCTTTCTTGCCGATGCGGACCGCTACCCCGGCCTTGTCACCACCATGAGCAGCGCGCTCATCAAGGCGGTGGGCCTCGGCGACCTGGGAAACTGATCGACGCCGCCCGCCAGCGGCTCGGCGGGCTCGGGCAGTATGACGCCATGATCCGTCACTGGCTGCATGCCGAGCCCGCCGACGACTGGGAAGTCTGGGCCGGGCAGGTCGCGCAGGCCCTGTTCCTCGAAGAACGCCACATCAAGACCCTCGCCCACATCATGGGCGCAAGGGCAAAAGCATAGGCCCGCCATGGAAGTGTTCAACGTCTTTGCCACCATGTCGCTCATGGACATGATTTCCGGCCCGCTCGGCTCCATTGCTTCACGCATGGACATGCTGAAGCAGCGGGCCGTGGGGCTGGGCGACCGCATGGGCAAGCTGGCGGTGGCCATGGCTCCTGTGGCGCTGGCCGCCGCCGTGCTGCTGGCCACGCTGGGCCTTGCCGCACGCGAAGCCATCGCCTTCGAAAGTTCCATGGCCGACGTGGCCAAGGTGGTGACCTTCGAAAGCGCGGGCGAGCTGCAATCCATGTCCGACGCCATCCTGGAGATGAGCACCCGCATTCCCATGGCGGCGGACGGGCTGGCGGCTATCGTGGCTGCCGCCGCGCAAAGCGGCGTGGCCAAGGCCGACCTGACGGAGTTCGCCGAGCAGGCCGCCAAGATGGGCGTGGCCTTCGACCTGACCGGAGACCAGGCGGGCAAGATGATGGCGGCTTGGCGGGCGGGTATGGGGCTAACCTTGCCGCGCGTCTACGCACTGGCGGACGCCGTGAACCACCTGTCCAACAGCATGAATGCCGAGGCCCCTGCGCTGGGCGAGGTGATCCAGCGCGTGGGTGCGCTTGGAATGGCGGCGGGCCTGACGGAAACGCAGGTAGCGGCGCTGGGTGCGGCGTTCCTTTCCGCCGGTAGTTCGCCAGAGGTGGCGGCCACGGCATTGAAGACCTTCACATCCACGCTGGTGCAAGGCGTGGCCATGAGCAAGGACGCGCAGGCGGCCTTCGGATCGTTGGGCCTCTCGGTCACGCAGATGGCCAAGGACATGCAGACCGACGCGCAGGGAACCATCTTCCGCGTGTTGCAGGCTCTGGCCGACAAGCCCAGGGAATTGCAGATGTCGCTGCTCACGGAAATGTTCGGGACGGGAGCACTGGATAGTATTGCCCCGCTTTTGCAGAACATGGGCAACCTGACGCAGGCGTTCGAGCTGGTGGGCGATGCCTCGGCCTATGCGGGCAGCATGCAGGCGGAATTCGACACCCGCAGCAAGACCACGGCCAACACCCTGATCCTGCTGGGCAACAAGATGAAGGCGCTGATGATCGTGGCGGGCAGCTACTTTCTGCCGGTCATCGCGCGGGTTGCCGAAGGCATGGGCGGCTTCGTGGACGTGCTGCGCGGCGCGGCGCAGACCGTGGCCGGGGAATTCGCGCTCAAGCTGCTGGCGGGCATCGCCACCGCCGTGGTGGCCGCCACGGCCCTGTCCGGGGCCATCTGGCTGTTGTCCGCCGCCGGTCCCATGCTGACCAAGGCCCTTGGCCCGCTCAAGGCGGCGCTGCTGGGCCTGTCGTGGCCCATGTGGGCGCTCATCGCCGTGGGCGCGGCGCTGTACGTGGCCTATCGCACCAATTTCGGCGGCATGGCCGACACCATTGACAGTTGGTGGTCGCGCATCTCGCTGGTGTTCCGGGGCGTGGCCGCCGTGTTCGCCACCCTTACCGACGGCGTGGGCGAGATTCGCGGCCAGTTGGCCACGGACATTCGCGCCGCCGGGCTGGAAGGGCTGGTTGCCGCCGTGGCCCGCGTGGTGTTCCGCATCCGCGAGTTCTTCACCGGCATGGTGGATGGAGTGGCCCCGGTGGGCCAGCGCATGGCGGACATCCTTGGGCCGTCGTTTTCGGCCATTGCCGCCACGCTGGGCCGGGTCTTCGACGCGCTGGGCCGGGTTGCCGTTGCCCTGTTCGGAGCCGGGGCCGCCACCGATGCATCCGGCTGGCAGCGCTTCGGCGAGGTGCTGGGCACCTTCGTGGCCGGTGCCGCCGAAGGGGTGGCCATTGCCGTGCGCGCGCTCATCGCGCCCATCGAAATGGCGGCGGGCGTGGTGCAGTTCTTCCTCGACATCATCAACGGGGTGAGCCTGTTCGACGCCGGGGCGGCGCTGCTGGGCACGTTTGCCGACGGCATCAAATCCATGCTGGCCGTGCCCATGGAAGCCGTGCGCGGGGCTATGGATCTTATTGCCAAACTGCTGCCGCATTCGGATGCCGACGCGGGGCCGCTGTCCACGCTGACCGCATCCGGTCGGGCCACCCTGACCACCATGGGCGAGGGCATGCAGGCCGCCGCGCCGGATCTTAACGCCGCACTGGATGACGCCCTGGGCGCGGCGGTGCCCCCCGGCACGCTGGAAGCCATGGCCGAGGTGGGCGTAACGCCCGCCAAGGGCCGCGAGGGTCGCACCGGCGGGCGCGGGGTGACCATCCACATCGGCAGCGTGAGCCTGCCGGGCGTATCCGACGCGCAGGGCTTCGTGTCCGAGTTGCAGGCCCTTGTGGCCGAATACGACGGCGTGCCGGAAGGGGGCATGGCATGAGCATGCTGACCTTCGAGGACGGCGTGGTGCGCCTTGGCGGGGTGGCCCTGCCGGGCATCCTGCGTGCCCAGCGCGTGGCCTGCGCCGTGCGCTTCGACGAGCAGAAGGTGGACGGCGTGTCCGGCAAGCGAAAGACCCCCCTCGGGTGGGAAGACGCCGAGATCACGCTGACCCTCGACCTGCTCACCGACGACGACGCCACCTGTTACGACCGGCTGGAAACCATCAACGGGGCCTTCCGGGGCACGGACAGCCGCACGAACCCCAAGGTACTGGAGGTGGCCAATCGCCATCTGCTGGCGCGGGGCATCCGGCGGGTGGTGTTCAGCCGCCTTGAAAGCGAGGAAACGGACGCCGACGACACCCTGCGGGCCACGCTGGCCTTCGTGGAGCATGTGCCGCCCATCGTGCGGGTGGAACAGGCCGGGGCCAAGACCCCGCGCGCGGCAGAGGCCGCCGCGCAGGGCAGCAGCGCCGCGCCGCAGCAGGAGGCATCGCTGCTGGTGGACGTGTCCGGCAGGAAAGCCAGGGGGAACCGCTGATGGACATCACCGGCGTGGACATCATCGTGCGGGTGGGCGGGCTGGAAGTGCTGCGCTCCCCCCGGGCCGAGGTGGTCAGCCGCCGCCGCGCGGTCATCACGCGGGCCGAGGTGGAACTGCCCGACCCGGACGGCTCGGTGCGGGCCGCCCTGGCTGTGGGCCAGCCCGTCTCGCTGGGCTTCGGCTACCGGGGCGGCCCCATGCAGCAGTTCACCGGCACGGTGGACGGCTTTCGCCCGGCAGGGCCGGATGCTGTGGCCGTGCTGGCTGCCGGGCAGGAACTGGCCCTGTCGCGCACCACCATCACCGAATCCTTCCATGGCGAACCCGCCGATGCGGTGGCCCGGCGTATCCTGTCCCGCAGCGGGCTGGCCGTGGCCGCCGTGGAAATACCGGACGTGACCCTGCCGCACATGGTGTTCGCCACCGTGCCGCTGTGGCGCGCGGTGCGGCAACTGGCGGAATCCATCCAGCGCGGGAACGGGCACGACCTTTCGCGCCACGCCCTGTGGCTGGGGGCCGACGGCCTGCGCTGGAGCGCGGGCGACGAACCCGGCCCCCTGTACACGGTGGCCACCGGCGAAAACCTCATCAATCACGAGGTGGCCACCACGCCGGGCGCGCTGGCCGAGGTGGAATCGGTACTGCTGGCGGGCCTTGCCCACTCCATGCCGTTCCGGCTGGAGGACACGCGGCGCGGCATCAGCGGGCAGTTTCGCGCGCAGGAGGTGCGCCACGTGCTTACGCCCGGCGGCAACAGGACGTTCATCCGGTACGGGGCGGACCATGGCTGGGGGTAACGGCGGCGCGAACAGCGCCAACCTGCTGCAACTCATCCGCCGGGCGGTGGAGCTGTGCATGCCGGACCTGCGCCACTACTACCGCGTGACCCGCAAGGCGCGGGTAGTAGCGGCCTACGCCAGCGACGGGGCCTACTACGCCGACGTGCAGCCCCTGCGCAACGACGAGACCGACGACCCCGCCGAGCCGGTGGTGCCGCGCGTGGAACTGCCGGTGCTGTGGGGCGGCCCGGACCGTGGCGTGGTGTGCCCGCCCGTGGTGGGCACCCTGTGCGACCTTTCCTACTACGATGGCGACCCCAACTACCCGCGCATCAGCAACATCCGCTGGCAGGGGCACGGCGCGCCGCTGGCCGCAGTGGGCGAATTCGTCATTCAACTTGAGAAGGGCGTGGAGATCCGCATCGACACCGGCAAACGCATCGTGTCCACGACCCCGGCGGACTGGCTGGTGCAGGTGGGCGGCAACGCCACCGTGGAGGCGGCGGGCTCCATCACCTTGCAGGCCCCGGAAATCATCCAGCGCGGCAACGTGACGGGCGAGGGCCACGACGGCGGCAAGGGCACGGTGAGCGAGCACGCGGACCGCACCATCACCGGCAGCCTGACCATCAATGGCCCGGTGGCCATCAAGGGCGGGCTGTCGGTGGATGGTGACAGTACGGTGAGCGGCAACAGCCACGCGGGCAGCCGCAGCGGGGGGACGGTGTGAGGCTAGAAGGGCAAGCCTGACTTTACAGCGGCATGAACTCCAATTTTTATCAATTCTTGAAGTGCCGTTTTCAAAGAATCTCCTGTCAGGTTGAGCAGTGCTTTGGTTTTTGATTCTTTCTCTGAAGATGTGAGGGATGATCCTGATATGCAATCCTCAACGATTTTTTTAATGGTCTCTTCGCTGAATTTAATAGTCACCACATTGAGCTCTGCAGTAAGTCCACCGTCAGGCTCTAGGTAGTCGCGCCCGTCCGCTGTGATTTCTAAAATTCTTGAATTTTTATGTCTGACTGGAGTTTCAGATCGTATAAGTCCCTTCTCCATAAGGTGCTGTAATTCCCTGACTGCTGCATGATTAATAATGCCTTGCTCATCATGAATTTTCTCGCCCGAATGAATATGGAAATCTGGGAAGGACTTTTCATTAAAATCCAAAACACCTGTCTTGCTATTTTCTAGCGTTTCGAGAATATACCGCTGCAAAATTCTATTGGTAGCCATATGCACCTCCTTGAAATTCTACAACTAGCATGTTGAGGACTTTAATGTGTCCGCAGAATTAATAAATCTATGGGGTCAAGATATTGCCATCGACGATACAGGCCAAGCCCTCGTCGCCGCAAGCGGCGAGTTCATCCTGACCGAAGGTGTGGAAACGGGCCTTCAGGACATCCGCCTGCGCCTGTTCACCCGGCTGGGTTCGCTCTTCTACGACCAGGGTTGGGGCAGCCTGATCCACGACTGGATTTTCGAGGAGAACACCGAGGGTGCCCGCATCGCCTTCGAGGCGGAGGTGACCCTGCGGGTGGAACTGGATCCGCGCGTGCAGGTGGGCAGCGTGCGCACCACGGTCTTCACGTGGGACGAGCGCACCGTGCAGGCCGAGGTGTCGTGGACGTTCATCGGCGAGGACCAACCCTCAAACCTCATCCTGCGCGCCGACAAGTCCGTGCGCGAACTGGTGGTTCAAGATGTCAGCCTATGACACGGGGGGCGCTGCCCCCCAGACCCCCCAGAGTTCCGGCGAAGGCGTACTTCGCCGGTCCTCCCTGCGTCTCTCTAAATCGCTGGAGCAGATCCGCGGGGAACTCTACGCCCGCATGGAAGCCGTGCAGGACGAGTACGCCGCGCAGGGCTGGCTGCCGCAGCGCCTGAACCTGAACAAGGGCATTGCGCGCGGCCTCATTGAACTGTTCGCGTGGGGGTTGTGGCAGCTCTACCAGTTGCTTGAGCAGGTGTTCCAGCAGGCCGTGCCCGCCAACGCCACCGGCGACTTCCTCGACCTGCACGCGGAGCAGATCGAACTGGCCCGCAAGCAGGCCACGCAGGCGCGGGGCACGGTGACCTTCCACCGGGCGGCCACGTCGGCCAGCGGCGGAACGGACACGCCCAACGTGCGCATCCCCGCCGGGCGCATCGTGCGCACGCTGCCGGATGGCCGGGGCATGGTCTACCGCTACGTCACCGAGGCCGACGCGGTGCTGCCCGCCGGGGCCGGTGCGGTGGCCGTCATGGCGCGGGCCGAGGAATACGGAGCGGCGGCCAATGCGGCCCCCGGCCAGATCGTGGAACTGGCCACGCCGGTGCCCGGCATCGGCGCGGTAAGCAACGCGGCGGGCTGGCTGGCCGAGGAAGGGGCCGACGCGGAATCCGATTCCCTGCTGCGCCGCCGGTACGCGCTGGCGTGGCAGGCGCGCGCGGGCATCACCAGCGCCGCGTACAAGGCGGCGGCCCTGTCCGTGACCGGCGTGGTGGACGTGTACGTGGACGACCAGCACCCGCGCGGCGAAGGCACCGTGGACGTGGTGGTCAAGGGCGCGGCGGGCCAGCCCACCGAGCAGTTGTTGCAGGCGGTGCGCGCCGCCATCGCCGCGCAGATCCGCATCAACCACGACATGGTGGTGAAGGCCCCCACGCCGGTGGGCGTGGACGTGGCCATGGAACTGGAACTGCTTTCCGGGGACGCGGACGCCACGGTGCTGGCCGCCCGCGCGTGGGTGGAGGCGCTGTTCAAGGGCGACCAGCCGGAGGTGCCCGCCTTCGGCATCGGGCACGACGTGGTGCGTGACCGCATGGCGGCGGGCATCGTCTCCATTGCCGGGGTGAAGCGCATCAGCTGGGCAAGCCCGGTTGGCGACATGGACATTCCCGCCGACGGGCTGGCCACCCTGAACAGCCTGACCGTGACCGCCCGCTGGGTGACGGAGGCATGATGTCGGGCCTGTTCTGGTCATACTTTCGCGAGCGGCTGGCGTGGCCGTGGATCTTCCGTCCGGGGCCGCTGGCCGTCATCGCGCGCGGGCTGGCCGACTACCTGGACACCGTGCGCGAGGACATCCGCTGGACGCGCGACCAGTGGATCGTGACCACGGCGGAACAGGCGCTGATGCAGGGCTACGGCGCATCGCGCGGCGCGCCGCGCACCCGGCACGATGACGACACCCGTCACCGCCGCCGGGTGGAGCGGGCCTACGCCTGGCACGCCATGGGCGGCACCGTGGAAGGGCTGCCGCGCATTCTGGAAGAGTACGGCTACCCCGGCGGCAGGGTGCGCAACCTGCGCGACCACGACGCCGAGCTGTGGGCGCACTTCGACGTGGAGCTGCTGAACCCGCCCGCGCTGTTCGGGCAGGCCGACATCGAGGCCGTGCTGGATCTGGTCAACGAATACAAGCCCGCGCGCTCGGTGGTGGGGCTGGTGCAGTTCACCGGTCGGGGCGCGGCACCGCTGACGCTGGGGGCCGTGCTGACCACATCGGTGGTGGTCGAGCACGTGGTGGCCACCGGCTCCGAAGCGCCGTTCCCGCCCGCCCCGCTGCAAGCCGGGGTGGTGGCCGTGCAATACATTTTCGTCCGACACGAAGTACGCGAGGTTACGTCATGAGCGATGAGCTGAAAGGCATCTGGACCGCGAAGGGGTTGGAAAAGCTGGCGGCGGCCTACGCCGGGGGCGCGCCCCTGGTGCTGCGGCAGATTGCCGTGGGCGACGGCGGGGGCAGCGTGCCCGCGCCCGCGCCCAGTTGGACCGGCCTTGCGGCAGAGAAGTGGCGCGGCAACGTCAACGCCGTCATGGTCAACCCCGACGCCCCCACCGAGGTGGTGGCCGACGTGGTGCTGCCCTTCAACGTGGGCGGGTTCTTCATCCGCGAATGGGGCCTGTTCGACGAGGCGGGCGACATGGTGGCCGTGGGGCCGCACGCGGAAACCTACAAGCCGCTGATAGCCGAGGGCACGGCGGTGGAGGTGACCGAACGCATCCGCCTGCCGCTGACCAACACCTCCGCCGTGACGCTGGCCATCGCCAGCGCGGCCATGGCCACCCAACAGTACGTGCGCCAGTACGTGACGCAGGTGGTGGAAGGGCATGATGCGGATGGGGACGCGCACGCCGGGCGGCTGGATGCGCTGGCGGAGGCGCTGGCCACCCACGGGCATGCCTATGCCACGGAGGAAACGCCGGGCTTCGTGCGCCGGGCCACGGATGAGGAGGTCGAGGCGAGAACCGGCAACGGGTATGTTTCGCCGTCCCAGTTGGGCGAGGCGCTGGAATCTGTCGATGTGGCGGCAGCCATGCGCGACATGCTGGCCGGTGACATCGTGATGTGGGGGAACGAGGTCATCCCCGTGCTGGCCGACGGATTGCCCAAGGGGCTGGAGCTGAATGGCGACGTGGTGTCGCTGGAAACATTTCCCCGCCTGTTGCGCAAGTGGTGCGGCGCGACGGCAAACGCCACGGCCGAGGCGTTCTACCGTTGCACGGATGCCGGGGTGCGGGAAGTGGCGGGCAACCACATGCGCTTGCTGGACATGCGCGGCGTCGCGCCGCGTGGGTGGGACCATGGCAGGGGCATGGATGCCGACCGCGTGCTGGGCAGCTTTCAGGCCGACGAATTCGCCAGCCACGTGCACACCCAAAGCCGGAACAGTGCCAGCGGCTCTCTGGGCAACAAAGGTTGCCAGGGCACGGACACGAACAACAACGGCTACAGCTCGGGATCCAACGGCACGGGTGCCACCGGCGGCACCGAAACCCGCATGAAGAACGCCGCCGTCATGTTCATCATCTACGTCTAGGGAGCAACACATGCCCATCATCCATATCCATGACAGGCAGACGCGCGAGTACCTGCGCACCGAGGACTGGACCCAGACCGCGCCGTGGGTGGCGCTTCCGGCCGATGCCGTGTCCGCCGAGACCGTGCCGTTGCCCCCCGCGCGCGCGGGATTCGCGCGCGTGCTGACCATCACGGGCGACGCATGGGAGTACGTCGAGGACCACCGGGGCAAGCAGGGCTGGCGGGATGATGGCACCCCGCAGGTTGTGGAAACGCTGGGGCCGCTGCCGGACGGCTGGAGCGGCACCGCGCCCGTGCCTGCGCTGGAGGCAGTTCATGCCGCCAAGCAGGCCGAGATCCGCGCGGGATATGATACGGCCCTCGCGGGCGTGCTGGCCGGGGCGGAAGCGACCGCCACCGGAGTGGCCGTTGGCTCGGCCCTGATGGCCGTCACGGATCCCGACGGACTGGAATATCTGGTGGAGCGGCTGACCGCGCGCCGGGTGGAACTGGAACAGGGGCTGGCGGCCGCGCAGGTTGTCGCCGATCCCGTGGCCGCCGTGCTGGCCATCGTGGTGAGTTACCCCACGTAGCGCGGCCCCCGGTAGGACGGGCTCGTTCACTGACAATCGAATAGGGACGGAAAGGAAAGGCCCGGTCGCGTCAGCTGCAAGAGGCGGCGCGACCGGGCACGAAGCCGAGAGGAACAGGCGGGGGCGTTGGCGCGCCCCCACTGGACCGGCGCAGGCACGCCGGACCACGGCCCCCGGAGGGTAGCAGCCCGCCGGTTCGTTCCGCTGCTCCATGGTCCCTCGTCCGAAAGACAAGGGGGGCCACGGTTGTAGCAGGGGCGAATGGCCATCACCACCAGGCACGACATGACGGGACACACGCAACGGGAAGTGCGCTGCGGCAACTGCCGCCGCCTGCTGGCCAAGGGAGAGGCCATCGACCTCACCATCAAATGCCCGCGCTGCGGGTGCATGAACCACGTGAGGGGCACGACCCCCGGCACGGAAGGCCAGCGAGCCTCGAAGGAGACTTCGCATGGACCGACCGATTGAACGCATTGGCGACGTGGCTACCATCATCCAGGGCGATGCCCTTACCGTGCTGCGGGATCTGCCCGGTGAAAGCGTGGACGCCGTGGTCACCGACCCGCCGTATTCCAGCGGGGGGATGACCCTGACGGCCCGGCAGGCCGACCCGGCGACCAAGTACCAGACCAGTGGCACAAAACGCAGCTACCCGGCCATGCTGGGCGACAACAAGGACCAGCGCAGCTTCACCACGTGGGCCACCCTCTGGCTGACCGAATGCTGGCGCATGGCCCGCGACGGTGCGCCGCTGCTGGTCTTCACGGACTGGCGGCAACTTCCGTCCACCACCGACGCGGTGCAGGCCGCCGGGTGGCTTTGGCGAGGGCTGGTGGTCTGGCACAAGCCGTCCGCCCGGCCCCTGCTGGGGGAATTCCGACGTGATGCCGAATTCCTCGTTTATGCGGTGAAGCGCAAGGCCAACCCGGCCACGCGCAACTGCCTGCCGGGCGTGATGAGGCACAGCGTGAACCCGGCAGAGAAGGTCCACCTGACCGGCAAGCCCGTGGCCCTGCTGCGCGACCTGCTGGCCGTGACGCAGCCCGGCGGCCTTGTGCTCGACCCGTTCACCGGGGGCGGCACCACCGGCATGGCCTGCATGGCCACCGGGAGGCGGTTCCTCGGCGTCGAGCTGTCGCCCGAATACCACCGTATCGCTGCCGACCGCATCGCGGCGGCCCACCACGACACGCTGGCCACAGAATAGAACGCAAAGCCCCCGGCAGGGGAGAACTTGCCGGGGGCTGTCGGGCTAATGGATGGGGAGTGAAAACTACCGTGCGGGTCCGGTGGGCGGGACTGCCACAAGTTGATCGGGCGAAAGGGGCACCGGTTCCGCCAGAACGGCTGCCAGGGTCACTTCGCGGACAGATATCCCCATGCGCTTGGCGATGGCGGCGCGTAGCGCATCTTCGTCGGTAAAGCCGTCCTTCTGGTAATGGCCGCGCATCTCGGCCCACATGCTGGCCATCTCGCGTTCCTGCGGCGTAAGACCCCGATTGCCCGCCACAACGCTCCAGACCTTGCCGGTTTCGCCGCCAGCGCCCTTGCCGTCAGGCGAATACTCCGCCCGCGCAAGCTGGGTTGCGGCATGTGGCCGCCGGTCGGCCTGCGATTCCAGAATGACCTGAACGAGGGCGGCCCCGCCCGTCTCAGCGTAGTGCTTGGCGGCGGCAATGACCGTGGCCGCCATGTTCTGTCGCGAAAGCTCGGACTGGTCGGCATCCGCAGGCACGATGCGATACCGCCAGCGCTTGCGGGATCCGCCGGACATGTCCTCTGACGACACCAGCATGTACGGCACAGGAGCAGGAAGCGCCGCCACAACACTGGCCGGTGCCGAAGATACGGGGGCGGATGCAACGCTATGCGACGATGCCGGGATAGGCGACGGCTGCGGCGGTGCATCGATACCCATCGACAGCACGGCCATCAATCCGAAATACACCAGAAACGCCTTCACGCGCGTGGGCTTGCCCCACCGCATGACCCACGCAGGCTTGAATAGTCCCACCAGCGCGGCAAACATCGCCGCCCCGGCCAACAGTGTGAATACGGCAGACACAGTGGACATGGCTCCTCCCCGTTGCGCATTGGATATAATTACCAATACATACACAACGAAAAGGGGCCAAGGCAACCCTGCCCAAGCCCCAACCCACGCGCCCGCGCGTAGCAACCACGATGCCTGTCACCCAACTTGAGAACCGACCATTCTCAACTCACGTGGCGAAATTTCTCAACTATGGCGACGACTCACACGGAGTCGGTGCGTACTGGCCGGTAGGTCGGCAATATGAGGGCGGCCTTTGCGGTCGCGCAGCAAAAAAAGCCCCCGCGCATAGGCACGGGGGCGATGTGTTCTGGAGCGGGAAACGGGATTTGAACCCGCAACCTTCAGCTTGGGAAGCTGACACTCTACCGTTGAGTTATTCCCGCTAATGGTGGGGTATCACTAGGGTTTTCCGCGCTGGGCGGTACACCCGGAGAAAACGGTGGAGCGGGAGACGGGATTTGAACCCGCGACTTCAACCTTGGCAAGGTTGCACTCTACCACTGAGTTACTCCCGCACCGATGCTGGAGGCGGCATCCGGATTTGAACCGGAGAATGGAGGTTTTGCAGACCTCTGCCTTACCACTTGGCTATGCCGCCTCATCGGTTTCGTTGGAGCGGGAGACGGGATTTGAACCCGCGACTTCAACCTTGGCAAGGTTGCACTCTACCACTGAGTTACTCCCGCTCAACGAGGAGAGCCTTCTACGTCACAGCCCCGCTCCCTGTCAAGCGAGGTTTCCGAAAAAACACGACGGATTCCCGCAAGATGTTGGGGGGTGCGGATTTTCGGGTGCGATACGGTCAATGAGACGGCTCTTGCCCGTCCCGGCCAGCCTGGTCCTTGCCCCGTCGCTCCGCCCGCCCGGTCCCGGCTCGCCAGTCTGGCCCCTCTGGCCGCAAGGAAGAAGGCTTGCGCCGGTGCATCCCTGCGTTCCGCGCCATCCGTGACTTTGGGGGGCGTCAGTCGGCGCCCACCAACGTTCCGCGCACTCCGTCCGTGTTTCCGCGAGCGGAAATCAGTCCTCGCCCCTTTACTTTTATCGGCCGGATGATTTATGGCAGTTGCCTTGCAAGCGACAGCCCCACCCGGCACGCGTGCCGCCAGGCGGCGGTGCGCTGCGTACCGCGAGGAGGTTCCCATGGATCAGAAGGATATCGAGTACTTCCGCGTATTGCTGACCCAGATGTTGGAAGAAGCCACGCAAAAGGGCGACCTCACGCTGGAAGACATGACGGATAACAACGAGGTCTTCGCCGATCCGGCGGACCGCGCCACCATGGAATCGGACCGCGCCTTCACCCTGCGCATCCGCGACCGCGAGCGGCGGCTGATCAAGAAAATTCAGGCGGCGCTGGGCCGCATAGAGGACGGCTCGTTCGGCATCTGCGACGAATGCGGCGAGGACATCGGCGTGCCGCGCCTGAAGGCGCGACCCGTGACCAAGCTGTGCATCAACTGCAAGAGCAAGCAGGAAGACGACGAGCGCGTCCGAGGCGATTAAAGCCCACCACGGCCCCTCACCCCTTCCGGGATGAGGGGCCGTTTTTTGTGCCGTGCCCCAGGGCTGGCCGCCTGTGGCTGCCGACAGGCGCATCCGCTGCCTGTCCGGGGTTGCCTGGGGCTGTTGTCGGTCTGCCTGGGCCTGTTCTCGGGCGACGTAACCAGGGAAACGACGATGGACGCCCATCTGTTCCGCCGCGTCTGCCGGGCGCTGGTTCCGCTGCTGGCCGGGTGCCGCATCGAAAAGATCCACGCGCCCGCGCCGGACATTCACTCCCTCACCATCTTCGTCGCCGGGCGCAAACAGGTGCTGGTGCTGCGCCACGGTCGCCGCGCGCCGTTGCTGTACCTGGCCGCGCACAAGCCGCCCAATCCTGCCCGGCCCGACGCCCAGGTCATGCTGCTGCGCAAGCATCTGGCAGGGCGCCGCGTGGTCTGGGCCGGGTGCGACTGGCCCCGGCGCAGGCTGGCCCTGCGCATGGCGCCGCCAGTTGGCCCGACGAATGGCCTGGCGCATGGCCTGACGAATGGCCCGGTGAATGGCCCGGTGAATGGACAGACGAGCGGCCCGACGAATGTGCAGACGAGCGGGCTGGCGGACGGGCAGGGCGCCCTGGTGCTGCTGGACCTGCGCGAGGGCATGCACCTCGTGGATGCGTTGCCCCACGATTTCGGTATGGACCCTGTCTGGCCGCAATTGCCGCCTCCTTCGCAGCCGGACGCGCTGCGGGCGGCCCTGCGTGCGTTGTGCGACGGTGCCGCCACCGGGGCCGACCCGGTGCTCACCCCGGCCCTGCGGCGCACCCTGACCGCGCTCGTGGGCGATGGGCAGCCTTGCACCCCCCCCGACAACTCCCCGGCTCCCTTCTCCGATGCATTCGCCAACGCCCCGGAAGACGGCATGCTTGACGCCTGCGCCTTGCTGGTGGACCTGGATTCCGGCGAGGGCGACGTCTTCCTGTACCGCCAGGCCAACGAATCGCCAGACGGGGGCGACGGGGCCGACGGGCCGGGCGAACCCGACGAGCTTTCCGCCTGGCCTCTGCCCGCATCCCTGCGCGGCAACCGGACGGAGGAAGTGCACGAATCCGCGCTGGATGGAGCCGCCATTCTGGGCGAAGCCGCCGCGTTCACCGGCCTTGCCGATACCGCGCGCACGGAGGCCGCAACCCCGTTCAAGACGGAAGCCAAGCGGCTGCGCCGCCTGCTGGCCAAACTGGACGACGAGGAGCGCCGTCTGCGTGGCCTGCTGGACCAGCGGGCCGATGGCATGGCCCTGCAAGCGGTGCTCTATCGATACGCACCGGATGCCCGCCTGCCGGAGGTGACGGTGCCCGACGGGAACTTGTCCGAGACGGCAGGGGGGAAGGAGATGGATGGCGGGACATCGCCCTCGGCGGGTGGCCACGACGAGGACTCCAGCTGTGCCTTGCGCACCATTCGGCTCGACCCGCTGCTGACCGTGCGCGAGAACATGGCCGCCATGTTCCACCGGTCCGACCGGGGGGCACGCGGCCTTGCCATCCTAAAGCGCCGCCGGGCGGACGTTGCCCGCGACCTGGCGACCGCCGAGCAGGCCGCAGCCATGCCCCCCGGTGGCGGGCTGCCTCCGGTGCAGTCCCGTTTCGCGCCCGCGCCTGGCCTTCCTGGCCCCGGCGGCAAGAAGGGCAAGGCCGACAAGTCCACCTCCGGTTCCCGCAGGCACCCCCGCGACGCCGGAACCGGCAGCGACGTGCAGCGCTTTCGCAGTTCCGACGGCTTTCTGCTGCTGCGGGGGCGGTGCGCCGCAGGCAACGCGGAACTGCTGCGCATTGCCTCGCCCTTCGACTGGTGGCTGCATGCCGAGGACGGCCCCAGCGCGCACCTGATCATCCGGCGCGACCACCCGGCGCACCAGGTGCCGGAACGCACCCTGGCCGAGGCCGCCACGCTGGTGGCGGTGAAAAGCTGGCAGCGCAACGCCGCTCATGCCCGGATCATGGTGGCCCTGGTGCGTGACGTGCGCGCCGTGAAGGGTGCCGCTCCCGGTGCGGTGCGGGTCGACGCGGTTGCCCGGTCCCTTTCCGTGGAACCCGATGCGGCGCTGGAAGGCTCCCTGCGTCTGGACCCCGGTGAGGTTCGCGGCGGAGACGACCCGTCCCCCGCCCCAAAGCCTTTCCGTGCCGCCTCCGGCAAGGGGCGCGGCGGGCGGCGCTGAGCCGCCATCCTTCGGTTTTTCCCCATGCCTGTCCGGCTGTATCGCCGTGTTGACCGAGGTACGGCATACCGCATACAGTCCGCCACGACCTTGCGGAGGTCCACGGGGTGTCCGTGCCGCTGGCGCGGGGTTGTGGGAACAGCGGGGGGAAGGGATTTCGCACATGCTCAGGCGCATGCGGTCTTTGCTCGGCCTTGCGGAGGAAGGCGACCAGTCTTCCCGCGCTCCGTCGGCGGCAAGCGGACAAGTGGCGGGAACGTCGGCGTCCGACGTGCCGCGCGGCACCTCCGCGCAGGGAGCCTCGCCATCCGTGCAGGAGGGCACGCCCTGCGGCCCGGCGCTGCTGGTGGCCCGACAGCCGGTGTTCGACGCCTCGGGAGAGGTGTGGGGCTATGAACTGCTGTTCCGCTGTCCCGATTCCCCCGAACATTGCGGCAGTGACGTGGACGCCAGCGTGGCCACCGCGTCGGTCATCGCCGACGGCTTCGCCATGACCCGTCCGGCCCTTGGGCAGGGCCAGCGCCTGCTGGTGAATTTCGCCGAGGACATGCTGCTGGCGGGCACGCCGCGCATTCTGCCCGCCGACGTGTGCGGGGTGGAGGTGCTGGAAACGGTGTCCGCCACCGAGGCCATGCAGCAGGTTCTTTCCGACCTCAAGGCAGAGGGCTACCTGATCGTGGTGGACGACTACGCGGGCCAGCCCGACATGGACGCGCTGCTGGATATCGCGGACATCGTCAAGGTCGACGTGCTGGGCCGTCCGTTGGCGGACCTGGCCCGTGACGTGGCCGCCCTGCGCCCCCGCCAGTGTCTGATGCTGGCGGAAAAGGTGGAAGACCTTGCCACGCACAGGCAGTGCGAGGCCCTGGGCTTTTCGCTGTTCCAGGGATTCTTTTTCAGCAGGCCGGAACTGGTGCACGGCAGGCGGCTGGACAGTTCGCAGGCGGCCAAGATGCGCCTGTTGGCCACGCTGGCCCGCGAGGACGTGAACATCAAGGCCGCCGCCGAGGTGATCCGGTCTGACGCGGCCCTTTCGTACAAGCTGCTGCGCTACATCAATTCCGTGCACTTCGGGCTGCCGGTCAAGGTCACGTCCATCCAGCACGGCATCTCGCTGCTGGGCACGCGCAACCTGGTGCAATGGTTGTGCGTCACCGTGCTTTCCGAATTCGATACCGGGCCCATGGCGCGCGAACTCATCGCCGTTTCCGCCCTGCGCGCCAAGTTTCTGGAACTGTGTGCGACCCGGGCCCTGTTGCGGGCGGGACAAGCAGGAGCAGGGGCGTTGGGCCCGGGACAGGCCCAGCCCGTTCCGCAATCGGGGGCGCTGTTCATGCTCGGGCTGTTCTCGCTGCTGGAACCCCTGTTGTGCCTGCCGCTGGCGGAACTGCTGCGTTCCCTGCCGCTGGTGGACGACCTGACCGAGGCCCTTGCCACGCACACCGGCCCCTATGCGCCGTGGCTGGAGTTGATGGAACATTACGAACGGGGCCGCTGGGATGATGTGCTGGCCAGCGGTGCGGCCATGGGCCTTACCCAGGCGGACCTGGCCGTGGCCTATGCGGGTGCGCTGGAATGGAGCGCCTTCTTTCACGACAGCCGGGAGTAGGAATGCAACCCCTGGTCGCCACCATAGAAACGTCGCTGTTCGACATGTTCGAGGCCGGTCCCGGTCCGTCCAGTTCCCATACAATCGGCCCCATGAAGGCCGGGCACGACTTCCGCACCCTGTGCGCGGCCCTGCCGCCAGAGATGCTGGCGCGCGCGGCGGACATCCGGGTGCGCCTGTTCGGATCGCTGAGCGCCACCGGCATGGGCCACGGCACCACCGGCGCGGTGCTGGCCGGACTGCTGGGCCACCGGCCCGCCACCTGCCCGCCGGGGCTGCTGGAATCCTTGCCCGCGCTGCCGGAAGGGGAACGCACCCTGCGCCTGGGCCCGGCGGCTCTGGTGCTTGCCGAAGGCACGGTGCGGCGCGACGCGGTGCAGCATGCCCATCCCTTCAGCAACACGCTGGTCATGGAACTGCTGGACGCGCACGGCGCGGTGCTGTGCGAGCGCGAATACTATTCCGTGGGCGGCGGGTTCATCCAGTGGAAGGGCTGGCAGCCCGAAGAACGCGGCAGGCCCGCGCACCCTTACCGCAGCATGGCGCAACTGCGCGCGCGGCTGGTGGAAACCGGGCTGACCATCCACGAACTGATCCTGGAAAACGAAATGGCGGTCACCGGCGTGGGCCGCGCCGCCATTCTGGACCGGCTTGCCGCCATCATCGAACTGATGGAGGCCAGCGTGCGGCGCGGCATAGAGGACGGGGGCCCGTTGCCGGGCACCCTGGGGGTGCACCGCAAGGCCCGCGTGTTGCTGATGCGCGCCGAGCGCCTGCCCAACGAGGTGGACGCCTTTCTGGGGCGGCTGAACGCCTACGCCTTTGCCGCCGCCGAAGAGAACGCGTCGGGCGGGGTCATCGTCACCGCGCCCACCTGCGGCGCGGCAGGGGTGATGCCCGCGCTGCTCTATGCCATGCGCCACGACCTTGCCATCGGCGACCGGGCCGTGCGCGAGGGGGTGCTGGCATCGGCGGCGGTGGGCTTTCTGGCCAAGCACAACGCGGGCATTGCCGGGGCAGAGGTTGGCTGCCAGGGCGAGGTGGGCGTGGCGTCCGCCATGGCCGCCGCCATGCTGGCCCACGCGCGCGGCAACCCGGTGCACGTGGTGGAGAACGCGGCGGAAATCGCCCTGGAACACCACCTGGGGCTGACCTGCGACCCGGTGGGCGGCTACGTGCAGATTCCCTGCATCGAACGCAACGCCGTGGGCGCGGTGAAGGCCTACAACGCCTGCCTGCTGGCCACCTGCGAAGACCCGCGCCACCACCGGGTGACCCTGGACAGCGTCATCGCGGCCATGGCCGAGATAGGGCGCGACATGAACGCCAAGTTCAAGGAAACGTCCTCCGGCGGGCTTGCGGTCAGCGTTGTGGAGTGCTGACCGGGTATTTGTTTCCGGCATCCGAAAAGAGAGCGGCGTCCATCCCCTGAAGGATGGACGCCGCTTTTATTCACGCTGCTGGCAGCAGCCTAAGGGCTGCTCGCAAAATTAGGATTTTTGTTCGCTGGCGAGGAAAACGAGCCTGCCATGAGGGAGTATACTCTTATCGTATTCGACCGACATGGCAGGCGAAGTTTGACCGCGTTGCGCACGATGTCCGTAGGGCTCGCAAGCTCGCCCAACGGCCACGCTTCGCGCCCTTCGGGTCGGACGCCAGCGGGCAAAAGGACAATTTTGCGTCAGGCCTACAGGTCCTTGCCGACCATGCGCAGCAGCCGCACCAACTGGTTGGTGAAGCCCGCTTCGTTGTCGTACCAGATGATCAGCTTCAGCATGGTGCCGCCGATCACGCTGGTGCACAGCGCGTCCACCACGCCGCCGTAAGTGGAGCCCATGTAGTCCACGGACACCAGCGGCTCTTCGGTGTAGCCCATGTTGCCCAGCAGCGGACCCTCGGCCGCGGCCTTCAGCAGGGCGTTCACCTCTGCCACGCTGGTGGGGCGTTCCAGTTCGCAGGTCAGGTCCACCAGCGACACGTTGGGGGTGGGCACGCGCACGGCCATGCCGTCCAGCTTGCCCGCCAGCGCGGGAATGACCAGCGTGGTGGCCTTGGCCGCCCCGGTGGTGGTGGGGATCATGGACAGCGCGGCGGCACGGGCGCGGCGCGGATCCTTGTGCGAACCGTCCAGGATGCGCTGGCTCATGGTGTACGAGTGCACCGTGGTCATCAGGCCGTGCTTGATGCCGAATGCCTCGTGGATGGTCTTGGCGGCAGGAGCCAGACAGTTGGTGGTGCACGAGGCGGCGGAGATCACGTCGTGCTTCGCCGGGTCGTAGTCGCCATGGTTCACGCCCATGACCACGGTGACGTCGGCGTCCTTGGCCGGGGCGCTGATGACGGACTTCTTCGCGCCGCAGGCCAGGTGCTGCGCAAGGCCCGCGCGGTCCTTGATGGTGCCGGTGGTTTCCACCGAGATGTCGATGCCGAGGTCCTTCCACTTCCAGTCGCCCGCGCGTTCGCGGGTGACGGTGATGCGGCGGCCGTTGACGATGAGCCCGGCGTCGTCGTGGGCCACTTCGCCCCGGAAGGTGCCATGGCACGAATCGTACTTGAACAGGCGCGCCAGCGAGGCGTTGTCGGCGCGAGCATTGATGGCCACCACGCCAAGGTCGTCGGTATCGGCCAGCAGTCTGACGAGGTAGCGGCCAATGCGGCCGAAACCGTTCATCCCAAGCTTGATCATGAGTCCGTTCCCCTGAGACGGTTAGATCTTGTTCGAGCAGCCCAGCACGTTGCGAATCTTGTGCTGCACCATGTTCTTTACGGCGTCGCGCGCGGGCTTCAGGTACGCGCGCGGGTCGAAGTCAGCCGGTTTTTCCATGAAATGCTTGCGGATGGTGGCGGTCATGGCCAGGCGGATGTCGGTGTCGATGTTGATCTTGCACACGCCGAAGGTGGCCGCCTTGCGCAGCAGGTCCTCGGGCACGCCCTTGGCGCTGCCCACCTTGCCGCCGTAGGTGTTGGCCATGTCCACGAATTCCTGCGGCACGCTGGAGGCGCCATGCAGCACCAGCGGGTAGCCGGGCAGCATGCTGGTGATCTTTTCCAGCCGCGCGAAGTCCAGCCTGGCCTCGCCCGTGAATTTGTAGGCCCCGTGGCTGGTGCCGATGGCGATGGCCAGCGAATCGCAGCCGGTGCGCTTCACGAAGTCCACGGCCTGGTCGGGGTCGGTGTACACCGAATGTTCGGCGGACACTTCGTCCTCCACGCCCGCCAACTGGCCCAGTTCCGCTTCCACCCACACGCCGCGCGCGTGGGCGTATTCGACGACCTGCTTCGTGACGGCGATGTTCTCTTCGTACGGCAGATGCGAGCCGTCGTACATGACCGAGGTGAAGCCGCCGTCGATGCAGTCCTTGCAGATGTTGAAGTCCTGGCCGTGGTCAAGGTGCAGCACCACCGGCAGGTCGGTGTCCAGCAGGGCCGCCTCGATGAGCTTCACGATGTAGTTCTGCCCGGCGTACTTGCGGGCGCCGGCGGAAACCTGAAGGATCAGTGGGGCCTTTTCTTCACCGGCCGCCTGCATGATGCCCTGGATGATTTCCATGTTGTTCACGTTGAAGGCGCCGATGGCGTACCCTTCCTTGTAGGCCCGCTCGAACATCTGCTTGGGACCGGTCAGCGGCATGGATTCCTCCTGCTGCGCCGGACGGGCGTGATGCCTGCTGGTCCGGCGGTGGAAATGATTTCGTCGGTCGCGTCCCGCCGGAGGGGCCCTGCGGGTGTGGCGCGCGCGATCCGGGCTGCCTTCGGAAGGCCCGTCCGTGAACCTGTCCGGGGCCTGTCCGTAAAGACGCAGCCGCGCATGATGCCATGGCGCAGGGGGCGGGGGTGGCCTCTCGACGAAGGCGCGGGAAAGATACCCGAATCCGTGAAAAAAATAAAGATGGGCCGCGCAAGGCGGCCCGTCCTTCACGCGAAAGGGAGCAAAAGAGGGGGAGTGGCCCTGCGCGGGGCCGCTTACGCCTCGCCGCCGCCAGCCCCGCTGCCCGTCTCGTTGCCGGTCCCGTTACCGCCAGCCCCGTCGCCCTGCACCCTGGACAGCACGTCCATGGCGGCGTGGTCGGTGAAGTCGAAGCGCAGCGGGGTAAGGGTGATCCACCCTTCGGTCAACAGGGCGCGGTCTGTGCCGGGGGCCACGGTTTCCGGCGGAATGACGCCGTTCAGCCACCAGTACGAGCCGCCGCGCGGGTCCGTCCGGTGGTCGTACCAGTCCTTCCACACCGCGCGGGTCTGGGGGCAGGCGCGCACGCCCTTCACCTCGGTCATGGGCAGGGCGGGGTAGTTCAGGTTCACCACGCAGCGGGCGGGCAGGGACTGCCAGTCCAGCGTGGCCAGCAGCCCGGCGGCGTGGGCGGCCTGGCCGGAAAGGTCGGCGGGCCGGAACGAGTCGTAGGACACGGCCAGGGCGGGGTAGCCCATGTGCGCCGCCTCGGTGGCGGCGGACACCGTGCCGGAGTACAGGATGTCCGGCCCCACGTTGGCCCCGGCGTTGATGCCGGACACCACCACGTCGGGCTTCTTGTCCAGCAGGCACGACAGGCCCAGCTTCACGCAGTCGGTGGGGGTGCCGTACACACCGCGCCCGCGAAAGCCGTTTTCGTGAAATTCCTTCACCCGCAGGGGCAGACTGATGGTCACGGCGTGGCCCACGGCGGACTGTTCGGTGACCGGGGCCACCACGTGCACCTCGTGCCCGGCGTCCAGCAGGGCCTTGTACATGGCGCGCAGGCCGGGGGCCTGGATGCCGTCGTCGTTGGTCAGGGCGATGATCATGGGGTATCCTTTCTTCCGGGGCGGCATGATGCAGCCCGCCCCGTGATGCTGTTGCGTGATGTTTCGGTGCCGTGATGTGCGTCCTGCACGGGTAGGGCGGCGGCCCGAAGGCGGCTGCACGACGGGTGCGTTGCGACAAATCGCTGTCTGCCATGCTCTGGCATGCTCCGGCATGCTTCATGCTGACAGCGTGCGGGCGCGCACCAGCCGCGTGTCCGGCATGTCTGCGCATTGACAACGTGGCCGAAAAGCAGGCACCTTGCGGCAAATTGGCCGTCCCCGCGCGGGCGTTTTTCCGCCTGCGTCCCCGGTGTTTTCAATGCCGCCGGGGCAAAGGGCATGGCCGCTTCCTTACGACGCACATGGAAAAAAGACAAACCATACGAGATATCGCCGCCAACGATGAGGTAAGCGGGCTGTTCCTGCTCGGTTCGGCCACCCTGCAACAGTCGCGCAACGGCCCCTTCTGGCGGCTGGAACTGCGCGACGCCACCGGCAGCATGGAGGCCAAGATCTGGAGCCCCCAGAGCCAGGCCTATCCGGACCTGGCCGCCGGGCAGATCGTGGACGTGGAGGGCCGCTCCGGCACCTACCGCGACAAGGTCGAGGTGACCATTGGTCGTCTGCGCGTGCTGGACGACACCGAGCAGGCCGGGCTGGACCTTGGTCTGTTCCTGCCCGCCAGCCCGCGCCCCGCGCAGGAAATGCTGGATGAACTGATTGCCCTGTGCAAGGCGGAATTCACCCACGCGCCGTGGCGCAAGTTCGTGCTGGCCGTGCTGCGCGACGAGGACATCGCCCCGCGCCTGCTGGCCGCGCCCGCCGCCAAGTCGGTGCACCACGCCTACGTGGGCGGCCTTGTGGAGCACATGCTGTCCGTTACCGGGCTGGCCCTGCGCATTGCCGACCATTACCCGGAACTGGACCGCCAGGCCCTGCTGGCCGGGGCGCTGTTCCACGACATCGGCAAGGTGTGGGAACTTACCGGCGGTCTTGCCAACGACTATTCCGACGAGGGCCGCCTGCTGGGGCACATCCACATCGGGCTGGAACGCATCGAACCGCACCTGCGCAAGTCCGGCCTTGCGCCGGAACTGGTGACCCATTTCAAGCACCTGATCCTCAGCCACCACGGCGAGTACGAATTCGGTTCGCCCCGGCGACCCAAGACGGCGGAAGCCATGGCCCTGCACTACGCGGACAATCTGGACGCCAAGATGGCCCAGTTCCGGGGGCTGTTCGCCAACTACGAAGAAGACGCCACCGGCTGGACGCCGTTCCAGCCCACGCTGGGGCGCTTTCTGTACCGCCCGGCCCGTTCGCCCGAGGAACCCCGCCCCGTTCGTAAGGATGGCCCCGCCCACAAGGGCGCTGGCGCCACCCGCAAGGCGGCCACGGACGGCGCGGAAGACACCGCCAAGTCCGGGCCGCAGAGCGTGCAGGCATCGTTGCTGTAGACCACGGCGGCAGTGCCCTGCCGCCCCTCAACCCGCAGGCCCTTTTTTCAGGAACCCGCAATGTTCATCACCTTTGAAGGAATGGAAGGCTCCGGCAAGAGCACGGCCTTGAACCGCGTGCAGCAGGCGCTGCTGGACGAAGGGCACGGAGTGCTGCTGACGCGCGAGCCGGGCGGCAGCCGTCTGGGGCGCACGCTGCGCTCCATCCTGCTGGACCTTGCCAATGACGACATCGTGTCCGAGGCGGAGCTGTTCCTGTACCTGGCCGACCGTGCCCAGCACGTGGGGCAGGTGATCCGCCCGGCCCTGGCCGAAGGCGTGGTGGTGCTGTCCGACCGCTACGCCGACTCCACCGTGGTCTATCAGGGCTACGGGCGCGGGCTGGACCCGGAACGGCTGCGCGAACTGAACGACATGGCCGTGGGCGGACTGTGGCCCGACCTGACCCTGGTGTTCGACCTGCCGCCGGAAGAAGGCCTGCGCCGGGCCATGTCGCGCAACCTGCGCGAGGGCACCAGCGTTTCCGAAGGGCGGTTCGAGGCGGAGCACCTTGCCTTTCACGCCCGGGTGCGCGAAGGCTATCTGACGTGGGCCGCGCTGCATCCGGCGCGGTTCCGGGTGGTGGATGCCACCCGCACGCCCGACGAGGTGTTCGAGGACGTCATGCGCGCCGTGCGGTCCGTCCTGGCGGCCTCTCCGGCAACCGCTCCGGCGCACGTCTAACTGCGGGCAAGCCCCGCGAAGGACATTCCCATGCTGGAAGCAAAGAACCGGCTGGGCATCATCTTCTTTCCGGCCTTCGACTGGGCCATCAGCGCCACCCATCCGGAACGCGAGGAACGGCTGCTCTACACGCAGGACCAACTGCGCGAGGAAGGGCTGTTCGATATCGCGGGCATCACCGAGTACAAGCCGGAAATCGCCACCCGCGAAGACGTGGAGCGCGTGCACTTCTGCATTCCCGGCGTGGAGAGCGTGTGCACCAAGTCGCACCTCATCTCCGCCGGGGGGGCCATCACCGCCGGGCGACTGGTGATGGAGAAGGAGGAGGAAAAGGCCTTCGCGCTGGTGCGTCCGCCGGGTCACCACGCCATGAAGGTGGTGCACGGCAACCGGGGGTTCTGCAACATCAACATCGAAGCCGTGATGCTCGAACACATCCGCGAGCACTACGGCCCGTTGCGCGTGGCCATCGTGGACACCGACTGCCACCACGGCGACGGCACGCAGGACATCTACTGGAACGACCGCGACACCCTGTTCATCTCGCTGCATCAGGATGGCCGTACCCTGTACCCCGGCACCGGCTTTCCGCACGAACTGGGCGGCCCCAACGCCATGGGCCGCACCCTGAACATTCCGTTGCCGCCCGGCACCTCCGACAAGGGCTTCCTGCACGTCATCGACAACCTGGTGCTGCCGGTGCTGGAAGACTTCAAGCCCGACCTGATCATCAATTCCGCCGGGCAGGACAACCACTTTTCCGACCCCATCACCAACATGAACTTCTCGGCCCGGGGCTACGCCATGCTGAACAGGCGGCTGAACCCCGACATCGCCGTGCTGGAAGGCGGCTACGCCATTCAGGGCGCATTGCCGTACGTCAATCTGGGCATCTGCCTGGCCATGGCCGGGCTGGATTTCGACGGGGTGCGCGAGCCGGAATTCGATCCGGCGGCCATCGCCCAGTCGGACCAGGTGAGCGCGTACATCGAGCGGCTGTGCGACGAGATGCTGAAGGTGTGGCGCAAGCCCCCGGCCCTGCCCAAGCAGGGCGAACGCTCCGGCGACTGGTGGGTGCGCACCAAGGATATCTACTACGATACCGACTCCATCAGCGAGAGCCAGGTGGAGTCGGTGCTGCTGTGCCCGGACTGTTCGGGCACGGTGAAGATAGAGACGTGGTCCACGGTGAACCCGCTCAGCGTGGGCATCGAGATTCCCATCAGCGCCTGCGACAGGTGCGCGGGCATTGGCCGTCGCCTGCTGGAGGAGGCCCACCTGAAGGGCAATTACCGCTACGTGCAGTGCATTGATAGAAAAGCAAAGAGATACACGCGTTACGGGTTTTAGCGTTATGCCCGCAAACTGTCCTTTTCCCCGCTGGATGCGTCAAACTTCGCCTGCCATATCGGTCGAATACGATAAGAGTATACTCCCTCATGGCAGGCTTGTTTTCCTTGCCAGCGGGAAAAAATCCTAGTTTGCGCAGGTCGCGCGCCACAAGCATCTTGCGCGCGTCCAATGTTGCTTAATCCATTCAAAGAGAGACACGCCATGAGCAAGACCGCCACCCCGCCTGCGAATCCGGTAGACACCTTCTGGACCATCCGCCTTGCCACCACCAAGGAAGCCCTTGAAGCCAACAACTTCGAGGTGTCCATGGCCGAAAACCTGGCCGACGCGGCCCGCATCTTTCTGCAAGACATCCTGCCCGCATCGGGCGCGAAGTCCGTGTCCTTCGGCGGCTCCATGAGCGTGGGCAAGAGCGGGGTGCCCGAGGCCCTGCGCTCCATGGATTCCATCGAACTGCTGGACACCATGAACTACAAGCTGCCCGCGGCGGAAATGTACGAACTGCGCCGTCAGGCCCTGCTGGTGGACCTGTTCCTGTCCAGCACCAACGCCCTTACCGTGGACGGCAAGCTGGTGAACCTGGACATGATCGGCAACCGGGTGGGCGGCATCAACTTCGGCCCCAGGAAGGTTGTGCTGTTCGTGGGCCGCAACAAGGTGGTGGACAGCGTGGAAGACGGCATGCGCCGCATCAAGGAATTCTCCGCGCCCACCAACGCCATCCGCCTTGCCAAGAAGACCCCGTGCACCAAGGTGGCGGAGTGCATGGATTGCAAGAGCCCCGATCGTATCTGTAACGTCTGGACCATCACGGAAAAGGCCTTCCCGGCCAAGCGCATTCATGTCGTCCTGATCAACGAGGACACCGGGCTGTAGCCAATCCCCGGATTGTGCATTCAAGGGGGCGGAAAAACACGCCGCCCCCATTCCCTTGCGCGTCTGTTTCCGGCATGTTGGGGCGACTCACCTCGTCGGATGACCCGGAGCGGCGCAGCCATCGGCAACGGCAGCGCGATGCGCCCCAGGCAGGGCCGACACGGGCCGGACCGGGGCGCGCGGCGTCCCCGGCAGCTGGCGGCCCGCGCACCGCACGCCGCACGCAGGGGGACGGATGTTCCTGAACGAACACCAGAGCAAGAAGCTGTTCGCCGCGGCGGGGATTGCCGTCCCCGCCGGGGATTGTCTGGGGCCGGAAGACGTGGACGCGTATGCGCCGCCGTTTCCCGGCCCCTGGTACGTCAAGGCCCAGGTGCTTACCGGCGGGCGCGGCAAGGCGGGCGGCGTGCTGCGGGCCGACACCTCCGATGCGTTGCGCGCCACCGCGCGGACCATCCTGGGCATGACCATCAAGGGCCACGCCGTGCCCTTCGTGCGGGTGGAACCGGCCACGGACATCCGCAAGGAATGCTACCTGTCGTTCATGCTTTCGCGCCAGCGGCGCGAGATGCTGCTGACCACCAGCCACCGGGGCGGCATGGAGGTGGAGGCCACGGCGGATGCCCGCAAGCCGCTGGTGCAGCGGGTACCGCTGGACGCGGGCCTGCGCGAACACCATCTGCGGGCTGCGTTCTTCGAACTGGGGGCGGACCCGGCAGGCTGGGCAGGCTTTCGCGAGTTGGCCGAGCGCCTTTTCCGCGCCGTGCGCGACGACGGCCTGCTACTGGCGGAAATCAACCCGCTGGTGTTCACCGGGGCCGGGCAGTGGGTGGCCCTGGACGGCAAGGTGGAACTGGATGACAACGTGGTGGACCTGCGGCCAGACTTGCAGGGCTACTACACGCCGGAGCATCAGGGCGCGGAGGAAAACGCCGCGCGTGATGCCGGGCTGAGCTACGTGGGCCTTTCCGGCTGGGTGGGCCTGCTGGTCAATGGCGCGGGCCTTGCCATGGCCACCATGGACCTGCTGAACTTTTCCGGCCTGCCCGCCGCCAACTTCATGGACCTTGGCGGCGCGGCGGATGGCGCGCGCATGCGCCGGGCGCTGGATCTGCTGTTTGCCAATCCGCAGGTGCGGGCGGTGTTCATCAACCTGTTCGGGGGCATCGTTTCCTGCGCCGGGGTGGCCCGCGCGCTGATGGAGGCGCTGGGTACGGAACGCGCCGCCCAGCCTGTGGTGGTGCGCATGGCCGGGCACGAATCGGCGGAAGGCCGCGCACTGCTGCGGGCCTTCGCACATCCGGACGTGATCATTGCCGATGAAGTTGCCGACGCGCTGGACGCCCTGCGCCGGATCAACGAGGCCAATCGTGCTGCGGGCACGGCCCCTGCCGTGCCGCCCGTAGCGTACCCCCTCACCGACGAGGCGTGGCCGCTGTCGCCCGCCGTCCGCAAGGGCTACCGGCGTTCCGGCAGGCGCGGCGTGCCGTGGCTGGGGCCGGATACCCAGGTGCTGGTGCAGGGCATCACCGGCAAGGTGGCCCAGCGCCACGTGCAGCTGATGCAGGAATACGGCACGCGCATCGTGGCCGGGGTTACCCCGTTCAAGGGTGGGCAGAGCGTGCTGGGCGTGCCGGTGTACGATTCGGTGCACGAGGCGTGCAGGCACCACCGCATCGATGCCTCCATCATCTTCGTGCCCGCGCCCTTCGCGCCCGATGCGGTCATGGAAGCTGCGGCAGAGGAAATTCCCTGGGCGGTGTGCATTACCGAGGGCATCCCGCAGCGGGCCATGCTTTCCGCGCTGAAGAACGTGCCGCCGTCGCCCACGCGGGTCATCGGCCCCAACACGCCGGGCATCATCGTGCCGGGGGCCACCAAGATCGGCATCATGCCGGGCTACGTGTTCACGCCGGGGCCGGTGGCCATCTTCTCGCGCTCGGGTACGCTGACCTACGAGGCGGCGGCCCGGCTTTCTGCGGCGGGCATCGGCCAGTCGTTCTGCGCCGGGGTGGGGGGCGATTCGTTCATCGGCAGCGACTTCATTGCGCTGTTCGAATGCATCCGCGACGACGACGCCACCGAGGCGGTGCTGGTGCTGGGCGAGGTGGGCGGCACGGCGGAAGAGGACCTGGCCCGCTGGGTAACCGCCACCGGCTTCGCCAAGCCGGTGCTGGGCTTCATCGCCGCGCGCACGGCCCCTCCGGGCCGCCGCATGGGCCACGCCGGGGCCATTCTGGACGAGGCCACCGGCGGGGTGGATGGCAAGTTGCAGGCCATGCGCGACGCGGGCTTTGCCGTGTGCCCCGACCTGGCCAGCCTGCCGGAACGGGTGGCCCGCGCGCTGGGGCGGTAATGACGCACTGTCCGGGCGTAGGCCTTCAGGGCGCGACAGAACCGCTGAAAGTTGTTGGATAGGTAAAACACACGGGGGCTTGCCGCAGGTTGGCAGGCCCCCGATTTTTTTCGCGGGTGGGGGGATGCGTCAGTCCGCCAGTCTGCCGCCGCGCAGGGTGATGCGCGCGTCCGCCAGCGCGTCCAGCTCACGCGGTTCGTGCGAGACCAACAGCATGGTCACGCCGTAGGCGGCGCGAATGTCCCGCAGCACGTCCCACAGCCGTTCCCGCAACTCCCAGTCAAGGCTGGAGAACGGTTCGTCCAGCAGGAGCAGGCGGGGGGCACCCACCACGGCCCGCGCCAGCGCCGCCCGCTGCTGCTCGCCGCCGGATATCTGCCGGGGCAGGCGGCCCGCCAGGTGCGCTATCCCCATGCGGTCCAGCACCCCGACCCGGCGCGCCGGGGCGTCGGGCTGCCCCGCCGCGTACTGGGCAAGGCGCAGGTTGCCGTCTACCGTCAGGTAGGGGAACAGGTACAGCCGTTGGTCCAGACGGCGAAAGGGCCGTTGCCACGGGGGCAGTCCGGTGATGTCGCGGCCCGCGTATTCCGTTCGTCCGCCGTGGGGCAGGGTGCCCGCGATGATGCGCAGCAAGGTGGTCTTGCCGCTGCCGGAAGGGCCGCCCACGCCCAGGCACGCCCCGTCAGGAATGTCCAGCGAGACGTCGCGTAGCAGGCCGCCGGAGATGTCGGTCAGCCGCAGCAGGGGCACTTTCGGAGCGTGCGTTGTGGGAAGGGGCGTTGACGTTGCAATCACGTCCGTCTGGGGGGCGTGACTCTCGAGCGTTCCATTCGGCGGCATGAAGACGGTATTCGTGGTGCCGCTGGCGTCCTCGCTTCCGCCCCTGTTTCCGTCCTTCTCTTCGCTTCCGTCCGTGGCCCGGTCGCGCCCCTGCACCGCATGCAGGGCCAGCAGCAGCACGCAGGCAATGACGATGAGCAGCGCGGCGCAGGCGATGGCCTTGGTGAAGTCGCCGCTGGCGATGTTCAGGAATACCGCCATGGGCAGGGTTTCCGTCTTCAGGCGGGTGGCCCCGGCCAGCATCAGCGTGGCCCCGAACTCGCCAAGGGCGCGCGACAGGGCCAGGATGCAGCCGCCGGTCAGCGGTCGCCAGCACAGGGGAATTTCCACCAGCACAAAGGCCTTCCACGGTGAAAGGCCCAGTCCGTGCGCCGCATGCACGTATTCCCGGTCCACGGCGGAAAGGGCCGACGCCGCGCTGCGCACCAGAATGGCGCAGGCCACGTAGGTCTGGGCGATGATGACCCCCAGCGGCGAGAACAGGTTGCGGGCAAGCGCCGGAAATGCCGCTCCCACCGGCCCGGTCTGGCCCAGCAGCAACAGCAGGCCCATGCCCGTGACCAGCGGCGGGGTGACCATGGGCAGGTCCAGCGCCAGGTTCGCCAGCCGGTACGGCAGACGCCCGCCCCCGATGGAGCAAACGGCGCCGCGCGTCAGCGCCCACGCGGCGGGTACGGCAATGCACACGGCCAGCAGCAGCGAGGTCAGCGCCGTGCACATGGACATGACGATGGCGAAGCGAATTTCCGGGTCGGTCAGGATGCCCGCCACGGTGGGCGCGTCCAGCCGCGCCAGCAGGGCCGCAATGGACCCCAGCACCACCGCCAGCAGCAGCCCCAGCGGGATGAGCGCTGTTTTCGCCATGACGGCGGGCTACTTTGTGGGAAGCGGCAGGAACCCGTGATCCACGAACATCTTGATGCTTTCCGGTTCCGCGAAGAACGCGGCCAGCTTTTTCGCCAGTTCGGGATGTGCGCTGGTGGACAGCGCGGCGATCACGCTGATTTCCTGCGGCGTGCCCTGCGGCGTGGGCAGGATGACCAGCGAGGCCGCGTTGGCCACGGCGTCGGACCTGCCAATGACGGCGGCGTCCACATCGCCGTTGGTCAGGTACAGCAGCACCTGCTTGATGGTCGTGCCGCGCACGGTCACCTTGCTGCGCAGCGCCTCGCCGTGGCCGCTGGCGTCCAGCAGCTTTTCGCCGCTCTTGCCAAGGGCGATGGCCTGCGGGTCGCCCATGGCGATGCGCAGGTTGCTGGCGGCCAGGTCCGCCAGCGTGGCGATGCCCGCCGCCTTGTCCTTGCGCACGGCCATGACCGGGGTGTGCAGCACCAGCTTGTGCTCGGTCAGCACCTTGCCCGCCGTGGCCAGTTCGCGCACGTACTGCTCGCCGCCGGAAAGGAACACGTCGCCCGTGCCCGTGGCGTTGAACCGGGTGAGCAACTGGCCCATGCCGCCGTATTCCACCACCACCTTCACGCCGGTGCGCTGCTCGAAGGTGCGCAGGACTGCTTCGGCGGGCACGCGCAGCCCCGCGCCCGCGTACATGTGCAGTTCCACTGGGTCCTGCGCTGCCTGGGCCGAGTGCGGTGCGGCGGGCAGGATGCAGGACAGGGCCAGCAGCAGGGCGGCAGAGAGCGTCAGGAGCGACGGAAGGCAGCGACTGCGCAGTGTCATGGTGGTTCTCCCTTGGTAATCGGGGTGTGGAGGCGATACTGTTGCCTGCCGTCCGGTGATGGCCTGCGGCGGCTGCGCCTTGCGTCGGAAACCCTACCCCAGCGTTTTCGGGAAACCCATGCGGTCACGGGTGCGCCTTGTTGCGTGACTGGGCGGGGTGGTGAACTATTGATCGGGCTGTCCTGCTCGACGGGGTGACTGGATGGCTAGACGCTCGCGTGACAGGGTGACAGGGTGACAGGGTGACAGGGGGAGGGGGGCGTTGCCGTCCGTAGGCGGTCGCGGTATGCAGCCTGCGGACGCGCGTAACGTACCAGTGATCGCCCGTTTCCTATCTGCTCACACATCGCCCGCATCCCGCAACCACCGGGGGCGGCATCGCAATATCCGGCATGCCCCTGTACGGCACCCGGACCGGGAGACACGCATGAATATTACCGAAGCACTGCTGCACGCCCTGAAGGAACGCGGCGCGCGCGAGGTCTGGGGTATTCCCGGCGATTTCGCGCTGCCCTATTTCAAGATCATCGAGCAGACCGGCATCCTGCCACTGGTCACCCTGACCCACGAGCCGGGCCTGGGTTTTGCCGCCGACGCCGCCGCGCGCATCCGCCGGGGGCTCAGCGTTGCCGCCGTCACCTACGGGGCCGGGGCCATCAACATGCTGAACGCCGTGGCCCAGGCCTTTGCGGAAAAGTCGCCGCTGGTGGTCATTTCCGGCGCGCCGGGCACGGCAGAGCGGGCGCGCGGTCTTTTGCTGCACCATCAGGTGAAGACCGTGGGTTCGCAGTTCCGCATGTATCAGGAAGTCACCTGCGACCAGGGCATTCTGGACGACCCGGCCACCGCGCCCGCCATCATCGAGCGGGTGCTGCGCAACTGCCTGGAGCACTCGCGCCCGGTGTACCTGGAAATTCCGCGCGACATGCCCGCCGTGGCCTGCGGGCCGGTGGCCCCGCACATGGCCACTCCCTGCGACGAAGAGGCGGTGGCTGCCTGCGCGGCGGAAGTGCTGGCCCGGCTGCGCGCCGCCAGCCGCCCGGTGCTGATGGTGGGGGTGGAGGTGCGCCGTTACGGCCTTGAGGACCGCGTGGCCGAACTGGCCGACCGGCTGGGCGTGCCCGTGGTCACCAGCTTCATGGGGCGCGGGTTGCTGGCGGGCAAGGCCTGCCTGCAGGGCACCTACATGGGCGTGGCTGGGGACGCTGCCATTACCGGTGCGGTGGAAGGCTCCGACGGCTTGTTGCTGTTGGGAGTGATCATGTCCGACACCAACTTCGGGGTGTCGTCCAGCCTTATCGACCACCGCCGCCTGATGCACGCCGAGGACCGCCAGGTGCGCATGGGCTTCCATACCTATCACGACATTCCGCTGGAAAGACTGGTGGATGCGCTGCTGGCGGCCCTTCCTGAAGGCGCGCAGGCCTGTGCCGTTCCGGCAGGTCTGGACGGCGACGCCGGGGCGCTTGGCCGTAACGTGGTGTACAGGCGCGGCTTTGTGGCGGACGATGCCCCGGTGACGCCCGACGACATCGCCGTGCTGCTCAACGACTTTTATGACGGCGTGGCGGCGGGGCGCGGCCCCGTTGCCACCGCCAGCGCCGGGCCTGACCCGTTCCCGTGGCCGTTTGGCGGGCATCCCTGGCCGCTGGCCTGCGACATAGGCGATTGCCTGTTCACCGCGCTGTCGGTGCGTCCCGTGCCCATGGTGGGGCCGGGGTACTACGCCAGCATGGGCTTTGGCGTGCCTGCGGGCATGGGTTTGCAGATCACCACCGGCCAGCGTTCGCTGACCCTGGTGGGCGACGGGGCCTTTCAGATGACCGGCATGGAGCTTGGCAACTGCACGCGGCTCGGCATCGACCCGGTGGTGATGGTGTTCAACAACGCCTCGTGGGAGATGTTGCGGGTGTTCCAGCCGGAAACCTCGTACAGCGCCATCAACACCCTGGACTTCGCCGCCTTTGCCGATGCACTGGGCGGGCGCGGCCACCGCGTGACCACCCGGCGCGAACTGGCGGCGGCCTTCGCTGCGGCCACCACGGAGCGCGGGCGTTTCCAGCTTATCGACGTGCGGCTGGAAAGGGGCGCCATCTCCGACACGCTGGCCAACTTCGTGGCCGGGGTGAAGCGGGTGTCCGGCGTGAAGTAGCCGGGAGGACATTCGGGTTTCTTCATGTGACAAGGCCGGGAAGAACCCGGCGCAAGCTGCCAATGAAAGCGGGGCGCGGTCTGAAAGACCGCGCCCCGCATGCGTTCGATGTAGGGGAGGAGAGGAACAGGCACCTCGGTGCTGCCTACTTTCCCGACTTGCCCAGGGAAGCATAGGACACCGCGCTGCCCCCGCCCCCGCCCGAGGCCTGTTTGGCTGCCTGGGCCTGCAATTCGTTGATCTGCTGCTGCAACTCGTTGATCTGCTGGTACAGCGGGCGGGTGACCGACTCCTTCACTCCGTCGGGTGACGATCCCTGTTCCACCTGCGAAATCTGCTGCTGCAACTGCTCGATCTTCTTTTGCAGTTCCTCGATCTGTTTGGACGTGGAATCGCCGCCCGAATCGCCACCACCGCCTGCGGCAGCTGCGGAAGAAGACGAGGCCGACGCATCGGCATCGTCGTCGTTTGCCATGCCTGCTCCGGTCAGGGTGCCTGCTTCCTGCGCGGCGTCCGCCTCGGCCTGCTGGCGCGCGGCCAGCATCTCACGGGCAAGGCGCATGGCTTCCTCGGATATGGACACCCGGTCGCCCGACTGCGTGGTGGCAACACTTTGCGTGGCGCGCCGGGTGGAGGAAATGCCCGAGATGTAGTCGGTGGACGACACCCCGTAGCCCTGCATCAGTTCCATTGTCCAATCGCTCATGCCCGCACCCTCCGTGCCTGGTTTGCGGCCGCCCGTCCCGGCAGGCTGCTCCCGATTGCATCGGGATGTTCCGGGGTGCGAGCGGCATCCGGCAGGACCTGCCGCCCGCTCCGGCGTGTGCAAAGGCATGCAAAAGGCGTGTAAAGGGAAAACGTTTCCCTGTGGGTACGGCATGTGGCTCGGGGCGGCCCGGTGCAGGCGCGCCGTCGTGAGCATGGCGGATCAGGCCGTGCCTGCGGAGCGGGAAAGGCGGGTGGGGGAATAGATGATGCCGTTCATGGCGCTGTCCGGAATGCGCCGGAAGCCGAAGCCCAGATACCACGCGGTCAGCGTGCGCTGGTCCAGGCAGTCGTTGCCGTGGGCCAGGGGCAGCGCATTGGCCACGATGTGCAGGCCGTGACGTTCGGCAATGCCTACCAGCAGGGCCATGGCCTGCGAGCCGTGCCCGGCGCGGCGGGCATCGGAATGAATTTGCAGCAGCGACATGCGGTCCTGCCAGAAGCACACCAGCATGCGCACCGGACCCAGTTGCCGGAAGCCGGACCGGCTGCCCGGCACGGGCGCTGTGTGGCGCAGGTAGCACTGGCGTGCGGCCAGGGTGGCCGATGGCAGGCCTGCCGGTGCGGGGGGCGGCGTTGCTGCCGGGGATGCTTGCCGCGCCGGGGCGAGGCGCCTTTGGGGGCCATGGGAGCCGGGGGCGTCCGCAGCATCGGTAATGTCCGGATATCTCGGGGCGTCTGGCGCATTGGGGACGTTTGGAACCATGGGCCGCGAGGGAGGGGGCACCGGGGGGATGACGGAATGTGGGACGGAATCCTTGCGGGAAGGGCGGACGGCGTCGTGCAAGGATGTTTGCCTGGGATGCGGCATGGGAGGATACCTCGTGACGTTGACGGGGGTAGGAGGGAGGCGGGTGGAGGGCGGACGACGCAAAAGTCCCCCCTTCCTGTTGCGGAGAAAGGGGGGACATCCGTGGCCGGAATGGCCGAGGTAATCAGGATTACCCCCCGTGCGCCTCGCGGGCGGCACGGAGGAAGGGGCCGCACGGGGCGGCGGTGGAGCGAAGGGCCCCGGAACCCGAACCACGGGTATGCGTGGCGAACCGAAGTCGCCGTGCATTGGCGCCGATGAAGGTGCCTTTCGTGGTGTTCTGCTGCTGCATGGGTAGGATGAAATCGTGTGTGTCTTGAGTTGTTGTGTATGGTAATCTGAAATCCTTTTTTAGGATTACACGGATGGTGATGGAAGTCAAGCCGGTTTGCGAAAATTCATGCCAGCTGTGATTTGTGTGGAGTGTTATGTTGCATATATGTATTTTTTGATGTTGAATGCTGTAGAAAAATTGTATTGTATTGTTTGTTTTGTAGGTGTTGCGTGCAAAAACACTGCAAAATGTGATTGGAGCAGTATGCAGAACACCGCGATTGAGTTGTCCACGGCGTCAGCGGTAAGCGTGCGGGAAGCCGGGGCAGGAGCCATTCGGGGGGCGTGCGCGGGGATGTCTTGACGGCTGGCCATGCAGCCGATGCGCCGGGCTTGCACGCATCCTGCCGGATGGTCGCGGCAGAGGGCGGGCCTGGTCTCGTGGATGGCGACTGTCTGCCATGAGAATGCCCGCAACGCGCTCGGGTGGGCCAAAGATGCCATGCGGGCCGTTTTTCCGCAGAAACACGGACATGGCTTGTTGCCAGCGGGATGCGCCGGGTGTATCGGCAGGGCAGTCGGCGGCTACGTCGCATGGCGGACCATATTCGCACCCTGCCGCAGGTGCGGTGCGCCGCGCGTGCCGCCCCAACCAGACGCAACGCAACGCATTTCCCGGAGGTATGCCTTTCATGTCACAGATCTCGCAGACGGATCCCGATGGCCTTGAAATCCATGACGTTGACTTCATCCAGACCGACGGCATGACGGAAGGGACGGGGACGCTGGTCATCGAGATGACCCTCGACGACGAACGCGAGGTGACGCGCATCCATCGGAATGTGCCCGAACATCTTTACGAGGCATGGGAGCAGCACGACTTCGACCCCGAAATGTACGTGGCCGAGATAGAGGACGCCTTTCCCTTCGACGAGGAAGAGGAAGACGAGGCCGATCTGGCTGATTAGCATGCGTGCCCCGCGCGTTTCCGGCGCGGCATGCCATTGCGGATGCAACGCCCCGGCGGCTATGGTCGCCGGGGCGTTTTGCGTGTGCCGGTCATGGTGATTGCCTGCTCCGGCCTGGTGCGGTTATCGTGTGGTACGGAAGTTCGCATGCGGAGTGCGCGTCCAGCCGTCCAGGGGGGGGACAGGTGGGCGCAACCCGTTCGGGCGCGTCCCATTTCGGGCACGTGCCGGTCGGCATACGTCGGTGGCCTGGGAGGGGGCATGGCAATGTTCGAGCGTCATCGAAACACGCCCATCATGGGGGTGCGCGGTTGGCTGCTGTTGCTTGCCCTGGTTGCAGGTCTGCCCACCACCATCTTTTCCGTGTTCGCCATGGTCGAGCACATGCGCGCGCAGCAGGAGAAGACCGACACGGAACTGCGGCGGCAGGTGCTGAACGTGGCCCAGGCAGTGGATGCGGAACTGTCGGCCAAGGCGGCCATGCTGCACGCCCTGGCAGCCTCGCAGGATACGGAAAGAATGGATGTCGCGCAGTTGTACCGTCAGGCCAGGGGGGTGGGCAGCGTGCACCGCGAGGTGCAGTCGCTGGCTCTGGTGGCCCATGACGGCAGCCAGGTTTTCAGCACGTGGGAACCGTTGGGCACCATCCTGCCGCCCACGGGCGACCTGGCGTCGGCCCGGCGTGTCCTGGATGAGGATCGGCCCGTGGTGTCCGATCTGTTCCAGGGCAGCATCACGAACCGGCTGATCACGGCGCTGGGTGTGCCGATCCGTGTGGGGCGCAGCCACAGGTACGCATTGCGCATGTACATCGGAGCAGAGGCTTACGCCCGCTTGCTGGGGGAACAGCACATGCCCGCGGGGTGGGTGGGGGGGCTGGTGGATGCCAATGGCGTCATCCTTGCCCGGACGCTGTTGCCGGAGTCGGCCGTAGGCCAGTCCGTCGGCCCGCGTCTGCGTGATGTGCTTCATTCTTCCGAAGTGATGGAAGCGGAGAATCGTGAAGGCGTTCCCGTACGCTTCGCCGTGGCGCCGGTGGGGGACTGGGGCTGGCACGCGGTCGTGCAGGTGCCCGTGGCCACGTTGCGGACAGCCATGCACGGGTATCTGTTGCGCCTGGCGGGCATCGGGGGGGCCTGCATCATCATGGGGTTTGCCGGGGCATGGCTGCTGTCGCGCCGCTTCGTGGCCGAGGTGGAACTGGCGGCCCGCTCGTGCCTTTTGCCCGGACCGGGCGACGGCCCGGTGCGGCCCACGCTGGTGCGTGAACTGCGCCAGGTGGGTGATGAACTGGCCGCTTCCCGCGAGCGCGAGGAAATGGCCCTGCGCGACAGCCTGACCGGTCTGGCGGGGCGGACCCTGTTCCTGCGGCATGCCCGGCGCCTGCTGGAAACCAGCCGCCACGAGGCGTCATTGCGCTTGTCCGTCATGTTCATCGACCTCGACGGGTTCAAGCAGATCAACGACCAGTATGGCCACGCCGAAGGGGATATGGTGTTGCGCCGCACGGCCCGGGTGCTGGAAAGCGCGGTGCGTTCGTCGGACGTCGTGGGCCGCCTGGGCGGGGACGAGTTCGTGCTGTGCCTGGCCCTGCAGGCCGATACGGCCTGTGAGGTGGCCCGCAGTGTGGCTGCGCGCGTGGTGTCCGGGGTGGCCCAGATAGGGTTGGGCGTCGGTTGCAGCGTGGGCATTGCGCTGGGCAAGGTTGGCGAATATCCCGAACTGTCGGAACAAGACGCGCCCGCAGACCTGCCGGGCGATGGGACGGATGACGGACAGGCCGCAGCGCGTCCGGATGGAGCGGGCGGAGGAGGTGGTGGCGGAAGTGGCGGGGCAGCTGCCCCTGCGGACGCTGGCGCCCGTGCCATCGACGCTGCGTTGCCCGGTGCGCCCGCCCCCCTGCGCGCCCTGCTGGAAGACGCCGACAAGGCCATGTACATGGCCAAGCAGGCGGGCAAGAACAGTTATCATCTGCTGGATGCGTCCACCTGCGAATAAGGCCTTCGGGGCAGGAAGCCGACAGAACGCGCCCCTCGGGGGGAATGGGGGGCGGCTCGGTGGCCAGCCGCCTTGCGCCGTTCGGCGGCGATTTTCCGATCCGGTTTCCGGGGGCTATCCGTCCATTCCGCCTGCTCCTTCCTGGCCCTCCGGTTCGTTGCCGGGGGGCTGGTCGCGCAGCTTGCGGAAAATGGTGGTGCGGCTGACCTTGAACAGGCGCGCCACCTTGTTCACGGAACCGTGCCGGGTGATGGCCCGTTCCAGGATTTCGCGTTCTATTTCATCCATGATTTCGCGCAGGGCACGCGGTTCCTGCATTTCCGGCATGGTATAGGCCAATCCCGGGCGGCATTCTTCCGCCATGTGCGGGGGCAGGTCTGAACAGGTGATGGTGGGGCGGTCGCCGGTGACCACCATGCCCTGGATGAAGTTCTGCATTTCGCGCACGTTGCCCGGCCAGCTGTAGCTTTCCAGCGCTTCCAGCGTCGATTCGGCGATCTCCATGGAACGGCGGTACTTGGAGGCGTAGCGCTCCAGAAAGTGGCGGGCCAGGGGGGCGATGTCCTCGCGCCGTTCGCGCAGCGGCGGGATTTGCAATACCGCCACGCTCAGGCGGTAGAACAGGTCGCTGCGGAACTTGCCGGTGCGCACATCGTCGCCAAGGTCGCGGTTGGTGGCGGCAATGATGCGCACGTCCACCTTGCGGGGCTGGGTGGCGCCCACGCGGGTGACCTCCTGGTCCTGCAGCACCCGCAACAGTTTGGTCTGCATGGGCAGGGGCAGTTCGCCTATCTCGTCCAGAAACACGGTGCCGCCTTCCGCCATCTCGAAATAACCGGCCTTGCCCTTGGCATTGGCGCCGGAAAATGCGCCCGGCACGTATCCGAACAGTTCCGACTCGATGAGATTCGGTGCGATGCTGCCGCAGTCTATCTTCAGGAACATGTGCTCGTTGCGCGGGCTGTGCTCGTGCGCCAGGCGGGCCAGCACGTCCTTGCCGACCCCGGTCTCGCCCAGCAGCAGAAGCGTGGCGTCCGTTCCCGCCACACGTTGCAGCCGCGCCACCAGCGACAGCATGGCCTCGCTGAGGAAAATGGGCTGTGCGGAGGACACCCCCGTCTGGATCATGCTTTCCAGACGTTCATGGAATTCGTCGATGAGCTGTTTCTGCTGGGCGATCTGGTCGCGGAACTGGGTGATCATGGTGATGTCACGCGCGAAGGTGACCACCAGGCACACCTCGCCCGTTTCATCCAGCACGGGGTAGCCACGCAGGATGATCTTCTTTTCGCCCCGCACGTTCTGCACCGAGGTGGACGGGCGCTTGGAGCGCACGATTTCCGGGTTCAGGATGCGGTCGAAGACGCCTTCCTCGACCAGTGCGTTGACGTTGCGACCGCGCAGTTCATCCTGTCGCAGCCCGGTCAGCTTCTCGTACATCCGGTTTACCAGCAGGGTGGTGCCGTCACGGTCCGAGATGTAGATACCGTCACTGAAAATATCGATTATATTTCTGAAATTCTTTAGGATTTTTTCCATTGTGTGGTCTTGCGACCCGACGTGGGGCGGGGCTTGCGATCTTCGCGGTGATGGCACCCCGAAAGGTCGGGCCGCGAAGTGCCCAACCCTACGGCAGGAAGAAACGGCACGCAAGGCGGCCCCGCCGTTCTCGGGCGGAGCCGCCACAAGGGGCTCATCCACGGCGGGCGGCGACCAGGCGCGACAGGGTCGCCATGCGCTCGTCGTCCAGCTTCGCCTCGCCCATGGGGGCTTCGCGCCCCAGGAAATGGTACTTCTGGGTGCCCAGCCGATGGTAGGGAAGCAGGCTGTATTCAACATGGGGGTAGGGCGCAAGGACGTCGAGGATGGCTGAAATGGCCGCTTCGTCGTCGTTGAACCCGGGTATGACCGGGGTGCGCACCATCACGTGCAGCCTGGGGTGGTGCTCCATCACCCGAAGGAAATTTTCCAGAATCAGCGTGCTGGGCACGCCGGTTCCGGCCTCGTGCCGGACCGGGTCCACGTGTTTCAGGTCGAACAGCAGGGTGCGCGTCAGGCGGCAGGCCTCGTCCAGGGTTTCCCACTGCACGTGGCCGCAGGTTTCCACGGCGGCGCCGATGCGGCGTTTGCGCGCTTCGCGCAGCAGGGCCAGGGCAAACTCGCCCTGCATCAGCGGCTCGCCGCCGGAAAGGGTCATGCCGCCGCCGGAACGGGCATAGAACAGGCTGTCCTGTTCCACCGTGCGCAGCACCTCCCGCACCGTGCGCCGCGCCCCGTAGGTGATCAGCGCATTGGAAGGACAGACGGAGGTGCAGTCGCGCGTGCATTCCGCGCACAAGGCCCTGTCGATGACGATACGGTCGTCCTGGCCGCGCGATATGGCGCCGGACAGGCACATTTCCACGCAGCGTACGCATTGCGAAAGGCCGAGGCATCTCCCGGTGTTGTAAGCCAGCTGGATGCGCGTGGCCTGCGATTCCGGGTTGGAGCACCAGTCACACCGCAGTGGACACCCTTTCAGGAAGACCACGGTGCGGATGCCAGGCCCATCGTGTACGGAATATTTCTGGATGTTGAAGACGATGCCGCTGACGTTCATGTCATCCGTGGGAGTCATGCGAGGTTCCGGTGCGGCCCGCGGGGCGGGGTTTTCGCGCTGCTGGCGTGTGCCCGCGCGGGATGGATGTGGGGCGCCTTGCTCCGTGCCTTCGGGAGAAAGGCGCCCCGGAAACCGGGCGGGCACGGCCCGCCCGTGCGTCACGCTACATGGTCCCGTGTTCGGTACGGGCGATCAGATCGTTCTGCAGGTCGGGCGACAGGTCCACGAAGTAGGCGCTGTACCCCGCGATGCGCACGATGAGGTTGCGGTACTTCTCGGGGTCGCGCTGGGCGGCGAGAAGGGTTTCGCGGTTGATGACGTTGAACTGCACGTGCCACAGCTTCAGGTCGCAGAAGGTGCGGATGAACGAAACCAGCTTCTGGGTGCCGTCATCGCCTTCCAGGCACTTGGGTGTGAACTTGATGTTCAGCATGCGTGCCGCGCGCGAACGGTAGCCGTAGTTCTTGGAACTGAAGTTGGACAGCAGCACCGCCGTGGGGCCGTTGACGTCGGCCCCGTGCGAGGCGGACGAGCCGTCGGACAGCGGGGACCACGCCTTGCGCCCGTTGGGGGTGGCGCTGACCACCTTGCCGAACGGCACGTGCGAGGTGAAGGGCACGTAGCGCACGTCGTTGTGCATGCCGAGATCCTTGGAGTAGCGGGCCCCGTATTCCACGGACAACTGGTCGATGTCGCGGGCGATGGTGTCGGCGTAGTCGTCGTTGTTGCCGTAGCAGGGGGCGTTCCGCAGGATCTGGCGCACGTCTTCCTTGCCCTCGAAGTTGCATTCCAGGGCTTCGATGACTTCCGCCATGGTCAGGGTCTTGTCTTCAAAGACCACCTTCTTCAGCGCCGCCAGCGAGTCCACCACGGTGCCGTAGCCGATGTATTCGAAGTAGCCGAGGTTGATGCCCTCGGGAATCTGCGGGGTATGCAGGTCGAGGCAGTGCTTCATGCACAGGTCGTGCAGGGTGGAGCCCATGGGCTGCGCAAAGTGGCGGGCACGCAGGTTGTTGATGATGTGCTGCTGCATGAAGGCCGTCTTCAGGAACAGCTTGTGCTGGGCCACGTAGGCGTTCCACAGGTCGTCCCAGCTCTTGAATTCGCAGGGGTCGCCGGTGTGCTCGCCAAGGTCCGCCTCGCCGTATTTCTTCATGCGGCCGTTGTAGAGCACCATTTCCAGCGCGGCGGCGAAGTTGATGTAGGCGCCGCCAGAGGTGTAGGTGTCGCGGTTGGGCATGCGCGCTTCGGTGCAGCCCGACACGGCGTAGTCGTACGCTTCTTCGAAGGTGGCCCCCTTGGAGACGTACAGCGGCACGATTTCCTCATCGTTGATCAGCTTGGGAAAGCCCGAGCCGTCCTTGATGGTTTCCGCCACTTCCCACAGGTAGCGTTCCGGCGCACGCGAGTGGATGCGCGCCGCAAGGTCGGGGTAGTGCAGCGGGAATTCGCGCTTGGACTTCAGGAACAGATAGGTCAGGTCGTTGGTGGCGTCCTGGCCGTCGGTGGTCTGGCCGCCCACGGTCACCGCTTCCCAGTGGGCATAGCCTTCGTTGAAGGCGCCGCCGGTGGGCGAGATGTACAGGTCGATGAACTGGGCCATGCCCACCCACATGCACTCGATGAGCTCAAGAGCGGACTCTTCGGTCAGGCGGCCTTCGGCCATGTCCTTTTCGTAGAACGGGTAGAAGTACTGGTCCATACGCCCGTTGGAGACGATGGTGCCGGTCTTCTGCTCGATGCGCGAGAACATCTGGGTGAACCACTGCGACTGCACGGCCTCGCGGAAGGTGCGGGCGGGGTGTTCGGGCACGCGTTCGCAGATGTCGGCCATGGTCAGCAGTTCGGCCTTGCGGGGGGCGTTGGTTTCCACGGCGGCCTTTTCGCGCGCAAGAGCGGCATGACGCCTGGCCCAGATGACCATGGCGTCGCACACGATGGTCACGGCTTCAAGGAAGGGGCGCTTTTCGCAGTTGTCGGCGGGGCTCAGCGGGTCGAGGGCGGCCAGCTTCTCCAGGGCTTCCTGCTTCAGGCCGCCAAAGCCCTTGTTGAGCACCTTTTCGTAGTCGTGTACCCACTGGATGGAAGAGCGGAACGACGAGGTTTCATTGACGATGAAGCGCGAGTGCAGGCCTTCGGAATCGTCGTAGGTCAGCTTGTGCACATCGGCGGGCAGGGCCAGGTTGAGGCTTTCGTGGTAGGTCTTGCCCTTCCAGAACGGTGCGATCTCGTCCACGACCACGCGGGCGTCTTCCGGGGTGATGGTGAAGGGCGATTCGGTGCGCTTGGGCAGGTCTTCGATGGCAAGGCCCAGGAAGTCGCCGTCCAGTTCCGGGTACAGGATGCCGTAGCGCCCCTGCGCACCGGCGCGGCCCGCCAGCAGCTGGTGGTCGTCGATGTACACGGTGATGTTTTCGGCGATGTGCTTCATGGCCTTGGCCCAGCGCAGCACCAGCGGCTGCCCTTCGGTGGCGCGCATGGATTCGGTGAAGTACTTGGCGCGTTCGACGTCGATGCGCGGGCGCAGGCCCTCGAACGATTCGAGGATGGTGAATACCCGGCTGTGGCCTGCGCGGAAGCGGTCTTCCTTGCCTTCCATCTTGTCGAACAGGCGCTGCTCGTGCGGGGTCATGACCTCGCAGCATTCGGGATTGCGCATGATGATTCTCCTTTGACTGGGCTGTTGGTTCGCTGAGGTTCTCAATGGTCCGGTCGGCCCGGTGGCGGGCCGCCCCGAGGTCGCATCGGGGCGGCCTGTGCCGGGCATTCTCGTTTCCGGGGTGCTACCTGGTAAGAATCAGGGACACGTCGGGAACGTAGGTGATCAGAAGCAGGATGCCGATCATCACCAGCAGCAGCGGCAGGGCCACGCGCGCCAGTGGTTCCAGCTTGCAGCGGGCGATGCCGCTGGCCACGAAGAGGTTCACCCCCACCGGCGGCGTGACGAAGCCGAGGGCCAGGTTGACCACCATCACGATGCCGAAGTGCAACGGATCAACCCCCACCTTGATCACGATGGGCAGCAGGATGGGCGTAAGGATCACGATGGCCGCCAGGGCTTCCATGAAGGTGCCCACCCACAGCAGCAGCAGGTTGATCAGCAGCAGGATGAGGAACTTGTTTTCGGTCAGGCTCAGCATGGCCTCGGCGATGCGGGTGGGCACCTGCTCGATGGTCATGATGTTGCCGAAGATGGTGGCCATGGACATCAGGATGATGACGATGGCCGAGGTGCTGCACGATTCCATGAAGCACCGCATCAGGTTGCGCAGCTTGATCTCGCGGTACACGAACAGCCCCACGATCAACCCGTAGAGCGCCGCCACGGCCGCTGCTTCGGTGGGGGTCATGATGCCGCCGTAGATGCCGCCAAGGATGATCACCGGCACCATCAGGGCCCATTTGGCCTCCCAGGCCGCGCGGGCAAAGGTGGACAGGTTGCGGGTGCGCGCCTCGCCGTGCCAGCCGCGCTTCTTCGAGTAGAAGTAGGCGTAGGCCATGAGCGCAAAGCCGGTAAGCATGCCGGGCACGATGCCGCCCAGAAACAGCTTGCCGATGGAGACCTGCGCGGAGATGCCGTAGACCACAAAGGGGTTGCTGGGGGGAATCATGACCCCGATGGCCCCGGCGCAGGCCACCACGGCGGCGGAGAACAGCTTGTCGTAGCCGCGCTCCACCATGGCCGGGATGGTCAGCGAGCCGATGGCCGCCACCGTGGCCGGGCCGGAGCCGCTGATGGCCGCGAAGAACATGCAGGTGGCGATGGTGGCCAGGGCCATGCCGCCGGGCAACGCGCCCACCATTTCGTCGGCCAGGGCCAGCAGGCGGCGCGAAAGGCCGCCCGCACCCATGAACACGCCCGCCGCGATAAAGAACGGGATGGCCATGATGGGAAAGCTGTCGATGGAGGTGAAGGCCACCTGCGCCACGTAGTCGATGGGCAGGGTGCCCGCACCGATGACGGTGGCCAGCGCCGACAGGCCGAGGCTGATGGCGATGGGTACCCCCACCACCAGGAACAGCAGAAAGTAGCCGAACAGCAGGGTGAGCGCGCTGAAATCGGTGTCCAGCAGCACCGGAGCGGCCATGGCGGCGCAGAACGCGAACGCGAGAAGGGTGTCCTTCAGCCCGATTTCCTGGGCCTGGCTGAACAGGTCCTGCAACAGGCGCACGGCCATCAGGCCGAACCCCACGGGCAGGATCAGGTACGGAATGGCGTAGGGTATCTGAAGGGCGGGCGTGGTCTGCGGAAACTCCAGCATCATGGAGATGTGGTTGGTGCCCATGTACAGCACCACCGCCGTCAGCACCAGGAAGCAGACGTCCACCACCACCCAGCTCATCTTCTGCAGGCGGGGGGACAGGCGATCGTACACGATGTCCACGCGGATGTTCGTACGGTCGCGGATGGCCAGCGGAATGGCCAGGTACGAAATCCAGATGAAGATGAAGCGGGCCAGTTCCTCGGTCCACACAGCCGCACCGGACCCCGAATACATGTGGGTGATGATGTAGCGGTAGGCGGTCTGAAACGAGATGATCAGGATGATCGCCAGCATTCCCGCGAACAGGAACGGCTTTTCGAAATTCTCATCCAGTTTCTTCAGAAGTCCCGCCCGGCTTGCGGGGGGGGCTTCCGTGATGGCCGCGGAAAGTTCGTTCATTGTCGTTGCCTCTTGTTGCTTGGCATGCCGCACCCGGCGGCCAGGTGATGTCCGTCGCGGCGTCGACCGCGGGCAAGGACACGGAAAGTGTCTGCATGTACCGGCAGGCGGGGAAGGCCTGCGACTTCCCCGCCCCCGGTCGGGCGATCAGGCGGACCGGCTACTTCTGGGTGGCCAGCACGAGGTTGAGCAGGTGCTTGGGAATGCGATCGGCAAACTGGTCCCACACCGGGCGGGTCAGCTTGACGTATTCGGCGCGTTCCTCGGCGGTGAGGGTGTGCACCTTGATGCCGCCCTCGATGAACTTCTGCCTGGCCTTTTCTTCCAGTTCGTTGGTGATGCCGCGCTGGTAGACCAGGGTTTCCTTGCCGGCATCCACCAGCAGTTGCTGCACGTCGGCGGGCAGGCCGGCAAAGACCTTGGCGTTGATCATGAGAATGTGCATGCTGTAGTTGTGCGCGGAATCGTTGGCGAACTTCAGCACTTCGTTGTGCTTGGCGTCGTAGAGCAGCGAGAAGGTGTTGCCTTCGCCGTCCACGGTGCCCTGCTGCAGGGCGGTGTACACCTCGCCCCAGGCGATGGGCGCGGGGTTCATGGTCAGGGCCTTGGCCACGGCCACTTCCACGGGGGAATCGGTGGTGCGCACCTTCATGTTGGCAAGGCTGGCAACGTTGGTCACCGGCGCGGTGCGGCTGACGAAGTTACGGTAGCCGTATTCGCTGAACATGATGGGCTTCAGGCCGATCTTTTCACTTTCGGCGGACAGGTACTTGCCCAGTTCGCCGTTATCCAGCGCGTCGTACAGGTTCTTCTGGTGCGTGGGGCTGGTGATGTAGGGCAGGTCGAAAACCATGAACATGGGCGAGAAGTTGGCCATGTTCGGCGAGGAACTGGAGGCCATTTCCAGTGTGCCGCGTTGCACCGCTTCCATGGTCACGCGGTCGCTGCCCAGCATGCAGTTGCCGAAGAGCTGGATCCTGACCTTGCCTTCGGACTTCTTTTCCACGATTTCCTTGAACTTTTCATAGCCGAGCGTGACGTTGTTGCCCGGGGCCATGGGGTGGGCAAGGCGCAGGGTGATGGCCTTGGCCTGGGCGATGCCGCTGGTGGACAGCAGGGTCACCATGGCCAGCAGGGCGACGAGAAGGGCCGTTACTCGGTTGCGCATGTGAATCCTCCGTACGTGTGTGTGTTTGATCCGATTCCGGAGCGTCCGGATTGCGTGCGTATGCCCCGGTAGTGCAGCAGACGTGCCAACCCGTGGTGGCGGGGGGGGAGGGTGCTTGTTCCGCGCGGTACAAGCGGAAAGCGTGACTGGTTTCGCACCGCATGCGATGGTGAGGAACGTTCATTTTGGATTCATTTTCGCAACACCTTGAGGATAAGGTGAGTAATTACATAATGTTGATGTGAAAACGTCCATGGTTGCAAGTCTGCAACCATGATACAGGGATGCAACACTCGCACGGTGTTTTTTGTACGGGGATAATTTCACATGATGCGGTTTGCGGGGCCGAGGCGTGGCGGAATGCCCGTGGGGTGGCTGTGTCCGCGCGTGGCTGGAGACCCTGCGAGCACGTTGTGTCAGGCGTCATGCTGGTTTTTCAGGCTGTTGTGTGGCGCGGGAGGAGACGGGGCGGCGTGCGGCAGCATGTGGCGTTTCGTCACTAGCCAGGCCCGGGCGGCATGGCTCTTGCTCACTTGGGGCGCCATTTCACGTCACAAGGAGAGACTCATGGCTATCATCGATTTCCGTTTTCGCCCCAACACCCCGGAAACCATTACCGGCATTGCCACCAGCGCCATGTTCAAGGCCGCCTGCGAGGCCATCGGCTTCGAACGCCGCAAGCCCCAGCCGCTGGACGAAATCGTGGCTGGCCTGGACGCACGCGGCGTCGACCTGTGCGTGATCACAGGGCGCGACAGCGAAACCACCTACGGCTCGCCTTCCAACAATCCCGGCGTGCTGTCTTTCGTGCGGGCATACCCCACGCGGTTCATCGGCTTCTGGGGCGTGGATCCGCACAAGGGCATGGCCGCCGTGCGCGACCTGCGCCATGCGGTGACCGAACTCGGCATGCGCGGCGCCTCCATCGATCCGTACCTGGCGCACATCAGGCCCAACGAGGCGCGCTACTACCCCATCTATGCCGCCTGCTGCGACCTTGGCATTCCGGTGGTCATCACCACCGCGCCCCCGCCTCAGGTGGCCGGGGCGGTGATGGACTATACCGACCCGCGCCATGTGGATGTCGTGGCCCGCGACTTTCCGGACCTGACCATCGTCATGAGCCACGGCGGCTACCCGTTCGTGAACGAGGCCATCTTCACCTGCCTGCGCAACGCCAACGTGTACATGGACTGCTCGGAATACGAGCTTGCGCCCATGGCCGATGCCTATGTACAGGCAATGTCCTCGTTCATTCCCGACAAGGTGGTCTTTGCCAGTGCGCACCCGTTCATCGAACAGGCCGACGCGCTGGACGTATACGCAAAGATGCCCCTGTCGGACGAGGTGCGTCACAAGATCATGTACGGGAATGCGCTGCGCATTCTCGGCGGCATCCTTCCCTCCTAGCGTGCCAGCGGTGGCCGACTGCCATGGTGCGGTCGGCCACCGACAACGACCCCCGGAGCATCATGACCGAAGGACTTCTCATTGCCATGTTGGGCTGGTGGCTTGGCGGCTTCATCAACAACATCGTCGGATTCGGTGCCGCGCTGGTGGCGCTGCCCGTGGTGGCCCTGGGCAACGAGATGGCCGTCGCCGTTCCCGGTTCGGCACTCATCGTGCTGGCCCTCAACATGCAGCTGGCCTGGAGCTACCGCCAGCATCTGGAGCGCGGCCTCGGCCTGTGGCCCCTTATCCTGGGGGGGCTGCCGGGCGCCCTGGCGGGGGTGCTGATGTTGCGGCACATTCCCGATGCCGGTTTGCGGCTGGGCCTTGGCGTGCTGCTTGTCGGGTACGCCCTGTGGGGGCTGCTGCGCGCAAGGCCCGGCCGCAGGGCGCTGCACCGCGCATGGGGAGCGGTGGCCGGCTTCTTTTCCACCAGTCTCGGCACGGCCTACGGCATCAATGGACCGGCACTGGCCATCTACCTGTCGTTCCGGGGGAGCACCCCGCAGGAGACCAAGGCCGCGCTGGGGGTGTTCTTCATCGTCAGCGGCGTCATCATAGTGGTCGCGCAGACTCTGGCGGGGGTGCAGTCTGCGGCAACGGTGCTGCAGTTCGCCGCGTCGCTGCCGTCGGTGATGCTGGGTGGCTGGGCGGGCATCGCGGTGTCCCGGCGTCTGCCCGACGGCAACCTGCATGGCGCGCTGTTCGTGATGTTGCTGCTCATGGGGGCCAACCTCGTCCGGCAGGGCATGGGATTCTGATCCTTCCCGCCGGAGCGTCACCGGAAAGCTGCCCCGCACGTCCGGCATCCGCGCTGCCGCCCGAACCGCATGCGGGGGCACTGTCGCGCCGCAACCGGTGAAATGTACCGAATGGTACGCAGTGACGCCCAAAATGTATCCAGCTACCAAGTGGCCCCGTAGCCCCGCTGGCACGCACGTGTCGGCGGGGTTTCTGTATTTTTTGTAACATCATGCAATTAAAGACTTCTGGTCCGGATTTGTCGCGCTCTTCCGGTGTGAAAATGCGTGGCATATGCTTTGCTGTTATGCCTCCGCAAGCATAAAGGAGGCGGCATGAGCGCGGCCTGTGTGCCATCCCCCGGGGACACCCCGGCGGTAGCCGGAACCCGGCAGGTCATCATCAACGACACCACCCTGCGCGACGGCGAGCAGACGGCGGGCGTGGCCTTCACGCTCGGGGAGCGCCTGGCCGTGGCCCGTTCCCTGGACGCCGCCGGAGTGCCGGAGATGGAAGTGGGCATCCCGGCCATGGGCCCGCGCGAGGTGGACGAGATCCGCGCCATAGCGGCCCTTGGCCTTGCGGCCCGGCCCATCGTGTGGTGCCGCATGCACGAGGCCGATCTGGCCGCCGCGCGCACCACGGGCGTTGCCACGGTAAACCTGTCCATTCCCGTCTCCGACCAGCAGATCACCCGCAAGATCGGGCGCGACCGGGCCTGGGTGCTGCGGCGCATAGAGGCCATGACCGGCGCCGCGCTGGACATGGGCTTTGCCGTGTGCATCGGCGGCGAGGACAGCAGCCGGGCCGATCCGGACTTTCTGGCCATGGTGCTGGAAGTGGCGGAACGCTGCGGCGCGTGTCGTTTCCGCTTCGCCGACACCATGGGCGTGCTGGATCCCTTCGCCACCCATGCGCGGTTTCTGGCCATGCGCGCCCGCAGCGGCCTGGAACTGGAAATTCACGCCCATGACGACCTGGGCCTGGCCACGGCCAATACCCTTGCCGCCGTGCGCGGCGGGGCCACCCACGCCAACACCACGGTCAACGGCTTGGGCGAGCGGGCGGGCAATGCCCCGCTGGAAGAGGTGGTCATGGCCCTGCATCTGTTGCACGGCCAGCCTACCGGGGTGCGGCCCTCGCTGTTGCCGGGGGTGTCCGCCCTGGTGGCCGCCGCGTCGGGCCGCCCGGTGCCGCCGGGCAAGTCCATCGTGGGCGCAAACGTGTTCACCCACGAATCGGGCATCCACGTCAGCGGCCTGTTGCGCGACCCGGCCAACTACCAGCACATCGACCCGCGCGAACTGGGCCGCGATCACCGGCTGGTGCTGGGCAAGCATTCCGGCTCGGCGGCGGTGCGCTGGGCCTACGGGCGGATGGGCATCCGGCTGGATGACGAGGCCGCGCGGGCCGTGCTGCCCCTGCTGCGCGAGCATGCCGCCCACACCAAGCGTCCGCCGGAGCAGCACGATCTGCTGCGTTTTCTGGATGCGACTCGCTACGACGGAGCGCCGGGACATGCCGGTGATTCCGTGCACGGCAACCCGCTCAGCGTGCGGTCTGGCATGTGCGGGGATAATGCCTCTGCCGCCCCCCGCGTCGCCTGTTCCTCGGAATGTCTGCCTGAATGATGGAGGTGCATATGCGGCCCGCCCCGTTCATGGAACCCACCGATGGGGTGGAGGTGTGCTCCGGCCTGGCGCGGGGCGTCGCGTCCCCCGGCGGCGATGGTCCCGGTGGCGTCGGCAGTGACGCTTTCGACGCAACCGGCAGTGACGCCGATGCAGCGGGCGTTGCCTATCTTTCTCGTGTCCCGTCAATTTCCGCACCGGTGAGGCCCATGACCTGCGAAAAGAAACACAGCGACGAGGCGCGCACCTGCGGCGGCGGGGTGTGCCGGGGCGGCATAGTGCCCCTGCTGCACGAGATAGGGCGCATGCTGTCCGGCCCGGAAGACTTCTGCGCAGCGCTGGACCGCATCCTGGGCTACATGCACTCCGAAATGGGTGTGCGGCGCGGCATGATCAGCCTGCACCACCGCGAGTCGGGGCGCATTTTCGTGCACCGCAGCATCGGCCTGACGCCGGAGGAGCAGGAACGCGGCGTGTACAATCTGGGCGAGGGCATCACCGGACGGGTGGTGGAGACGGCACAGCCCATCATCGTGCCCCGCATCGGCGACGAGCCCGCCTTCCTCAATCGTACTCGCAGCCTTTCCGGCGGGCCGGATCTGGAGCTTTCGTTCATGTGCGTGCCCATCCTGCGCGGCAGCAAGGTGCTGGGCACCATCAGCGCCGAGCGGCTCTACGAGGACCGGCGCTTTCTGGACCGCCACGTGGACGTGCTGACGGTGATGTCCCACATGCTGGCCCACGCCGTGGAGTTGTACCTGGTCGAGAAGGTGGACCTGGCCCGCTGGGAACAGCGCACCCGACGGCTGGTGGACCGGCTGAAGGAGCGTTTTCACCCCGCCAGCATCATTGGCGCATCTGCCCCCATGCGCGAGGTGTACGCCCTGATGCGCAAGGTGTCCCAGACCCGCACCACCGTGCTGCTGCTGGGCGAAAGCGGTGTGGGCAAGGAGATGATCGCCAACGCCCTGCACTATGACGGCCCCAACCCGGAAGGACCGCTGGTGAAGTTCAACTGTGCGGCGCTGCCGGAAAACTTGGTGGAAAGCGAACTGTTCGGCCACGAGAGGGGTGCGTTCACCGGGGCGGTGCAGACCCGCAGGGGCCGCTTCGAGGATGCCGACGGCGGCACCATCTTTCTGGACGAAGTGGGCGAACTTTCCCCGGCCATGCAGGCCAAACTGCTGCGGGTGTTGCAGGAACGGCGCTTCGAGCGGGTGGGCGGCAACCAGAGCATTACCGTGAACATCCGCATCATCGCCGCCACCAATCGCAACCTTCAGGACATGGTGGCCCAGGGCACCTTTCGCGAGGACCTGTACTACCGGTTCAACGTGTTTCCCATCATGGTGCCGCCGCTGCGCGAGCGCGGCAGCGACATCGTGACCCTGGCCGAGCACTTCATGGCCCACTACGCCCGCGAGACGGAAAAGAACGTTGCCTCCATCGCCACATCGGCCCTGAACATGCTGGTGCAGCACGACTGGCCGGGCAACGTGCGCGAACTGGAAAACGTCATCCACCGCGCGGTGATCCTGACAGAGGACGACACCATCCACGCCCACGACCTGCCCTTGTCGTTGCAGGCGGACATGGTGCCGGACACAGGCGCGCCGTGTGGGCTGGAAGCGCGCCTGGCCTGCGTGGAATACGAGATGCTGGTGGAAGCCCTGCGCGCCCACCGGGGCAACACCACCGAGGCGGCGCGGGCGCTGGGCCTTACCCGGCGCATCATGGGCCTGCGCATGAAGCGCTTCAAGCTGACCTATCAGCAGTTTCGCAAGGGGGAGGGGGCGACTCAGGGATAGCTCCACATGACGTACTCTCGCCCCCTTCCATGTCGCTGCCATTTCCTTTCGTTCACTCCAACCGTCCACCGCACCGTGAGAAAGGAGCCGCCATGAACGCCACCGAAACCGCCGCAACCCCGCGCGACGCCTCGAAGCATCCCTGCTTCAACAAGGCCGCGTCCGGCACCTGCGGCCGTGTGCACCTGCCGGTGGCCCCCGGCTGCAACATCCAGTGCAACTACTGCGACCGGCAGTACGATTGCGCCAACGAGTCGCGCCCCGGCGTGACCAGCGCGGTGCTGAAGCCCCGCCAGGCTCTGGAATACATGCACAGGGTGCTGGAGGCGGAGCCGCGCATCACCGTTGCGGGCATTGCCGGGCCGGGCGACCCCATGGCCAACCCGGAAGCCACGCTGGAAACCATGCGCCTGCTGCGCGAGGCATACCCCCACCTGCTGTTCTGCCTGTCGTCCAACGGCCTTGCCATGCCCGCCCATCTGGACGACCTGGCGGCCTTCGGCGTTACCCACGCCACGGTCACCTGCAATGCGGCAGACCCGGCCATCGGCGCGTCCATCTATGCCTGGGTGCGCGACGGCCGGACCACCCTGCGCGGGCAGGACGCCGCGGAACTGCTGCTGCACCGCCAGAAGCAGGCCATCGCGGGGCTGAAGGCGCGGGGGATTGCCGTGAAGGTGAACACCATCGTCATTCCCGGCATCAACGACACCCACGTGACAGCCGTGGCCGAAATGGCCCGTTCGCTGGGCGCCGACCTGCACAACCTGATGCCCCTGCACCCGAACCCCGGCACCCCGTTCGCCGACGTGGCGGAACCCACGCCCGCGTTCATGGAAACCCTGCGTCTGGCCGGGGCGGCCCTGTTGCCCCAGATGACCCACTGTCGCCGCTGCCGGGCTGACGCCGTGGGGCTGCTGTGCGAGGACCGTTCCGGCGAACTGGCCCCGGTGCTGGCAGCTTGCGGTGGTCTGACCCCGGCGGGACCGGGCAAGGTGGGCGAGCCCGCGCGCAAGAAGCGGTGTGGCGGCGGTGACGGCAGCGGCGGGGGGTGTGGCGGCGGATGCGGTGGCGGCGGCATGCTGCGGCGCACCACCGGCGCGGCACACCCGGAACCGGTGCGCGCAACCGCCCTGGACGGCGATGCGCGGCCCTACGTGGCCGTGGCTTCGCGCGGTGGTTTGCGGGTAAACCTGCACCTTGGCAAGGCCCAGACCCTGCACATCTGGGAACCGCTGGAAGGCGGCGGCTTCCGGATGGTGGAGGAACGCATCCTGCCCGCACCGGACAGCCCCGGCCGCTGGGAACAACTGGCGCGCGGCCTGCACGACTGCCGCGCCCTGCTGGTGGAAGCTTTGGGCGACGTGCCGCGCGCGGTGCTGACCTCGCACGGGGTCAACACCGTGGCCTGCTCCGGCATGGTGCTGGACATGCTGCGCGCCGTGTACGGCGAGGACGGGGCCAGCCTGAACGACCTGCCCATGACCGCCACGGGGTGCCAGTGCGGCACGGATGCGGGGTGTCAGCCTGTGTAGTGCTGATCCTGTCAGGTACTCTTTCAAGTTCAAAGGCCGCCCCCGGATGGTTCCGGAGGCGGCCTTTTACGGTGCGCCGGGATGGCGGAAGGTGTGAGATGTGCATGGCTCGTGTCTGGCTCGTGACTGGTGCGGCGCCGGAACCGGACATGAGGGCGCGCATGCGGGCCATGTACGGCCTGCTGGCGAAACAGTACGGAGTGTACCGCGATGCCCGGCGTTATGCCTGGAAAAGCCGGGATAGGGGGAGTTTATCAAGCGTTGTCAGATCGTCGTCATCGTCTGACAGATTTCGACGGCATGGCGCTGGTGTCTTTTACGCCATTGGAGACTAATGGTGAGAGCCCGGCGTAAACGGCAAACGGTGGATGAATCCGGTAACTTTTTGACGGAAGAGTTTGTTTTGTGATATCGAAGTGGTATGGGAAGAGTGTTTCCGCGTCTGTAGGGATTAACCGAGGTTGCGAACACCCGCCTCGTCCGGACAAAAGAAGGGTCCCTCGGATAACCGGGGCCTTTCCTTTTTCGCGTGCCCTTATTTTACCATTGCAAGGGATCTGTCAGGGCGGGTGGGGTTATAGGGGAACAGGAACGCGCATCGGCCACGAAACCAGGAGGTACCCGCGATGGACTTTTCAGAATCCATAAAAGCCCTGTCGGACAGGGCACAAAAGGTGAAATGCAACCTTGCGACGGAAGAGGCGACCAAAACCAGTCTGGTCATGCCATTCATCCGTGCCTTGGGGTACGACGTGTTCAACCCTCTGGAAGTTGTACCTGAGTTCATTGCGGATATCGCAGGGAAGAAGGGAGAGAAGGTTGACTACGCCATCATGCATGATGGGAAGCCAATCATGCTCATCGAGTGCAAATGCTGTGGGGCAAACATGAATGACGCGAACAGGGACCAGCTGCACAGATATTTTCTTACGTTGGATTCGTATATAGGAATTCTTACTGACGGAATACGCTATAGATTTTTTTCCGCAGCTGACGATGGGAAGAACATGGACGCCACCCCGTTCATGGAGTTCGACCTTGAAAATCCAGACCCCACGCTGCTCCCCGAATTGCGCAAACTGTGCAAGGGGAAATTCGATCTTCAAAATACGCTCGATGCTGTAAGTCAGCTAAAATTCAACCGTCAGGTCAAGATGGTGCTGGCTCAAAACTTGGAGGACCCGGATGAGGAATTTGTTAAATTCTTCATTCGTACTGCGGGGAAAGTCGCATACAAGAACACAATTTTGCAACACGCCGCGTGGGTAAAGCGGGCGATGGAAGAGTTTATCGCGGAGCAGATTGACGCCAGGCTGAAGACTGCGCTTGCAGCGACACCTAAGAAAGAAGAACTGGCGCAGGATGTAGAATGTCCTAGCGATGTCCCCAGCGTGGTCACCACGGAAGAGGAGTGGCAGGCGTTTTATCTGGTCAAGTCAATCCTCATGGGGGTCGTGCCCCCGGAGAGTGTTTTCATCCGCGACGGCGTGAATTTTTGCAACATTCTGTTCGAAGACACACTACGGCAACCCCTCCTCCGACTTTTTTTCAATAACCCGGAAAAATTGGCGGTCGAACTGGTTGTCGGAATGACCGGCGAAAAAAAGGAATTTTCCAAGCACCAGATAACAGGCATAGACGACATCCTGCAATACTCCGATGCTATTCGGGAGACGGTGCGGATGTACTTGGCGAAGAAGGGACAGAAAGAAAGGTAGCCCCCTTGGCAGTGTTCCCCGCACCTGCGGGGATGCATCGGCCACGGATGCGCAGATCGCACGCATCCGGAAGCGTTACCCGTCACCCCCGCCGCAGGTATCGCACGAGACGTTGGCCAGCAGCCCCCGGTCGAAATGGGGATGGCGGGGCGCAGGGTACGAGGCCGGGCGGCTGTCCATGGCGCGCAGCCGGGCAAGGTAGTCGACGGGCAGGCCACGCTCTTCCGCGCCGTGCGCGATGAAGCCGAGGTATTCACGGCTGGGGGGCACGGGGGTGCCCTGCACGTCCTTCTTGTACAGCAGCACGTGGTGGACGCCGCCTTCGGCGTCGGTCACCGTGGCCGGATAGTGGAAGTAGCTGCCCGCGCCGTCCAGCCGTGCGTCCTGCCAGGCATCCAACCGTCCCAGGTCGGTGAAGGTCAGTTCCAGCACCACTCCCCACACCTTTTCGCCGGGCGCGGCGGCTACCGTTTCCAGTCCGCCGTCCCAGATGCGGGTGTGCCCGTGGAAGGACAGCCGATGGTCGCTCAGCCGGGCCACGGCCACCACGCGGGGCAGTGTGGAGCAGCGGGTGCGCAGCTGCGCCGGGTTCATGTTGGAACCGTAGGCGAACAGGTAGGCCCGGTCCGGCCTGCCGTAGCTCATGACCGCTTGTGTCGCCTGACGCATCCGGTCCGCCTGTCCTGCCTGTTTTGTCCGTTCCGTTCGGGCCGGGTCCGATGTGATCTGTCGTACGTCTGGCGCGACGTCTGGCGCGCCGCCTGAAAACTTCATGGTGCCACTCATGGGGCCTCCCGTGGGTTGCCGATGAAGAAAACGGCGGAACCGCCGCGCCCCCGCTGGGTGGTCGGGTGCGGCGGCGGTTCCGTGGGCGTGCCGTGCGGGCGGCATCACCACATGTTGAGCACCCATTCCTTGTTTTTCTTGTATTCCATGTCCGAGAACAGGGTGTTGGCCATCTGCTCGGCCAGCCAGGTGGCCCCGGCGTAACCCACCACGGGGTGGCGGTGCATGCCCGCCCGGTCATAGGTGGGAAAGCCCACGCGGAACATGGGGATGTTGTAGTCGATGGAGATGAAGCGGCCCTTGGAGTGGCCCAGGATCAGGTCCAGTTCCAGCCCCTTGTTCTTGATGCGGTCTTCCAGTTCCCAGAAGTCCGCGTTGGTCACGATCTCCATGTCGTGATCCACGTTCTCCTGCAGGGCCTTGACGCGCGGGTCGGTCTTGTAGTTGGGGTTGTCGTCGCCCAGAAGCAGCAGGGTGGGCTTCATTTCCAGGTCCAGACAGAACTCCGCCAGGCCGATGACCAGGTCCGGGTTGCCGTAGATGGCCACGCGCTTGTCCGCAAAGAACATGTGCGTCAGGTCGGTGATGGCGTCCAGCGCGATGCCGCGTTCGCGCACCAGCGATTCCGGAATGGGCTTGCCGGTCAGCGTCTGCAGGTTCTTCAGGAAGGTATCCGTGTTGCGGATGCCGATGGGCGTTGGCCCGATGATGGTCGGGATGTCGAATTCCTGTTGCAGGTACTTGGCCGCCCTGCCGCCCTCGTACGGGTTGAGGGCGATGGTGCCCATGGCGTTGGCCGTGCCGCGCAGGTCGTCCATGGTGGTGGTGCCGTGGGCCACGTGGTTGCCGTGAGGCATCAGCGGCGCGTCGAAGCTTTCGATTTCGAACAGCACGGTGGCGTCGATGCCCATGGCCGAAACCAGGTGCTTCAGCTCGGTCACGTCGCCGGGGTTCACCCAGCCGGTGAGCAGGTTCAGCTTGCCGTTGGGTTCGGTTTTGGTGGCAAAGTGGCTGACGAAGTCCTTTACCGCCACGTCGTACCCGCTGACCATGCTGCCCACGAAGCTGGGGGTGTGGATGGGGATCAGGTGCACCTCGCGGTCGGGGTACTTTTCCTTCAGCAGCCCGGCGTTCAGCTTGGTGACCACGCCGTCGATGTCGTCGCCGATGACTTCGGTGGAGCAGGTGGAGATGATGGGCACCACCTTCACGTCGGGGTAGCGCATCAGCAGCACGTCCACGGCCTGCTCGACGCGGCCGCAGGCCCCGAACACCGCGCCGTCCTCGTGCACCGAGGAGGAAGCGATTTCGAAACTCTCCTTGAAGTGCTGCGAGAAGATCAGGCGCACGAACATCACGCAGCCCTGGCCGCCATGCACGATGCCGATGCATTCCTTGATGCCGATACTGGCGAACTGCGCCCCCGCCGGCTGGCAGGTGAAGATGGGGTTGATGCACCCCGGCCGTTCTTTTTCCTTTATTTCACAGGCCATGGCGGTCTTCCTCTTGGGACTGGGTAGTGGGGGTTGCGCCCCGTGGCGGGCGGCGCTGGCGCCGCCGGAGTACTTTTAGCTGGTCTTTCAGGGCTGGATTTTGAATGAGGATTTTCGTTCGTTGGCAAGGAAAACGAGCCTGCCATGAGGGAGTGCGGCAGCCGTTAGGCGAGGTTGCGAGCCTTACGGATGGCGACCACAACGCATACTCTTTGCGTATTCGACCGAGCCTCAGCCGTTGGCGAGTCTTCGAGCCTTACGGATGAGGACAGCAAGGCCATGGCAGGCGAAGTTTGACGACGCCAACGGGCGAAAAGACCGTTCAGAATCCAGTCCTAGTACTTCTGGTCGGTCAGTTCGAGATTGAGCGACCCCGTAACGGTCAGGTACTCGATGCGTTCGTGCAGCCCCTGCATGAGCACGGCAATCTCGTCCTTGCTCATATCCGCCAGCCACGCGTAGCGGGCGCGGAAGGCGTCTGCCAGGCACACGGCGTCCACCCAGTAGCAGCGGGCATCCGGGGTGGAGATGTCCACCGGCTCGTCGCACAGAAGCTGCCTGGTCCTGGTCAGGATGCCCTCGTTCTGGCGGGTTCTGTCCCAGGCACGGGAGTGGAACTGCCACAGGCATTTCTTCATGATGTAATCGACAAGCTGCTCGATGCGGTCCTTCATCACGTCATCCTTCATTGCGTCGCCCATGTGGTGGTCTCCGTGTCGCACCGCGTCACACCGCGACGGCTTGCGGCTCGAAGGTGGGGTAGGTCTTGCCCCGCAGGTCCACGAGGCTGTCGTACTTGCCGGAGTAAGGCCGCAGGTTCGGGTCGTTGCGCACCTCGTCGGGCAGGTTGGCGTCCGAGAGCATGCGCCGGGTGACGAAGCCCTTGTCGGTGGGAATTTCGTCCTTGCTGATGTCCAGCTTGGACAGCTCGTGAATGGGCGAGTAGATGGCGTTGTAGATGTCGCGCGCAAAACGCACCCAGCCTTCAAAGCCCTTCCACGGGCCGTTGTGGTAGGCGTGGGCGTTCAGGTAGGGCACGCGCACCTTCTTGGCCACCTCGCCGGGACGCTTGCCGGTAAAGATGATGTCCGGCTGCAACATGTCCATGGCTTCCAGCCCTTCCAGTTCGTTGGGGTCGTCGATGGCGAGAGCCCCTTCCTCGCAGCGGGCGATGCCCTTTTCCATGTCCCCCTGGTGGCCGAACTTGGTGTACACCGACACCACGTCCACGCCCATTTCGTCGTGGATGACATGCGCCCAGTGCCACAGCTTGGAGCCGCCGGGCCACAGGCACACCTTCTTGCCGGTAAGGCGGGCCCGGTACCATTCCAGTTCCGGCTTCCAGCGGGCGGTTTCTTCCTCGATGATGGTCTGGGCGCGGTCTTCTATGCCGAAGAACAGTCCGATCTTGCGCAGCGAGTTGCCCAGCGGCTCGAAGCCGAAGCCGTCGATGTCCAGGCGCGGCGTGCCGTAGCGCTGGCGCAGTTCGTTGCAGATGTATTCCGCAGAACGGGCGCATTCCAGCACGTTCAGGTGGGCCAGGTGCATGCCGCGCAGGCCGTCGTACGACCCGTTGCCGGTGAAGGTGGACAGCACCTGGATGCCCATGCGCTTGAAGTAGTCCTGCATGACCTCCTGGTCGCCCTGGATGTTGTATTCACCCACGTAGTTGATCACGTAGTCGCTGGTGATCTCCGGCTCGAAGGTGCCCACCTTCTGGTTGATCCAGGCGATGTTGATCTTGTGGTGCCCGCCCGACTGGCTGGGGCCGCCAAAGCCCGGCGAGTTGCACACGAAGATGTCCACGTCGGGCATTTCGTCCATCACTTCCTGCGCGATGGCGTTGATGTCGTCGCCGATGAGGGCGGACGCGCAGGTCTGGTAGATGGTCATGTGCTTGATGTGCGGCACGGCCTTGAAGCTGTCGATGATGGTCTGCTTCAGCAGCTTTTCCGCCCCGAACACGATGTGCTTTTCCTTCATGTCTGTGGCGAAGGTGTACTTGAGCTGGAAGTTGTCGTTGTCGCTGATGTAGCGCTTGGTCTGCCACGTGTCGTAGGTGCAGCCCACGGGGCCGTGGCTGAGGTGGATGACGTCCTTCATGGGCGTGCCGATGACGTGCTTTGCGCCGCAGTAGGCGCAGCCGCGCTCGGATATGGTGCCCGGAATGGTGTTCAGGTAGCCGAGGGGCAGCGCATCGGCCAGCGTTTCGCCGGGGCTCTTGATGACGGCGTGCTTTTCGCGCTCGGGTATGCATTCGCTGCATTTGAAAAGATGGTACGGCATGTCTCGTTCCTCTCCGGGGATGGGCAATCGTTACGCGCGATGGGCGTTGCGGGGTGCGGTGGGCGCTACGGACGCGCTACAGGATGGCGCTTTCGCCGTGTTCGTCGGTACGTACGCGCATGGCGTCTTCCACGGGACAGATGAAGATCCTGCCGTCGCCGATCTGCTCGGTGCGGTTCACCGTCACTATGGCGTCGATGACGGCGTCCACGCTGGCACCGGGCACCACCAGCGAAATCATGCGCTTGGGGATGTACTTCATCTTGCGGAACTTGCCCTGCTCCAGCACCCTGGGGTTGATTTCCGTGCCGATCTCGCCAGCCAGGCCCTGCTGCTTGCCCCGGCCCAGCACGGGCACGGCGGTCAGGCAGGGGAAGCCCAGCTTGTCCAGCGCTTCCTTGGTGGCGCCCATCTTCTTGGGGCGGATGATGGCGATGATCTCCTTCATGGCGCCACCTACAGGCCCTTCACGCCGGTGCGCACGGTCAGCGCGTCCTCGACGGCGAGACGAACACCTTGCCGTCGCCGAAATTGCCCGTGTACGCCTTGCATTTGATGAGCGTGAGGATTTCCTCGACGCTGGCTTCCTCCACCACCATGACCAGCATGGTGCGGGGCAGTTCGTCGTAGTGCACGCTGCCCACGGTGATGCCCTTCTGCTTGCCGCGCCCGAAGGCGTGGATCATGGTCATGGAGGCGAAACCCGCCTCGGCGAGGCCGTCGGCCACGGTGTCCGCGGCTTCTGGCCGCACGATCGCCTTGATCATCTTGAGAGCCATGGAATCGCTCCTTGCGGTCTGTGTGGGGCGGGTTGCGCCGGTATGGATTGGTGTGGCGGCTGTCCCTGAGGGCCATTTCCAAGTGGACGCGGCCCCGGGGGGTGTTTCTAAATTAGGATTTTCGTTCGTTGGCAAGGAAAACGAGCCTGTCGTGAGGGAGTATACTCTTGTCGTATTTGACCGAGCCTTAGCCGTTAGGTGAGCTTGCGAACCTTACGGATAAGGACAGCAGAGCTATGGCAGGCGAAGTTTGACGTAGCCAACGGGCGAAAGGACTATTTGGAAACAGCCCCTAGTCGGCGATGCCGTACTTGATGACCATCGCTTCCAGCTCGTCCATGGTGAGGGGCTTGGGGATGACGAAGTTGGTGTTCTCGATGATCTTCTGACCGAGTATGCTGTATTCCAGGGCCTGGTTTTCGGCGTCGTCGTACTCCGTCACGGTCTTCTTGTTGAATTCCGCCTTCTGCACGATGTTGTCGCGCGGCACGAAGTGGATCATCTGGGTGCCGATGGCGGCGGTGAATTCTTCCAGAAACTCGCGTTCGCGGTCCACCTTGCGGCTGTTGCAGATGACGCCGCCAAGGCGCACGCCGCTCTGCTTGGCATACTTCAGCAGGCCCTTGCAGATGTTGTTGGCGGCGTAGATGGCCATCATTTCGCCGGACGCCACGATGTAGACTTCCTGCGCCTTGCCGTCGCGGATGGGCATGGCGAAGCCGCCGCACACCACGTCGCCCAGAACGTCGAAGAACACGTAGTCCAGGTCTTCGGTATACGCGCCAAGGCTTTCCATGAGGTCGATGGCGGTGATGACGCCGCGCCCCGCACAGCCCACGCCCGGTTCCGGACCGCCGGATTCCACGCAGCGGATGTTCTTGAAGCCGCTCTTCACCACCTTGTCGATGGTCACCTTTTCAGCGCCCTGCTCGCGCAGCACGTCCATCAGGGTTTCCTGCGGCTTGCCGCCCAGGATGAGCCGGGTGGAGTCGGCCTTGGGGTCGCAACCGTGGATGAAGATCTTCTGGTTGTGGAAGTGCGCCATGGCGGCGGCGGTGTTCTGCGTGGTGGTGGACTTGCCGATGCCGCCCTTGCCGTAGATAGCGATCTTTCTGGTCATGGTGGGCCTCCGTTTCGGGGATGCGCTGCGGTTGCGATGCGTGGGGATTGCGCATCGGATATGCCGCCCATATTGCATGGGGTGTGCCATGCATGCGGAGTGCGCCAGGATCGGAGGATGGGTATGGCCGTAGGGGTAGATAAATGCGGAAGGGAAGGCGGATATGGTGCGGTGTGGTACGTTATGCAGGGGCGTGGTGATGCGAAAGTACGTTGGCGTACGAAGTGTGGTTGAGCGGGGTGGAGTGGCGATGTGCGGAGGAGTGTACGCTGTGGTGCATTTTGGGGTGGCGGGTGTTCGCGAAGGTGCGGATGGAGAAGGGGCGGTTGTACAAGGCGGGCGGTTTGGTGATGATTGGAGATGCCAAGTCCAGGGAGCCTGGTGAGGGGAAGGCGAGAATCCGCGCTATAGCATGATGCTCGCGTGGTCCGCATTTGGTCCGTTTAATGCGGCCCAAATGGCTATTTCGGGGGGCTTCGCCCGGTACGCAGAAAAGGCCGGACAAGGGTAATCCCTTGTCCGGCCTTGACATCTGGAGCCAGCATGGAGACTTGAACTCCAGACCTGCTGATTACGAATCAGCTGCTCTACCAACTGAGCTATGCTGGCTTGCGGGCTGCTGGCGGATGGCTCCGCCGGAAGCGAGAAGTGCTTGATATGGAAGTTGGCAGGTGAAGTCAAGCGGGTTGTGGGGCGGCGGAGGGTGGTGCATGCCGGCAGGGGCGAGGGTGGGCGGGTGCCGCATGCTTCTGCCTGATGTTTTCATGCAGTTCGTCCAGCCCTCATCATGCTATTGTTCCATCCAGCTGTCTTTGGTTGTTGGACAATTTTCTAGACAATATTTTTATGCGGATTTCTTGACAAAATGCTTCCAGTCGCGCAACTGTGCAACAACAAGAACTGGAGCACCTCCTCATGATCCGCGAACTGCTGACCCTCCGCGAAATCGCCCGCCGCCTCGATGTGCCCCCCTCCAGTATCGCCTATTACAAGGACAGGTTCGCGCGCTTCCTGCCCGCCGGAGAAGGGCGGGGCAGGCGGCTGCGCTATCCCGTGCATGTGCTGGACATCTTCAGGGAGATCAGGAGCATGTACACGCGCAACGTGGCGGCGGAGCAGATCGAGGAACGACTGGAAGAACTGGTGGCCGCGCTGTCCGCTCCAGCGGGGCAGCATGGCCAGGCGGGCGAATCGCCCCGCGCCGGTCAGCCGGTGGGGCAATCGGGCGGGCAGCCGGGTGCCAGATCGGGTGCGCGAGCATCCGGCACCGGGGCAGAGCCGCATCGGTGGGAACGCTTCCATGCCTCCGACGGCATGGCGGGCCCAGGGCACTCACCGGAATATTCAGCGGATGCCGCACCGCACGCAGCTAGTCCAGAGCCTGCGGACCCCGCCGTGGAAGGGCTGCCCGGCATGCTCGACCGCATGGCCACGCTGCTTCAGGTGCAGGGGCACATGCTGGCGGAGCTTTCCAGTCTGCGCCGTCAGGTGGAGGAACTGCGCGCCGACCGCGACGCCCTGCTTTCCGCCTTTGACGAGCGTGCCGCCCGGCTGGACGAGGCGCTGGACCTGCTGCGCCGTGAACGCGCAGAAGCGGTCACCCGCCTCGTGGACGATTACTACTCGGTAGTGTCGGGACCAGCGGATACCGGTGATGCCGCGGCCAAAGCGGACGCAGGCGCAACCGGTGGGCCGGAACACGGGGCTGCCGATGGCGCCGGGGCCAGCCGGAATACCACGGATCAGGACGCATCCGGTGCTGACGCGCGGGAGGGCAAGACCTCGTCCTCGGGGGCTTCCGAGTCCGCATCGCAGGCAACGTCCGAGCAGGCCAGGTCCGGCAAGGAATCCGCCACCACGCCGCCCGCAACCCTGTTCGACAGGCCGCTGGTCATCCGGCGCAACGGCGAATATCTGGGGGTGTCAGGCCGTGACAAGGCGTTCACCCTGCGTGAACTGCTGGCGCTGGTGGACCGCCACGCCGCCCGGCGGCATCGCGTCACCCTGGGCTGGAGCCGATCCGGCGCATCCTGGGTGCTGCGCCTGACCACCGACGAACCCGCCAGCGGCAGGCAGGGCGGCAGCCGCACCCATGAACTGACCCTGCAGCCGGTCACCACGCCCAGCGGCAACCACGTCACCCGGCTTTCGCGTCTTGCCATCAACGGGGACACGGTGCCGGACCGTTTTCTTCTGGAATTGTTCCGGAATATCAAGGAAAGCTACGAATCGCGGTAGCAGACGGCGGTTGGCGTCGTCCCCCGCCTGGCGCCTCTGAGTCCCGGCCTCCGGGCTTCCCCCAGGCATCGCCGGGTGTCCCCGAACATCCCCGGCGTCGCGCGGCTCCCGCCAGCCTCATGCGCCGCTGGTCATGCCACGGCCAGTTCCATGTTCCCCCAAATGCCCACGCGTCCGCTGCACTGGGCGTACACGCCCTCTATGCCCAGATGGGCCATGGCGGCGGCGCGTTCGGTCACGCGGGCCACGTCGTCCGCCCCCCGCAGCATGTTGCCGAACAGGGTGGCCGCCGCGTCGGCCAGGCTGGCATCGCGCGCCCGCACCGCCGCTATGTCGCCAACGCCAAGGCTCAGCGAATGGCCGATGGTGGCCGACGACGAGCATAGCGAGACGGGGCAGTCCGCCGCCTTCACCACCACACCGATCATCTCGCCGCTGGCCGGGTCGGGCAGCAGGCCCACCACCCGGTCGCGCTGCGAACAGATGTAGATGTCGCCGCCGTTCTCCACGATGATGTCCGGCGACACCGGGGCAAAGCGTTCCGCCACCATCTGGGCCACGGTGCCCGCCACGGCGGCAAAGGGGCCCACCCCGGCCAGGTCGGCCCCGTGCGCCATGCGCCGGGCAACCTCCGGGGCGCTGGCGGGAGTGGGCACGGGCGCCAGACTGGTGCGAAAGTCCGGCGCAAGCAGCATCCACGCCTTTAGCTGGCCGCGCAGTTCGGTGACATAGGCGGCGATGGCGTCCGGCAGATCGGGCAGGTCCGGCAGATCGGGCAGGTCTGGCAGGTCCGGCTGTACGGGCAGGCCGGGCAGGCCTGACAAGCTCGACAAGCTCGACCGGGCGGTCACCCACAGGTCGGTTTCTTCCACCACCACCTGAAAGACCACCTCGTCCGGGTGACGGGCGGTACGCTTGCGATAGCCGCGCACATGGTCGGTGTGCACGTTGAGGGCATCCGGCGTGGTGGGTGCGGAGTGACTGCGCGCGTTGTTGCGGGGGGTGTTGCGTCTGGTGTTCATGGGGCGGTTTCACCACAGGGGCGGGCGGGCGTCAATTGCCGTCGGCTTGTCCCGCCTGTCTTCCCACGGTCTCTCCTGCCGCCATCCCTGGCGTCATCCCTGGTGTGGTTCACGCCGTCGCCCGGCATTCATCCTGCCTACCGCCGTGTTCTCCGGCCCCACGCAGGGCCGCATTCTTTACAAGCGGCGGGCTTTGAGGCTAGGAAACCCTTTTCCGCATCACGTTTCGCAGTGCCGCAACACAAGGATGGAGCCATGCCCAGACATTTCAAGCGAATCAGGGACCTCGGCTACGAGGGGGCCTGGAAGCTGCTGCAACGCGCCAAGGAAATGAAGGACACCGCCCATCGGGGCAAGATCATGGAAGGCAAGACTGCCATCCTCATCTTCGAAAAGGCGTCCACCCGCACGCGCGTGTCCTTCGAGATGGCGGTGCGCCACCTTGGCGGCTCCACCATCTTCATGACCCCGGCGGAAAGTCAGCTGGGCCGCTCCGAACCCCTGCGCGACACCGCCCGCGTGCTTTCGCGCTACGCCGACTGCATGGTGGTGCGCACCTTCGGGCAGTCGAAGATAGACGAACTGGCCGAATACGGTTCCATCCCCGTGGTCAACGCCCTGACCGACGAAGGGCACCCCTGCCAGGTCATGGGCGACGTGCTGACCATGTTCGAGCGCACCCCCGACCTGTCCACGGTGCGCGTGGCCTGGGTGGGCGACGGCAACAACATGGCCAATTCGTGGATCGAAGCCGCCATCTACTTCCCGTTCGAACTGTTCATGGCCTTTCCCGAAGGCTACGAGCCCGACCGCGAACTGCTGGGCTACGCCCTGAACGCCGGGGCCAAGATATTCCTGACTCATGATCCGCGCATGGCGGTTGAGGGCGCACACTACGTGAACACCGACGTGTGGGCCTCCATGGGCCAGGAAGAAGAACAGAAGAAGCGCGAGGCCGCCTTCAAGGGCTACTGCATCGATACCGACATGATGGCCCTTGCCGCGCCCGACGCCAAGTTCATGCACTGCCTGCCCGCCCACCGGGGCGAGGAAGTGACCGACGAGGTCATGGAAAGCCCGGCTTCCATCATCTTCGACCAGGCAGAAAACCGCCTGCACATCCAGAAAGCCATTCTGGAATGGGCGCTTTCGGAATAACACCGCGCCACGGCACGCGCCGCGCGACGCATACCGCACAACATATCGCATAACGGGGCTGAAACGACATGGCCAAGGCTATCAAGAAGGTCGTGCTCGCCTATTCCGGCGGGCTGGATACGTCGGTGATCCTGAAGTGGATCGCCGTCACCTATGGTTGCGAGGTGGTGACCCTTACCGCCGACCTGGGGCAGGAAGAGGACCTGGACGGCGTTGACGCCAAGGCCCTGCGCACCGGCGCCAGCCGCGCCTACGTGGAAGACCTGCGCGAGGAATTCGCGCGCGACTTCATCTTTCCCATGATGCGCTCCGGCGCGGTGTACGAGGGGCGCTACCTGCTGGGCACCTCCATCGCCCGTCCGCTCATCGCCAAGCGCCTGGTGGACATCGCCCGCGCCGAAGGCGCGCAGGCCGTGGCCCATGGCGCCACCGGCAAGGGCAACGACCAGGTGCGCTTCGAGCTTGCCGTCAACGCCCTGGCTCCGGACCTGGACGTGATCGCACCGTGGCGCATCTGGGACCTGCGTTCGCGCACCGACCTGACCGCCTTTGCGGAACAGCACGGCATCCCGCTATCCACCTCGTCCAAGCAGTACAGCATGGACCGCAACATGCTGCATTGCAGCTTCGAGGGCGGCGAACTGGAAGACCCGTGGTGCGAACCCGGCCCCAACAGCCATGTCATGGCCGTGCCCGTGGAACAGGCCCCGGACACCCCGGAATACATCACCATCGAATTCAAGAAGGGTGATGCGGTTGCCGTCAACGGCGAAGCCATGAGCCCGGCCACCATCGTGCGCACCCTGAACACCATTGCGGGTCGGCACGGCATCGGCCGCCTGGACATGGTGGAAAACCGCTTTGTGGGCATCAAGTCGCGTGGGGTGTATGAAACCCCCGGCGGCACCGTGCTGCACATCGCCCACCGCGACCTGGAAGGCATCTGCATGGACCGCGAATCCATGCACCTGCGCGACCAGCTGATTCCGCGCTACTCCGAGGCCGTGTACAACGGCTTCTGGTTTGCGCCGGAACGCGAGGCCATGCAGGCGTTCATCGACAAGACGCAGGAAACCGTCAACGGCACCGTGCGCCTCAAGCTGTACAAGGGCAATGCCTACCCCGTGGGCCGTACCTCGCCCAACACCCTGTACTGCCACGACCTTGCCACCTTTGAAGACTGCGCCACCTACGACCACGCCGACGCCGCGGGCTTCATCAAGCTGCAGGGCCTGCGCGTGCGCGGGTACGCGCAGCGGGTGAAGAAGGACTAGGCGACGCCGGTAGCGAGTGGGGACACTGTCCTCGTCCCGAGCCTGCACGCCCCGTAATGAAAAGTTTGGGGGGATGGGGGCCCGGGGGAAGGCGACCCTTTTCAAAGGGTCCCTTCCCCCGGTACCTCTTCCCCCTCATCTCTAAACAAGGGTCTCCCAGCAATGGCCGAAAAGAAGATGTGGGGGGGGCGGTTCCGTCAGGCCACCGCCGCCCTGGTCGAGGAATACACCCAGTCCGTTTCGTTCGACCGCGCCCTGTACGCGCAGGACATCGCGGGTTCCAAGGCGCATGCGCGCATGCTGGCGAAGCAGGGCGTGCTGACGGCGGACGAGGGCGCGCGCATAGTCGAGGGGCTGGACATGGTGCTGGCCGAGATTGAAGGCGGCACCTTTGTCTGGCGGCGCGAGTTGGAAGACGTGCACATGAATATCGAAAGCCGCCTCACCGAACTGGTGGGCGACGTGGGCAAGAAGCTGCACACCGGTCGCAGCCGCAACGACCAGGTGGCGCTGGACTTCCGTCTGTTCGTGTCCGACCGCATCCGTGCCTGGCGCGGCCTTGCGCGCGATCTGGTGGGCGTGCTGGCAGAGCGCGCGGGCGAACACGCGGATACGCTGCTGCCCGGCTGCACCCACATGCAGCCCGCCCAGCCGGTGAGCCTTGGCCACCATCTGCTGGCCTATGCGTGGATGCTGCGCCGCGACGCCGAGCGCCTGGCCGACTGCGACCGCCGGGCGCGGGTATGCCCGCTGGGCGCGGCGGCGCTGGCGGGCACTACCTACCCGCTGGACCCGGCCTACGTGGCCGAGCAGCTGGACATGTACGGCACCTTCCGCAACAGCATGGACGCCGTGTCCGACCGCGACTTCGTGCTGGAATCGCTGTTCTGCGGGGCCACCATCATGGCCCACCTGTCGCGCCTGTGCGAGGAAATCATCATCTGGGCCAACCCGGCCTTCGGCTTCGTGCGGCTGCCCGACGCCTACGCCACCGGTTCGTCCATCATGCCGCAGAAGAAGAACCCCGACGTGGCCGAGATCATGCGCGGCAAGACGGGCCGCGTGTACGGCGCACTGACCGCCATGCTGACCACGGTGAAGGGCCTGCCCATGACCTACAACCGCGACATGCAGGAGGACAAGGAACCGTTCCTCGACTGCGACCGCACCGTGTCTGCGTCGCTGGAGATCATGGCGGGCATGCTGCGCGAACTGGGCTTCAACGAAGGGCGCATGCGCGCCGCCCTGCGCGCGGGCTTCCTGAACGCCACCGAACTTGCCGACTACCTGGTGGGCAAGGGCATTCCCTTCCGCGAGGCGCACCACCTGACCGGGGCCGCCGTGGCCCTGGCGGAAGAACGGTCCATCACGCTGGAAGAGCTGCCCCTGGCCGACCTGCAAGCCATCTGCGAGCGTATCGGCGACGATGTGTACGCCGTTCTCGACCCGGCGGCGGCGGTGGCCCGGCGCGAGATGCCCGGCGGCACCGGCCCCTCGTCCGTGGCGGCGCAGCTTGCCGAACTGGCCGACTGGCTGGAAGACTAGAACCATGCTCTTGGGCCGTTCGTCGTCATGGCGTAAACAGACCCTAAGACCGCCCTGGCCAGATTGCCGATAAACTGTCTGAAAACGGGCCGCCTTCCGGCAGGGGGGCGGCCCGAAGCAAATGATCAGGCTGGCCGCGCCACGGCAGAGCGCACAAGGAATCCAATGCACCGCAACAAGAAGCTCATTCCGGCCCTGCTGCTGGCCGTGCTGTTCAGTTGGGCGCTGTACAACCTGCTTTCCGTCTCGGGCATGCTGCCCGGCAGCGGCCAGGTGATGGAGCAGGGGGACGACGGATCGGCCCTGCTGCCCGCCGAACTCAAGGCCGAAGTGACGGCCCTGAACACGGCGGACGAGACGGCGTCCGACAACGAATGGATGGCCATGGTCACCCAGGCGGCCAGCGGGGTGTTCTACAAGGACGCGCGCGACCGCTCGCTGACGCTGGCCGCCTCGCGGGCGCTGGAGGCGGGCAAGTTCGCCGTGGCCATCACCGCCGCCGAGGTCATGTACCACCCCGAACCGCGCGAGGACGTGCTGCGGGTGGTGGTGCAGGAGGCGGCCAAGACCCGCGCCACCATCAAGTATTCCGTGCGTGCGGCGCGCAACCTGTCGAAGCTTGGCCAGCGGCGCGAAGCCTATGCCCATATCCTGCAAGCCTGGGCGGACCTGGCCGGGAACGGGCAGCCCCGGACCGATGATGGCGCGGCCCCCGGAAATGGCAGCGCGCCTGTCGCGCCCGTCGCGCCAGCCGCGCCCGGCGCCGCCGTGCTTACGGTTGGCCCCGCCGGAGTGGGGCAGTAGCGCGGTCGGGCGATGGTCGGGCAGATATAGGGTTCGGGTAGCTGTGCCATGAACAAGCGTTTTCGGGCGGAATTGCGATAGATTCTACTTGACCGCTTGAGAAACTCCGACTAATTCTCCAATCATGTCGGTCGATGCTCCGGGTGTGCCGTGCGTCGGGATCGGCATGGGCTTGTGGCAAGAGTTTCGGCGAGTCGATAGGCATCCCACCTACAGAGTTTCTGCCCGATCTTTCGCACGAGCGAACCCCCTCATTTTCCCTGCAAGGAGTTTTCCTGATGTCCAAGTCTCTGTATGTGGGCAACCTGCCTTTCTCCGCCTCTGAAGACGAAATCCGCGACCTGTTCTCCCAGCACGGCCAGGTGCTCAGCGTGAAGCTGATCTCTGACCGCGAAACCGGCCGTCCCCGTGGCTTCGGCTTTGTCGAAATGGAAGCCGCCGACGCCAACAGCGCCGTGGAAGCCCTGAACGGCTACTCCTTCGGTGGCCGCGCCCTGAAGGTCAACGAAGCCCAGCCCCGCGCTCCCCGTCCGCCCCGCTGGTAGTTTCGGCGCGGCAGCACCAGCCGTGAGCGCCTCGTGCGCCATGTGCCGGTGACCACGCGGATACGCAGCAATCACAAGGCCCGCCTGCCGGATGTCCGGTCAGGCGGGCCTTTTTCTTCTCGTGCGGAAAATGGGGTGCGTCGGGTGCGGCAGGCGCCGCGAAAGGGCAGGGTGCGCGGCGGCCCATGGCGGGGCCGTGGCGCGCACCGCCATGCAGGCCGTCAGCGCGTCCGGGCCGTTTCAGGAACCAGAATGCGTTGCAGGGTGCCGTCCGCGCGCATTCGCCCGATCTCGGCGTCGATTTCAGCCAGGCGTCCGGCCAGCGGCGAGTTGCGGGAAAAGGCCATGTACAGCGGGTAGCTGCGCACCGGGCGTTCCGCCTTGCCCACCGAGGACCGCAGGTCCGGCTGGCTGTTCAGGTAGGCTTCGGCCACCAGGTCGTTGCTCAGGCACAGGTCCACGCGGCCACTGCGCAACTTGGCGAAGTTGCTCTCGTCCGAGGGGGCGTATTCCACGGACAGCCCAAGCCGCGCCACGGCGGCCAGGAATTTTTGGGAATACGTGTAGCCCTGCACCAGGCCGATGCGGTAGGGGCGCAGGTCTTCGTAGTGCTGCCAGGCAAAACCGTCATGAGCGGGGTAGGCATAGTAGAAGGACTGGTGCGCCTCGGCCACCGGCACGGTAAACGCCATGGTCGTCTCGCGTTCGGGAGAGTGGGCCAGCATGCTCACCCCGTCGGCCGCGCCGTCCTCGGCCATGCGCAGCGCGCGGTTCCATGGCAACAACCGCTGCCGTACGGGAAGGGCCAGCCTGCGGAACAGTTCGTCTACAAGGGCGGTGGCCGTGCCGCTTGCGCTGCCGTCTTCAAGCGCGAAGGTGTAGGGCGGGTACACGGTGTTCACCATCAGGAAGGCGCCATCGCGGGTGTCGTCGACCGGGGGGGCCGTGCCGCCGCTGGCCAGCGCCGAGGTTGTGCCGATGATGGCCGACCCCGCCAGGCCCGCTGGGCCCGTCAGGCCCGCCAGTTCAGGAAGGCCAGGCAGGCCCGTCAGGAAAACCGTGATCGTCAGAATGAATACGGCCAGACGCGCAAGCATGGGCCGGATGGCGCGGGAACGCCGAAGGCGTGGAGCACATCCGGGGCGGGGGTGGCGTGGCTGGTGGCGGAAAAGGACCGGGACTGACGGCATGGCGGGCCTGCTGATGAACGGTACGGTGTATTCGGGCTGATCGGGCATCCGGATTGCTGGCGCTCGCAGGCCCAAGGGTATCGGCGGGCCGATGGCGCGCTGGCGGCGTGTCATAGCAGATGCGCCGCAAATGACAATGCCCCTCCAGAGGGGCGGGATTTTGCGCGTGATGCCGTGATGGCAGTCGGCACAACATGGCGTGGATATGGCGAAAGGCGTTTTGCTATAATGCCGGTTCGCCGCGTGCGCCTGAGGTGCGGACCGGGCAGAACCTTCGGCGCACGGGGCGGAGCCGGATCTATCCAATGAAAAAAGCCCCGGAAAACGGGGCCTTGTGTGCGTGGCGGAAGCGTATAGGAGTCGAACCTACCATGGACATCTCTGCCCACCACCGGTTTTGAAGACCGGGCGCCACACCGGTGACGAAACGCTTCCACGAGGGTTCGGCGTATCTAGCAGAATCGGTGTGGCACGGCAAGACGGGGATGCGTGCCAGTGTCATGGGAGGGTAAGGCGCCCGGGTGACGGGGCGCCGATGTCCGGGGGAATGGGGGGCGCCGATCTGGCCTGCTGCCGATCTGGTTTGCTGCCGATCTGGCCTGCTGCCGATCTGGCCTGACGCCTGGTTGAAGCGCATGCCGGGGCGCCGGATCGGGGATACCTTGCCCGACAGCCCGAAAAGGCGGGGAAAGTGCGCCCGCGCGCATTGTCAAATAGTTCCCGACGACTTAAAAAGGAGAAATCGTCCGCACGACGGACGTTCACTTCCGCACGGAGGCCAGACTTGAACCAGTTTTCGCGCAATCTGATTCTCTGGGCGATCATATCGTTGCTGATGGTCGTCCTGTTCAACATGTTCAATCAGCCACAGGGGACGCAGGCGCGTCTTACCTATACGGAATTCCTCCAGAAGGTCGAACGCGGCGAAGTGCTGCGCGTGACCATCCAGGGCCAGAAGCTGACGGGTGAAAGCTCCGAGGGCAAGGCGTTCCAGACCTATGCCCCGCAAGATCCCGAACTGGTCAGCCGTCTTATCTCCCAGAAGGTCGAGGTGAAGGCGGAACCGCAGGAAGAAGCCCCCTGGTACATGACCCTGCTGGTTTCCTGGTTCCCCATGCTGCTGCTGATCGGCGTGTGGATATTCTTCATGCGCCAGATGCAGGGGGGCGGGGGCAAGGCCATGTCGTTCGGGCGTTCGCGCGCCCGCATGATCACGCCGGAATCGGCCCGGGTCACCTTCGAGGACGTGGCTGGCGTGGATGAAGCCAAGGAAGAACTGAGCGAAGTGGTGGAATTCCTGTCCAACCCGCGCAAGTTCACCCGCCTTGGCGGTCGCATTCCCAAGGGCGTGCTGCTGGTCGGCCCTCCCGGCACCGGCAAGACCCTGCTGGCCCGTGCCGTGGCGGGCGAGGCGGGCGTGCCGTTCTTTTCCATTTCCGGTTCCGACTTCGTGGAAATGTTCGTGGGCGTGGGCGCATCGCGCGTGCGCGACCTGTTCATGCAGGGCAAGAAGAGCGCCCCCTGCCTGATCTTTATCGATGAAATCGACGCCGTGGGCCGCCAGCGTGGCGCGGGCCTTGGCGGCGGACACGACGAGCGCGAGCAGACCCTGAACCAGCTGCTGGTGGAAATGGACGGCTTCGAATCCAACGAAGGCGTCATCCTCATCGCCGCCACCAACCGCCCCGACGTGCTGGACCCGGCGTTGCTGCGCCCCGGCCGTTTCGACCGCCAGGTGGTGGTGCCCACCCCCGACGTGCGCGGGCGCAAGCGCATCCTTGAAGTGCACACCCGCCGCACGCCCCTGGCCACCGGCGTGGCCCTGGACATCATCGCCAAGGGTACGCCCGGCTTTTCGGGCGCGGACCTGGAGAACCTGGTCAACGAGGCCGCCCTGCAGGCCGCCAAGGTGGGCAAGGACACCGTGGACATGGGCGACTTCGAGTACGCCAAGGACAAGGTGCTCATGGGCAAGGAGCGCCGCAGCCTCATCCTGAGCGACGAGGAAAAGCGCATCACCGCCTACCACGAGGCGGGCCACGCCCTGGCCGCCAAGCTGCTGCCCGGCTCCGACCCGGTGCACAAGGTGACCATCATCCCGCGTGGCCGCGCCCTTGGCGTGACCATGCAGCTGCCGGAAGGCGACCGCCACGGCTACTCGCGTTCGTACCTGCTGAACAACCTCGTGCTGCTGCTGGGGGGCCGCGTGGCAGAAGAGGTGGTGTTCAACGACATCACCACCGGCGCGGGCAACGACATCGAGCGCGCCACCAAGATGGCCCGCAAGATGGTCTGCGAGTGGGGCATGAGCGAGGCCATTGGCCCCATGAACATCGGCGAGCAGGGCGAAGAGGTGTTCATCGGGCGCGAATGGGCGCATTCCCGCAACTTCAGCGAAGAAACCGCCCGCCTGGTGGATGCCGAGGTCAAGCGCATCATCGAGGAAGCCCGGCAGCGCTGCCGCACCCTGCTCGACGAGAACCTCGACTCGCTGCATGCCATCGCCGGCGCCCTGCTGGAGCGTGAAACCATCAGCGGCGACGACATCGACATCCTGATGCGCGGCGAACAGCTGCCGCCGGAAAAGCCCAACAACCGCCCAGGCCCCGCCCGCGCGGGGGAGCAGCCCGCGTCCGGCAGAAGCGCCGGAGCGCCCTCGGCCTCCGCCGCACAGACCGGCTCCGCTAACGCGGAATCCGACGCCGCCAGCCGTGACGAGTTCACCCTGGAGGCCGACGACGCCGCCGAGCGCGGCCCCGGTGGCTCCGGCGGTGCCGACGACCCCAACGGCGGTGCGGGGCGTAGATGACGACGGCTTGCGGCCACGCGCAACAGGCCAGCTGGACCGTAAGGGGGGGAAGGGCGGTGACGCCCGCCCCCCCTCATCCCTTTGTGGTGTTCGGCATCGTCAACGTCACGCCGGATTCGTTCCATGACGGCGGGCGCTACACCACCCACGAGGCGGCGGTAACCCATGCTCTGCGCCTTGCGGCGGAAGGGGCGAGCGTGCTGGACATCGGCGGTGAGTCGTCGCGTCCCTATGCAGAGGCGGTGCCGCTGGAAGAGGAACTGGCGCGGGTGCTGCCCGTGGTGCGCGGAATCCGGGACGGGTATGCGGCCCATATGGCCGAGCGTGCCGCAACGCATGACCAAGCCCGTGCTCCAGGCCAAGCCGCATCCCAGGCCGCATCCCAAGTCGCAGTCGATGCCGATACGGCCCCGCAGGCCGTGTTCCCCCGCCCCGGCGGCGCGCCGCTGCTTTCCGTCGACACCTACAAGGCGGGCACGGCGGCGGCGGTGCTGGACGAAGGCGTGGACATCATCAACGACATTTCCGCCTGCGCCTACGACCCCGGTCTGCTCGACGTGGTGGCCCACTATCAGCCCGGCTACGTGCTGATGCACAGCCCGGGCAGACCGGAAACCATGCAGGACGCCCCGGCCTACGCCAACGTGGTGGACGCGCTGCTGGACTTCTTTCACGAAAAGATGGACATGCTCGTGCGTGCCGGGCTGCCGGAATCACGCATCCTGCTGGACCCCGGCATCGGGTTCGGCAAGCTGACGGAGCACAACTTCGAGATACTGCGCCATATCGAACGGTTCGATTCGCTGGGCCGCCCCGTGCTGATGGGGCTTTCCAACAAGTCGCTGTTCGGCGGGCTGCTGGACCTTGGCCATGGGCAGCGGGCGGGCGCCACCCAGGTGGCCACGGCCCTGCTGGCCGCACGCGGGGTGTTGTGCCACCGCGTGCACGACGTGGCGGAAACCGTACGCACCCTGCGCCTCACCCAAGCCATGGCCCCCGCGCCACGCACGGAGAACTGATGCTGGGCCTGGAGAACGTCACCGCCAGCTGGCGCGATCTGCTGGACATCGCGCTGGTCACCGCGCTGTTCTACCGCATCATCGTCATGGTCAAGGACACGCGCGCCGTGTCGGCCATTTACGGGCTGCTGCTGCTGGTGGTCACCTACTTCGTCTCGCGCGAACTGGGGCTGTACACGCTAGGGTGGCTGCTGGAGAGCTTCTTCGGTTCGTTGTTCCTGGTGATCATCGTGCTGTTCCAGCGCGACATCCGCCAGGCCCTCACGGACATGGGGGCGCGCAGCTTCTTCCGCAAGAAGACCACTGCCGACGACGCCCTGAACGAGATCATCGGCGCCGCGCTGTATCTTGCCCAGCGCAAGATCGGCGCGCTCATCGTCATCGAGCGCAACGTGGCCCTGGGCGACATGATCGAACGCGGGGTGAAGCTGGGGGCGGCGCTCTCGCGCGAGTTGCTCATCACCATCTTCTTTCCCAAGACGCCCCTGCATGACGGCGCGGTGATCATCCGCAAGGGCGAGGTGGCGGCGGCGGCGTGCATCCTGCCCCTGGCCACCGTGGACCGGCAGGACTTCGGCACCCGGCATCGCGCGGCGCTCGGCATTACCGAGGAAAGCGACGCGGTGGCCGTGGTGGTTTCCGAAGAACGCGGGGCCGTCACCGTGGCCGTGGGCGGCAAGCTGACCACCAGCCTCGACGCCACGCGCCTGAAGCGCGTGCTCAAGAACATCCTGGAGAAGTAACGGTGCGTTCCAACTGGCAGTACGCCGTCATGGCCTTCGTCATGGCCGTCACCCTGTGGTACATGGTCACCGGGCGCGAACGGGTGGAAGTTGTGGGCGAGGTGCGGCTGGAATTCAAGGGCATCCCCCAGAACCTCGTGGTGCGCGAAGGGCTGGTCAACAAGGTCAGCGTGCGCGTGCGCGGCCCCAAGGGGCTGGTGCGCGTCATGACCGCGCGCGACATGAGCTACGCCATCGACCTCAGCAACCTGAAGCGCGGCACCAACATCGTGCCCTTGACGGCGGAAAAGCTGCCCGAGGCGCGCGCCTTCGAGGTGGTGGAGATAACCCCCTCGCGGCTGACGCTGGAGGTGGACGCCATCGTCGAAAAGGATGTGCCCGTGGCCGTGGACATCAACGGCACCATTCCCGTGGACATGCGCATCGACAAGACCGAGGTGACCCCCCCCAGGGTGCATCTGCGCGGGCCTGAATCGCTGGTGTCCCGCATCGACAAGGTGAAGGTGGTCGTGGCTGCCCCCGTGCTGGATCAGGCGGGCACGGTGGAGGTGCAGGCCACGCCCACCCTGCCCGAGGCCACGGAATCGGCGCCGCCCACCGTTTCCGTGCGGCTGGCCACCGCCCTGCGCATGAAGGAAACCACCCTCAAGCGCGAGGTGGCCGTGCAGCCGCCGCACGGGCTGCGGGCCCGGGTGTCGCCGCGCACGGTCACGCTGCTGCTGGAAATGCCCGCCTCCGTCGCCGCGGACGCCGAGGCGCTGCGCGACATCAAGGTGTACGCCGAAGTGCCCGAGGACGTCGCCCCGGGGCAGGAGAAACTGCCCGTGCGGGTGGACCTGCCGGACAAGGTGCGGCTGAAGGACATTTCGCCCGACACGGTGAACGTGACCTTCCGCAAGTAGTCTTTAGGGGCAGTCTCTACATTGTCTTTTTGTCCGTTGGCAGCGCCAGACTTCGCCTTCCATGGCTTTGCTGTCCTTATCCGTAAGACTCGCGCTGCGCGCTCGCCTAACGGCTAAGGCCCGGTCGAATACGGCAAGAGTACGCGTTGCGGTCGCCATCCGTAAGGCTCGCAAGCTCACCTGACGGCTAGGGCACTCCCTCATGGCCGTCTCGCTTTTCTTGCCAACGAACAAAATCCTGATTTGGAGCCAACCCCTGAGCGCGGGGGGGCGCGTCCGCGCCTGCCCCGGACACCGTGACCGCCCGTTTCCGGTCCGGCGCACACCGTCCGCAGCCTGTGCGGACCATTGAACAACCCCCGCAAATGCTGTACTCAGGCGCACTGGCGGCGCTGGCCGCCAACGCACAATCCAGAGAGGATTCGCAGATGGGCAAACGCCTGTTCGGTACCGACGGCCTGCGCGGCCAGGTGAACATCTATCCCATGACCGCCGACGTGGCCCTGCGTCTGGGCCTTGCGGCAGGCACACATTTCCGCAATGGCCATCGTCGCCACCGGGTGGTCATCGGCAAGGACACCCGTCTTTCCGGCTACGTGTTCGAATCGGCCCTGACGGCGGGTCTGTGCGCCGCGGGCATGGACGTCTACCTGGTCGGGCCGCTGCCCACCCCCGCCATCGCCTTTCTTACCCGCAACATGCGGGCGGACCTTGGCGTGGTCATATCCGCCTCGCACAACCCGTTCATGGACAACGGCATCAAGTTCTTCGACAAGGACGGCTTCAAGCTGCCCGACGAGATGGAGAACAAGATTACCGATATGGTGCTGGACCCCGACTGGCAGTGGGATTACCCCGTGCCCGAACGCGTGGGCCGCGCCGCCAAGATCGAGGACTCTCCGGGCCGGTACATCGTCTACCTGAAGAACAGCTTTCCCGCGCACCTTACCCTGGACGGCATGCGCGTGGTGCTCGACTGCGCCAACGGCGCCAACTACAAGGTGGCCCCCCTGGCGCTCGAGGAACTGGGCGCAGAGGTCATCAAGATCGGCACCGAGCCCAACGGCCTGAACATCAATCACCAGTGCGGTTCGCTGTACCCCGGCGTGGCCGCGGGCAAGGTGCTGGAAACCCGCGCCGACGTGGGCCTGGCCCTGGACGGCGACGCCGACCGGCTCATCGTGGTGGACGAGAAGGGCACCGTGCTCGACGGCGACCAGATCATGGCCCTGTGCGCGGACGACATGCTGCGGCGCGGCGCATTGCGCAACAACACGCTTGTGGCCACGGTCATGAGCAACATGGCGCTGGAAGTGTACATGAAGGAGCGCGGCTGCAAGCTGCTGCGCACCCCGGTGGGCGACCGCTACGTGGTCGAGGCCATGCGCCGCGAGGGCGCAAACCTGGGGGGCGAGCAGTCCGGCCACCTCATCTTCATGGACCACGGCACCACCGGTGACGGCCTGATGGCCGCCCTGCAGATTTTGCGCATCATGCGCGAGCGCGACCGGCCACTGTCCGAACTGGCGGGCCAGTTGCAGCTTTTCCCGCAGGAGCTTATCAATGTTCATGTGGAGCGGAAGATTCCCTTCGAGCAATGCCAGCCTGTTCTGGACGGGGTGGCCAAGGTCGAGGCGGAACTGGGCGACAGGGGCCGCGTGCTGCTGCGCTACTCGGGCACCGAGGCCGTCTGCCGCGTGATGGTGGAGGGCGAGGACCCCGAGCAGGTGAAGCGGCTGGCCGGGCTGCTGGCGGAGACGGTGCAGAAGCACCTGCGCTAGTTTGCAAATGGGCCTTTCGCCCGTTGGCGTCCGACCCGAAGGGCGCGAAGCGTGGCCGTTGGGCGAGCTTGCGAGCCCTACGGACATCGTGCGCAACGAGGTCAAACATTCCTGCCATGGCTTTGCTGTCCTCACCCGTAAGGCTCGAAGACTCGCCAACGGCTGAGGCTCGGTCGAATACAGGAAGAGCGCGCTGCGGTCGCCATCCGTAATGCTCGAAGACTCGCATAACGGCTGCCGCATGCTCCCTCATGGCAGGATTGTTTTCCTTGCCAACGAACGAAAATCCTCATTTGAGAATGGTTGCCGCCCCGGTTGTCTGGCGGTGATGGCGCAGACCGCCCTTCAGTCCTTGCCTTTCCGACGCAGGCCGACCCGACGACACATTCCAAAGGAGACCCCTCATGAACATCCGCAAGGTCGTCATTCCCGTCGCCGGCTGGGGTACCCGTTCGCTTCCCGCCACCAAGAACATCCCGAAGGAAATGCTGCCGGTCTACAACAAGCCGGTGGTGCAGTACGTCGTGGAAGAGGCCATGCGCTCGGGCATCGGCGACGTGGTCTTCGTCACCAACCGCGACAAGAAGATCATCGAGGACCACTTCGACCACAACCTGCAACTGGAAGGGGTGCTGGAGCGCGCCGGAAAGACCGAGATGCTGCGGCAGGTGCGCGAGGTGGCCGAGATGGTCAACATCATCTCCATCCGCCAGAAGCAGCAGCTGGGCCTTGGCCACGCGGTGCTGTGCGCCCGTGACGTGGTGCGCGACGAAACCTTTGCCGTCATGGTGGGCGACGACCTGATGTTCGGCATGACGCCGGGCATCAAGCAGCTCATCGACGTGGCCGCCTCCGAGCGGCTGCCCGTCATCGGGGTGATGGAAGTGCCCGCCGACAAGGTGAACCGCTACGGCATCATCTCCGGCGAGGAATTCGCCCCCGGCATCTTCAAGGTCAACAAGCTGGTGGAAAAGCCCAAGCTGGGCGAGGTGCCTTCGCGCCTGGCCATCGTGGGCCGCTACGTGCTCACCCCGGACATCTTCCGCTGTCTGGAGCAGATGAAGCCCGGCCACGGCGGCGAAATCCAGCTTACCGACGCCCTGCAGATGCTGGCCGACGACAGGGGCCTGCTGGCCGTGAAGATTCGCGGCATGCGCTTCGACGCGGGCGACTGGGCCGAATACCTTACCGCCAACATATACTTCGCCCTGCAGGACGAAGAACTGCGCGACGAACTGGTGCGCCAGCTCAAGCCGTTGCTGCCGTACAGCGGCACGTAATCCCCGGATATTCCGGAATGTCGTGAACGAAGGCCGGGGGGAGGAGTTTCCGCCCCCCGGTTCTCTTCTTGTGTTTGTCCCCCTCTCTGGTACCCCTTGCGCATGCCCACCAACGCCGTCCCATCGCTTCGCGCCGTCGCGCTGCTCAGTCCGCCGTACGCCACGCTGACGTACGCCGTGCCGCCATGGCTGCCGCCGCAGGCATGGCGGCGGGGTACGCGGGTGGCGGTGCCGCTGGGCAACGGCGCGGTTCGCGTGGGCGTCCTGCTGGATGACGAGGCGCACACGGCGGCAAGCGCGGGAGCGCTGCCGGAAGGCGTGGTGCCCCGGCCCATGCTGTGGCCGCTGGAGCGCGAGCCGCTGCTGGACGCCGGGTACCTGGACATGGTGCGCCAGTTGGCGCTGCGGCAGGCGGTGAGCGAGGGGCAGATACTGGGCAACTTTCTGCCAGTGGGATTGCGCACCACGCAGGTGCGGCTGCGCTTTTTCGAGGACGGTCGGGCGCGCACGTTGAAGTTTCGCGACCTTGTGCCCCTTGCGGACAAGGATCCTTCCGCCCTGCACCGCCTGGGTCAGGCCTGGCTGGATGGCCGGGGCGAGGTGCTGGACAAGGCAGAGGACGCCGCCGACGCCGAATTGTGTGCGGTGACGGCGGACCCGCCATGGCCGGTGCGGCCTTCCGCCGTGCGTCAGGTGCAACTGCTGGAATACCTGTGGGACAAGGGCTCGGCCAGTCGCCGCGCGGTGCTGCGTGACCTTGGCGCCGCATCGGCCACGGCGCTGGAGGGGCTGCTGAAGCGCGGGCTGGTGGCGGTGACCCGGCGCGACGACGGCGAATGCGCCTGCGACGAAGCTGCCGAGGGCGAAGGCCCGGCCTGCCTGTACGGTCCGCCGGATGCTTCGTTCGAGCTGAACGCGAACCAGCGCACGGCCCTGGACGACTTTCTGGCCGCGCTGGACGGCCCGCGCGCAGAGCATCGCCTGCTGTACGGCGTGACCGGCAGCGGCAAGACGGCGGTGTACCTGGACCTTGCGCGTGAATGCCTGGCGCGGGGCCGTTCGGTGATGCTGCTGGCGCCGGAGGTGGCCCTGGCCTGCAAGCTGCGCCGCGACGTCAACGAACGCCTTCCCGGCGCGCCGCTGTTCTTTTTTCACGGGTATCAGGGCCCATCCCAGCGCGAACGCACCTTTCGCGCGCTGGCGGCCCGGCGCGAGCCGTGCCTGGTGGTGGGAACCCGCTCGGCCCTGTTCCTGCCCGCGCCCGACCTTGGTGTGGTGGTGCTGGACGAGGAGCACGACACCTCGTTCAAACAGGACGAGGGGTTGGCCTATCAGGCCAAGGAAGTGGCCTGGTTCCGGGTGGGGCAGGGCGCGGGGTTGCTGGTGCTGGGATCTGCCACCCCGGACGTGAAGACCTTCCACGCTATGCACGAGGGACGCCTGCCCATGGCCACCCTGCCCGAGCGGGCCGGTGGCGGCACCCTGCCGGACGTGGAACTGGTGGACATCAAGGATCTTGCCTCCACCGATTCGGTGCTGGCCGCCCAGAGCGGCGCGGCCCTGCGCGAGACGGTGGAACGCGGCGAGCAGGCCGTGATCCTGCTGAACCGGCGCGGCTACGCCCCGCTGATGTACTGCCTGGACTGCGGCGCCGTGGCCCGCTGCCCGCATTGCGACATCGGCCTTACCTACCACAAGGGGCGCGAGCGGCTGGTGTGTCACTACTGCGGCCATTCGGTGCCGTATCCGACCACCTGCCCCAACTGCAAGTGCATGCATTACCTGCCCATGGGCGAAGGCACGGAAAAGCTGGAGGAAACCCTGGCGGCGCATCTGCCTGCCGGGGGCAAGGTGCTGCGGCTGGACCGCGACTCCACCCGAAGGCCGGGCCGGATGGAGGAAATCCTGGGGGCCTTTGCCCGGCGAGAGGCGCAGGTGCTGGTGGGCACCCAGATGCTGTCCAAGGGACACCACTTTCCGGACGTGACCCTGGCCGTGGTGGCTGACGGCGATCTTGGCCTGAATCTGCCCGATTACAGGGCGGCGGAGCGCACCTTCCAGTTGCTGGTGCAGTCCGCCGGACGGGCCGGGCGCGGCGAAAAGCCGGGGCGGGTGTTCATCCAGACCCGCGACCCTTCCCACTATTGCTGGAATTTCGTGCGCACGGCAGATTACGAGGGCTTTTATGCCCACGAGATTGCCATCCGCCAGCGGCGCAGGTACCCTCCATTCGTGCGGCTGGCGCTGGTGCGCATCAGCTATCCCATGGATTTCGCGGGCGGGGCCGAGGAACTGGCCCGCTTTGCCACTGCGGTGCGCGCCCAGGGGCGCGAACGCGGCGTACAGGTGCTGGGGCCAGCCCCGTCGCCGCTGCCGTTGCTGCGCGGACGCAAACGCTTCCAGTGCCTGCTGAAGGCCGAGGACTGGCCGAGCATCCGTTCGCTGTTCGGCGCGACGGGCGCCACACCCGGCATCGGCCACCTGCGCATCTCGCTCGATCTGGATCCGGTCAACATGATGTAACCCGCGCCAGCGCGCGGAACCAAGGATACCACCATGATCATCGTCGTCCGCAAGTGCAGCGACTGTCCCTTCTGCAGCCAGGGCGAACCCGCACGCTGCAACCTTTCCACTCCCAAGCACCGCCCGCTGGACATCGCGCTGGATCGCCCCACGTGGTGCCCGCTGCGGCGTGAGCAGGCCATCGTCCGCGAGGCATCGTAACCCTTCAGGGCAGTACTGGCGCCGCGCCTGCTGTCGGACGCGCATTCCGGCGTTGCACGCAGTGCCGCGTCTGGCATATGATGTATCCGGCGACCAGTCAGCCTGACAACGGTCGCGTATTCCACGAAGGGGCGCACCGGGCGGGGGAAGCATCGGGGCAGTACGGGGTAGTTATGAACAATGCCGACATCCTCATACTTGTGGTGGATGACGAAGAGATGGTGCGCGAAAACCTCGAGGCATACCTTGAGGACGAAGGGTTCCGGGTGGTTACGGCGGGCAGCGGTGAAGACGCGCTGAATCTGCTGGAACGCCATCGCCCGGACGTGGGCATCATCGACATGCGTCTGCCGGGAATGAGCGGCAACGACTTCATCATCCGGGCTCATCAGGCGCTGCCCACGCTGCGCTATCTCATCCACACCGGCTCGACCAATTACAAGCTGCCGTCTGAGCTTCTCGCCATAGGCGTGCAACGGTCCGACGTGTACATCAAGCCGTTGCAGAACATGGACGATCTGGTGCAAGGCATCTTCCGCCGTCTTTCCGCGCCGGAGAGGGCATGAGCTCCGCCAGCGGCCTACCCGCCTCATCCCCTTCCGGCCCGACCACCTCGTCTGGCGCGCCCACGTTGGTCGTCATCGACGACGACACGATGGTGCGGCGCAGCATTACCGCCTATCTCGAAGACCTGGGCTACATCGTGCACGAGGGGACGGATGGCCGCACCGGCCTTGATCTGGTGCGCGCGGTGCAGCCCGATGCCGTGCTGGTGGACCTGCGCATGCCCGGCCTTGACGGCCTGGACGTGCTGCGCGAACTGGCGGCCGAGCGGCCGGACATGCCCACCATCGTGGTGTCCGGCACCGGGGTCATGCAGGACGCCATAGAGGCGGTGCGCCGGGGCGCCTGGGATTTCATCCTCAAGCCCATCATGGACCTTGAGGTGTTGGGCCACCGGGTGCGCCTGGCCATCGAGCAGGGGCGGTTGCGCGCGGAAAACCGTCGCTACCACAAGAACCTCGCCGCCGAGGTGGCCGTGCGCACGCGCGAACTGGAACAGGCCAGGGTGGAGGCGGAATCCGCCAACCGCGCCAAGACCCAGTTTCTCGCCAACATCAGCCATGAACTGCGCACCCCGCTCAACGGCATCATCGGGCTGACCGAGTTGCTGCTGGCCGCCGGTCCCGCAGGTGAACAGGAAGAATGTCTGGGCATGGTGCGCCAGGCCGGGCTGGATCTGCTGGCCATCGTCAACAACCTGCTGGACATGTCCAGCATTGAGGCCGGGCGCATCGCCCTTAACGAGGCCCCGTTCAATCTGCGCGAGACAGTGAACGATCTGGTCCGCGTGCTGGACGTGCAGGCCCGCTGGAAGAACCTGACCCTTGTCTGCGAGGTGTCGCCCGACGTGCCCGACCGCCTGGTGGGCGACGCCGCGCGGTTGCGCCAGGTGCTGACCAATCTGGTCATCAACGGCATCAAGTACACCGAGATGGGCGGCGTTTCGCTGTCGGTGGCGCTGGACGGCACTCCTCCTCAGGTGTCCGGAGACGGGCGGGAGGCGCAGGCGGCCCACTCGGGGAGCACGGTGGGGTTGCGTGTCACCGTTGAGGACACCGGGGTGGGCATTGCCTCGGAAAAGTGGGAACGCATCTTCGAGCCGTTTACCCTGGCCGAGAATTTCCTGACCAAGAAGTACGGCGGCGCCGGGCTTGGCCTTGCCATCTCGCGTGAGATCGCGCGGATGATGGGCGGCGACATCACGGTGCGCAGCCAGGAAGGAGCGGGCAGCACCTTTGTGCTGACCATGCGCTTTACCCAGGGCGAATCCACGGTCCCGCGCCCGCGTGAGGCCAGCCTGCCGGTGATCCGGGGCGTGAAGCGGCGGCTGCGCATCATGGTGGCCGAAGACGACGTGATCAACCGCAAGCTGGCGGTGTACTTCTTCGAACGCATGGGGCACGACGTGATCACCGTGTCCAGCGGCATAGAGGTGCTGGCCGGGCTGGAACGCGAACCCTGCGACCTCTTGCTGATGGACATCCAGATGCCTGAAATGGACGGCCTGGAAACGATACGCGCGTTGCGCGGCCGCATGGGCATGCCGTCGCGGGTGCCGGTCATCGCCATGACGGCCCATGCCATGGCCGGGGACCGGGAGCGCTTTCTGGCGGAGGGCATGGACGGCTACGTCTCCAAACCCGTGGATTTCGGCTGCCTGGTGACCGAGATAGAGACCGTGCTGGGCGCGCGGGGCCTGCTGGACGAGCCTTTGGATGCTCGGCGGAATGGGGCGCAGGCCGGGCATGCGAATCGGGAAACACCCGCACCAGAATAGTGAAAGAATGCGGACGCCGCACAGGAGCGTGCGGCACGTCGGGGCGCCGGGGACGGACCATGGGTTCGATTCCGGCGCCCCGATGCGTTGTGGGCGGGGCAAGGGGGGCGGCGTTTGTTGCCCACGGCATCGGGCAGCCGGGGCGTGTCTCGCGGCACTTGCCGGATCGGTGCGGTTCCTGATGTGCGCGGGAGTGTTCCGGCGGCGTGCGCGAGTATTACTTTTTTCGTGTTTCCGAGGTGTTTCCGAATGGTTGCAAATCGTTGACGAATCGGATAGCTACATCCGATTGTGCTTAAGGGGTGCCGTGCCCCGGTACGTGCGTTCGGCCATTGGCCGAGAGGGAACGCGCGGGGGAGCGGCAATCGTCATTCTGCCTGAAAAAGTCGGAACGTTCCGTGTGTTCTCCCTTGGACGCCAAGCCGCGCCGGGGGACTCTCTTCGCGCGTGCGCATCGTTCGGCGGCAGGCATACAAAAACCTAGGGGAGATCCATGAAGCGACTGAAATCGTTGGCTGTGTCGTGCCTGTTGGTGTGCACCGCCCTGGCGGGCACCGCGCAGGCCGAGGGCTTTGCCCTGTACGAATGGGGCGCGCGCGGCAACGCGCTGGGCGGCACCCTGGTGGCCCGCAAGCCCGATGCCTCTGCCGTGGCCTACAACCCGGCCCTGATGACTCAGCTGGAAGGCACCCAGGTGATGGCCGGGTTCAGCGCCATCGTCCCCAGCGCCAAGGTTGATGTGAACTACGGCGGCAATACCTACACCGGTGAAGGCGCCGATAACGTCTGGTTGCCCCCGCACGGGTACATGACCACCCAGCTCAGGGACAACCTGTGGCTGGGCATGGGCATCTATACCCGCTTCGGCCTGGGCACCGAATATGACGACGAGCGCTGGGCTGGCCGCTACAACATCTATAACGCCGAAATCCAGACCATCTCCTACAATCCCAACATCGCGTTCAAGATCACCGACAAGCTGTCCGCCGCCGTGGGCGTCGAGTTCATGACCCTGAAGCTGAACATGGACAAGAAGAGCGACCCCACCGGCGCCAACAACCCCATGACCCCCTCCGCCGCCGAGGTGGATTCGAATCTCGAGGCCGACAGCTACGGCTGGGGCCTCACCGCCGGCCTGCACTACCAGTTCAACGACCAGTGGGCCGCTGGCGTGAGCTACAAGAGCCAGATTGAACAGGAAGCCCGTGGCGAGAATGACTTCACCATCGGTTCCGCGCTGACCGGTATTCCTGCTGTGGTCGGCACCTACAGGGACTGTGATGTGAAGGGCTCGGTGACCATGCCCGACATGCTTGCTTTTGGCGTGTCCTATTCGCCGATTCCCGAGCTGAGCATCGAAGTCGGCGCCCTGCTGACCCGCTGGTCGCTGTATGACAACCTGGCCATCTACCACGAGTCTCCCTTTGCCGGCGGTGCTGGTGCCCTGGTCAACCAGGAGAAGGACTGGAATGATGCCTGGCGCTACAGCATTGGTGTCGAGTACGCCGCCACTCCGTGGATGGATTTGCGCGCGGGTTACGTTTATGACGAGTCGCCCGCTCCCGGTAACAAGATCGACTACCTGATCCCCACCGACGACCGCCAGTTGTACAGCGTGGGTACCGGCTTCCACTGGGACAGCTACACCGTGGACCTTTCGTACACCTACATCGTGGCCGAAGACGCCGACTACGACACCCGCAGCAGTTCGGGCATCTACGACGGTTCCTCGCGCGATGGTCGTACCCACGTGTTCGGCCTTTCGGTGGGCTACAAGTTCTAGTCCCTGCCTTTCTCTGTATGCATGGGGCCGCACCTTCGGGTGCGGCCCTTTTGCGTTGAGGGGAGAGAGAGGACGCTGGAACCAACGTGTGCAGAGCGGAGACGGCATCGCCCTCTGCCGGTGTTGTGCGGGCGGTCCGGATCGAAGACGTCATAGGGCGGGGCAAGGCTCGACGAAGGCGTTTGCCGGGGGCGCAGGGAGCGTCCAAGCCCCCATGGCATATCGCGTGTTCGCCTGCCGAAGCCGTGTGCGAGGCAGAGCCATGCTGGCCCTGTGCTCCCCTGGCCTGTCAGGCAACCCGGTGCGGGGGGCTGGCCCGGCTGGCGCCTGGGGCCCTGGCATGGCCGATTGCGTGCTGTCCGGCGTATGAAAAGGATGGCGGGGGGCTGGCAAGCACTGCCGCCAAGCGACGCAGCCGGGGACATGGACGGGGGGGGCGGCAGTCCCGCGCGGCGGAGCTGCCTGCACACATGCAGAAGGGCCCGTGCCGATGCGGCACGGGCCCTTTGCGATCGAATCACGCCAAGTCAGGCAGCGGCTAGAAGGTGCCCGCTTCCTTCTTCACGTCGAGGGCGATCTTCCACAGCACCGAAAGCACCATCAGGCCGATGGCGTAAACGCCGACGGTCACGAGGATTTCCGGGAAGCTGGGGGTGTAGATGGTCACCGTCTCGAAGGGGTTGGGGGTAAAGCCGCCGATCAGGAGGCCAAGGCCCTTGTCGATCCAGCTGGCGATGACCAGAATGCCCAGCGCCCACGGCAGCACGCGTTCGTTGTCGCGGATCTGCGGGGGAATGAGCAGGCACAGCGACAGCAGGGCCAGCACGGCGGCCGTCCACATCCAGCCCACCACCCACGAGGCGTGGCCGTCGTGGCCCACGAACAGGAAGGTGAGCGGATGCTGGTGACCCGGCATGCCGCTGTAGAAGGCCGTGAACACTTCCAGCAGGAAGAAGAACACGTTGATGGCCATGGCGTAGGTGATGATCTTGGTCAGGGTCTGGATGGCTTCGCGGCCCGGATCGAACCCGGTCAGGCGGCGCAGCGCGATGACCAGCAGCAGCAGGATGGCCGGACCGGAGGCAAAGGCCGAGGACAGGAAGCGGGCAGCCATGATGGCCGTCAGCCAGTAGTGGCGACCGGGCAGGCCCGCGTACAGGAAGGCGGTGACGGTGTGGATGGAGAACGCCCACACCACCGACAGGTAGATGAAGAACTTGATCCACTTGGGCGGGTCAACATCGTGGCGCTCGGCTTCCAGGGTAACCCAGCCGACCAGCGCGTTGATGAACAGGTACCCCATGAGCACCATCATGTCGTAGAACATGATGGAGTTCGGCGTGGGGTGCAGGATGACGTTCAGCATGCGCTGCGGCTGCCCCATGTCGGTGACGATGAAGAGCATGCACATCAGCACGGCCGAGATCGCCATGAACTCGCCGAGGATGATCATCTTCTTGAACTTTTTGTAGTGATGGAAGTAGGCGGGCAGCACCAGCATGACGGCCGAGGCCGCCACGCCGACGAAGTAGGTGAACTGCGAGATGTACAGCCCCCACGAAACGTCGCGGCTCATGCCGGTGATGGTCAGCCCGTAGTTCAGCTGGAAGATGTACGCGAAGACGCCCAGGCTCGCGATGCCGCCAAGAAACAGCAACCAGATGTAGAACGCCGGGGAGCCTTTCAGAACCTTCTCGATCATGGCTTCTCCTCCTACACGATGTAGTAGACGCCGGGCTGGGTCCCGATGGAGGGCTTGCGGCGAATGCTGAAGTTCTCGGCAAGGGCCTTGCGAACCGGCGAATTCGGGTCGTCGAGGTCGCCGAACAGGATGGCCCCGTTCGAGGCTTCGACGCAGGCGGGCAGCAGGCCCACCTCAAGCCGTTCGGAGCAGAAGGTGCACTTTTCCACAACGCCGCGCATGCGGGTGGGGAAGGTGGGGTTCACGTCCTTCAGGTAGGGGCGCGGATCGCCGAAGTTGAAGCTGCGCGCGCCGTACGGACACCCGGCCATGCAGAAGCGGCAGCCGATGCAGCGGTGGTAGTCCATCACCACGATGCCGTCGGCGCGCTTGAAGGTGGCCTTGGTGGGGCACACGCGCACGCAGGGCGGGTTTTCGCAGTGGTTGCACAGCAGCAGGTAGTCCTTTTCGCGCACGGCGGGGGACAGGTGCTCGCTCATGTCGTCGGTGAAGACATGGTCGTACTTGTCGGTCCAGATCCACTTGATTTCCTGCTTGGTGGGAATCGAAGGGACGTTGTGGACCGAATGGCAGGCGTGGATGATGCGATCGAAGTCCTCGCGCGATTCCAGCTTGCGGGTGTCGATGACCATGGCCCAGCGCTTGGCGGCAAGGTGCTTGCCGCCCACGTCGTACTTGGCGCCCGGCATGTCCTTGGCGACGGCGTCAGCCGCGTCCAGCGCGGTCGAAGTGCCAAGGCCGAAGGCGGCGAGCCCGGCGATCTTCAGGAATTGTCTTCTGGTGGTGCTCATTACTGGTTCCCCCTCGGCGCCACATGGCAATCCCAGCAGTAGGGGTTCACGCTGTTGGAGTTGTGGCACTTGTCGCAGAAATCGGCCTTGTTGGTGTGACACTTCATGCAGGTGTTCTGCAGGCTGATGTCCCAGACCTTGCCGTTGGAGGCGACATAGGCGCGCTTGCCTTCGCGCAGGGCCTGGTCGCGCCACACGTCGAGAATGTGCATGTGCTCGGCGCGCATGTATTCGGCCGGTTCGATGCATTCCTTCTGGCCCGCGGGCAGGGCCAGCTGCGGACGCTCGTACTTGGGCGTCAGCAGGTTGGACCAGAAGGGAAAGGTGAACAGCCCGACGAAAATCACGATGCCGGGGATGATGTATTTGCCGTTATACATGGTTATTCATCCTCCATACCGGGCAGTTCTTCCTGCCGCAGGTCCATGGTGCGCTTCTGTTCGCCGCGCATCACGAGGGCGTTGGCCACCAGCTCGTGGGTACCGTAGACCGTGACGCCGGGGGCCCAGTAGTTGGCCAGCGGGGGCAGGGTGGCCCGGTCGATGGCGCAGATGCAGGCCATGGTGTTCACGCCGTGCTTCTGCTGCACGTACCGCAGGGCATTGCCGCGGGGCAGGCCGCCGCGCATGCGGATTTCCATGATTTCGTCGGTGTTCAGGCCGGAACCGCCGCCGCAGCAGAAGGTCTGCTCGCGGATGGTGTTCTCGGGCATGTCCACGTAGTTGTTGCACACGTTCTGGATCACGTAGCGGGGTTCATCCAGCAGGCCCATGCCGCGCGCCGGGTTGCACGAGTCGTGGAAGGTCACGGTCAGGTGGTCGTTGCGGCTGGGGTCGAGGCGCAGCTTGTTGTGCTTGATGAGGTCGGCCGTGAACTCGGCGATGTGCACCATCTTGGTGGACGCCGCGTTCTTGAACACCGTGCCGGTGATGGGCGACCTGGGCACTTCCATCTTGGGCGGGGTGGGGCCGTTGAAGGTGTCCATGTACTGGTGCACCACGCGCCACATGTGGCCGCATTCGCCACCCAGGATCCACTTGGAGCCAAGGCGCTCGGCTTCGGCGTACATCTTGGCGTTCAGCTTCTTCGCCATGTCGAAGGTGGTGAACGAGCCGAAGTTGCCGCCTTCCGATGCGTAGGTGGACAGGGTGTAGTCCAGCCCGATTTCGTGGAACAGCATCAGGTAGCCCATGAACGTGTAGATGCCGGGGTCGGCGAACACGTCACCCGAGGGCGTGATGAACACGATCTCGTGGCCCTTTTCGTTGAAGGGCGGGTTGATCTTGATGCCGGTCACCGTCTCGATGTCCTCGCAGAGGAACTCGACGATTTCCTTGAAGGCGTGCGGCTGGATGCCAAGGTGGTTGCCGGTGCGGTTGCAGTTGAACACCGGTTCCATGATCCAGTGGATGCCAAGGCCAAGCTCGTGCAAGAGCTCACGCGCGATGGCGGTGATTTCCGCGGTGTCGATGCCGTAGGGGCAGAACAGCGAGCAGCGGCGGCATTCGGTGCACTGGTAGAAGTAGTAGAACCACTCCTTGATGACGTCCTTGTCCAGCTTGCGGGCGCCAGCCAGCTTGCCCAGCAGCTTGCCAGCCGTGGTGAAGTCGCGGCGGTACACCGAGCGCAGCAACTCGGCGCGCAGCACGGGCATGTTCTTGGGGTCGCCCGTGCCGATGAAGAAGTGACACTTGTCGGCGCAGGCGCCGCAGCGCACGCAGATGTCCATGAAGACCTTCAGCGAGCGGTGCTTGGCCAGGCGCTGCTTGAGGCCTTCGTAGATGATCTCTTCCCAGTTCTCCGGCAGGTTCCAGTCTTCCTGATCGGCCGACCACTCGTGCGGGTTCGGCATGCCGAGGGCCTTCATGTTGTCGACCTTGGCCGGATAGCACCACGTGCCGGGCTTGAAGTCCGGCTTGGTGTCCATCCATCCTTCCATGGGGAAGGTGGGGATGGTCGCGATCAGCTTGTCGGGAGTTGGCAGTTTGGACATGTCGGCTCCTTACTCGGCGGCAGCGGCTTCTTCAGAGGTTTTGTCGACAGGCAGCCCCGCCTCTTCCATCAGTTCCCGGAACTCGTCTTCGTATTCCGCGTAGGTGCGGTACTTCTTGGGCGGGTTCCAGGGGTTCACGTGGCGCACCGCGCGCGTGTTGTTGGGCAGGTTGCGCGTGGGGCTCAGGAAGACGCCGCCCATGTGCATCAGCTTGCTGAACGGGAAGTACGCAAGCAGGCACGAGAGCAGGAAGATGTGGATGAAGAACGCCGCGCCAATGCCTTCGGGCAGTACGGGATTCATGGTCACGAGGCCCATGGTCAGCACCTTGACCGCGGCGATGTCCACCTTGGCGAAGTAGCGCATCCAGATGCCGCTGCCCACGAGGCCAAGCAGCAGGAACAACGGAAAGTAGTCGTTGGCCAGCGAGATGTAGCGCACCTTCTCGTTGAACAGGCGGCGGGCAAGCAGAAAGCCGAGGGCCGCGACGACGAGCACGTCGGTCATGAACATGCGGGGCACGCCGATCTGCATGATGCCGTCAACGAACTCGATGGCCGTCAGGGCAAAGGGCACCGGTTCGAGGAAGAACCGGAAGTGCCGGATGAAGATCAGCAGGAAACAGTAGTGGAACAGCAGCGCGAAAAGCCACAGCCACTTGGCCGAATAGTAGACCACGCGGGGGCCTTTCTGGATTTCGACCGAAGTGTTCCGGAAAAGCGACCGGAACAGCAGCACTTCGAGAAGCATGCGCCCCACGGTGCCAGCGGTGGTGAAGGGGCTGTCGAGCCGGGCGGGCTTGATCCAGTCCAGCGATTTCTGCTGGCCGCCCGTGGTCGGGATGCGGAAGGGCACGGGCGACTTGGCCCAATCCACCATCCGCCAGACGAAACCGCCGATGAACACGAGCACCGCGGCATACGGCAACACCACCCCGATAAGGTACTGGAAGCCTGAGGCCGCTCCCAGCCAGGCGATGCAACCCAGCGCAATGACCGCTAAAAGTGAAATGAACATTCCGTTACCTCGCTGCTAGGCTATCGGTTTCTGCGTGTCCGGTTCCCCTACCGGCTTGTCCAATATACGTTCAGCCCTGCGCAGGAGCTGGGCGTATCCACGTTTGAAGTCGTCCACCTTCATCATGTGCAGGCGTTCGCGGCAGGCGGCATACTTGCCGAAGGCCAGGAGCGCCACGGTGTCGATGCGCGATTCCACCTCCAGCTGCTCGTCGTGCAACCCGTGCTGCACGATGGCGGACCGCAGTATCTGGCGGAGCACCGTCTTCAGCACGAACAGCACGCCCACGGCCTGCTCGGGGGTGAAATTCTGGATGGCCCGGATGCGGATGACATCCTCTATGGCCTCGGAAAGATGGGCCTCGTCCACGTCGTCGCCTGCGATGGCGTCGAAGATGACCACGGCGGATGCCGCAGTGGTGTGGCCCACGGGATTGGAGAACTGGTCCCTGCTGCTGCGCAGGAAACCCACGGTGTCAAACGGATAGGTGCCATACATGGCGTCTATCCATTTGTGGATGATGGCGTCCTTGTGCTCGGCGAGCAGGTCCCTGATGGTCATGTGAACTCTTTGCCATTGCGGTTAGCGGGCGCGCCTCTTGCGGCGCACCCCCCTATACGGCGTTTCTTTCGCTTTGTCCAAGCGAAAAGGGGGGATGCGTCGCCTCCCCGGACAAACCCCGCGCACGGGGCGCGCGAGTGTGATGCCTGAAAAAATGATTTTTTTCACATAGTCTGAAACACCCGAAAGGTCAACAAATCTTGCGTGTTCTGATTGGTTGATCAATTCGCGGGTGTGGCAGGGGGCGAGGGGCGGCTCGCCCCTCCGATGATTGTCGGATGGCCGTGGCTCGGGGGGGCTTGGCGGGTTCACACCCGGGCCTTTAGCGGGTCCGCATCGGGATGTCGGGGAAGGGGAAGGCTTCGGAGGTAGTGGGGCGCAGGTGATGGCGCGGGGCGTCATGGCCCCGCGCGTGGTCTAGTCGCAGGTCGCGTTGCTGTTGGGTGTTTGCGCGCACCCGGCGAAGTCGTTGGTCAGGAACGGCAGGGAGGCGTCCTGGCCCGTGGGGGCAGGGGCGGGCTTGCCCGTCTGGCCCTGCGCCGGGCTCTGTACCGTCCCTGGCGCCGGAGAGAAGGGCCCTTGCTGCTGTGCGGCGGAGCGAGGGAGCTGCGAAGGGGGCGTGCCCGCGCCAGGCGCGGCGCCGTCCGCACCGTGGCCGAAAGGAAGCCGGGGCATGCCCGCCATCAGCATCACCGGCAGCCTGTCCGCACCGGAGGACAGCACGCGGGCCTTGTTGCGCAGCAACTTCCAGCGCAGCCGGACCTGTTCGAACAGGGACATTGCGGGACCCGGCGAGGCAGTCGGGGCATCCACCGCCGTGCGCAGGGCATCGGCCACGGACGCCCCCTGTTCGACGGCGCGCCGCATCTGCTCGATGGACAGGATGTCATCGTCGTTTTCGGCCACCGGGCGGTAGGCCACGGTGTCCGGTGCGGCCCCGGCAAGGGCGGCGATGGCCTGGCGGCAGGCCGGGCACGACGGCGAGAAATACAGGGTGACGGGGGCGCTGTCCGGTCCCTGAAGGTTCCAGGCGCCCATGCGTTCGGTGGCCAGGGCCGTGCCGTTGGCGAAGAACAGGCCGCCCCACACCAGGAGCAGGATGGAAATGCGCAGTTGCCTGTCGCGGCGCGGTTCGCCGGGAATGGCCACGAAGGCCCCCGCGATGAGCGCGGCCACCACAAGGCAGGCCGCACAGGGGGCGGTGAGGGCCATCAGCGCCAGCAGTGCCGTGTCGGCGGCCAGCATCAGCCAGACGAACCCGCGCGCGGCGCCCTGCTTGCCGAAGATGCAGAACAGGGCTAGGAGCGAGAACGCGCCCGTGCCGTACCACCACAGGGGCAGGCCCCAGATGGTCAGGTTGCGGTACAGCGAACAGCCGGTGCTGACGCACAGCGACTCGGACGGGGCAATGGCGGCCCAGGCGCAGAAGGCCGCGCCCAGCGTGGCGAGCAGAAAGCCGCCCCAGAGGGAGGCGGAACGGTTTGACGCGAGCATGTCTCGAATCTCCAGTGCGGGTCTTGCGTAAAGGCCAGCCCGAGGCGACGCGATACTATGCGCTAAACAGGCACAGGTAAAGCCCCGTACACATGAGCCCAACGAACCCCCTGAAAGATTTGTTGCGACGGTTTGCCGGAATCCGATCCGGATGGCCGGAAGCAGGGCCGGATGGCGCGAATGCCGGCGGCCCCGATGCCGGAACTGATGCCGGAACTGATGCCGGAACTGACGCCGCACCCGATGCCGGGACATACGCCAGGCGTGACACCGTGCGTCAAGCCGGGTCAGATACCGTTTCGGGCATCGGGCCTGGCGGCGGGGAGGGCTGTGTCCCCATGCCCGGCGACGTTGCCTGGCCGCCCCGACACGACGTGCGCACCAGCCCCCGTGCCCGGCGGGTGCGCTTGCGCATCGTGCCACGACGCGGGCTGGAGGTGGTGATACCGCCCGGTTTCAGCGCCACGCGCATTCCGGAGGTGCTGGAACGGCACCGCACGTGGATCGTGCGGGCTCTGTTGCGGGCCGGTCTGGCCGAGCCGGTACCCGGCGTGAAGGGGGGGAATGGTGCGGTGCCCGGGGGGACGGACGGGCCGGGTGCTGGCGCAACCCCTTCCGTCTTTCCCGGCGGTGGGGCGTTCCTGGGGCCGGACGGCATCCGCAGTGTCCCCGGCGAGGTGGTCCTGCCTGCGGTGCAGGCGCGCTATGCCGTGATCCGCGCCCCCCTTGCGCCGGGCATGCGCCCGGAACTGCGCGAAGTGGACACCGCCCTGCGCCTGCGCGTGCCGGACGGAGGGGCGGGCGACGGCGTGGCCGTGGATCTGCTGCGCGACTGGCTGCGCGCCGTGGCCAAGCGGCGTCTGGCCCCGTGGTTGCACGGGCTGGCCGTGGAGCACGGCTTTCGCTACCAGCGCTGCGTGGTGCGCATGCAGCAGACCCGCTGGGGCAGTTGCTCCGCGCGGGGCACCATCAGTTGCAATGCCAGCCTGCTGTTCCTGCCGCGCGAACTGGCCCGTCACGTGTTGCTGCACGAGCTTTGCCACACCGTGCACCTGGACCATTCGCCACGCTTCCATGCCCTGCTGGACGAGGTGGATCCCGATGCCGCGCGTTGGCGCGAAGGGCTGCGCTCCGGCTGGTCACATGTGCCGTGGTGGGCACGCTAGGGACTGTTTCCAATCCGTCCTTGTCATTATTGATGCACATGGGCGCGGCTCCCGGCTGGGACCGCGCCCATGTTGTTGGCAACGTCTGTTTTTGTAGGCCTCCGGCGGCCAAGGGGCTGCCGCCCCTTGGAACCCCGTATTTTGTGTTTTTGTAATACTATGGAAAAGCAGGTGATTTTTTTAAGGGGCGGCGTTGAGGCCGTACCAACCCGCAAGTTCACGCAAAAAAGGGAGGCACCTTGCGGCGCCTCCCCGATGTAGCGAGCGTTGAAGTGGCCGGGGCCTACTTCATCACGGAGCCGGAAGCGGCCTGCTGCATCTTGACTTCGACCTTTTCGGTCAGGCCTTCGTAGTAGGCGCGCAGGATTTCCAGCACTTCGTCGCGGCCGAAGTGGTCGGCAACGGGGGCGCCGTCGGACAGGGCCTTGCGCAGCTTGGTGCCGGACAGGATGACGCGGTCTTCCTTGCCGTGCGGGCAGGTGCGCAGAGAGGCCATGCCGTCGCACTTGTAGCAGTAGAAGGTCCAGTCGATCTTCAGCGGGGTGCAGATCAGGGCCTTGCCGGGCTCGGGGCAGGCTTCGTTGACGTAGGGGATCTTGTCGAAGATGGTCTGGGCTTCGAACATGCCGTAGAAGTCGCCCACGCCGGCGTGGTCACGGCCGATGATCATGCGGTTGATGCCGTAGTTCTGGCGGAAGGTGGCGTGCAGCAGGCCTTCGCGGGGACCGGCGTAACGCATGTCCAGGGGGTAGCCGGCCTGGATGACGTTCTGCTTCACGAAGTACTTTTCGACCAGGGTGTCGATGCACTTCACGCGCACTTCGGCGGGGATGTCGCCGGGCTTCAGGGCGCCCACCAGGGAGTGGATGACCACGCCGTCGCACACTTCGATGGCGATCTTGGCCAGGAATTCGTGCGAACGGTGCATGGGGTTGCGCAGCTGCAGGGCGGCAACGTTGGCCCAGCCGCGTTCTTCCATTTCGGCGCGCAGTTCGGCGGGGCGCTTGTACACGCCGGCGAACTTGGTGGGGAAGTCACCTTCGGACAGCACCTTGACGGTACCGGCGACGTTGAATTCCTTCTGTTCCATGACCATCTTCACGCCGGGGTGGTCTTCGAGCGCCACTTCCCAGAACTTCTGGGAGTCGGGGCCGTCGCCCTTGAAGACGAGCTCGCATTCCCACTTCTTGTCGGCTTCGGTCATTTCGTAGATTTCTTCGACCTTCATGGTGGCGAAGGTTTCACCCTTGCGCACCAGGGCCACTTCGTCGCCCACCTTCACGGCAGCGGCGTCTTCCTTGGAGATGTCCATGGTCACCGGCACGGGCCAGAAGGTGCCGTCGGCGGTGGTCATCTTTTCGCAGACGCTCTTCCAGTCGGCCTTCTTCATGAAGCCGTTCAGCGGAGAAAAGCCGCCGATGCCCATCATGATGAGGTCGCCCTTGGTGCGCGAGCTGATTTCGATCTGCTTCAGGCCAGCGGCCTTCTTGAGTTCGGCTTCGCGGGCGGCACCTTCGAGCAGGCAGCAGACGAGGCCCTTACCACCATGAGGGGGAACCAGCTTGGACATACCTTCCATCCTCCAAATGAATGTGTTGTTGCCATGGCGCGCCGCTTCGGGGCGGCGGCGTACGAAAAAAGCTGTTCTCGTGCGAGAAGCATGCGGGAGCGGCGGTGCATTCGGGAGTGCATCTCGCCGTCCACGCATCCCTCTTGTGAAATATTTTACATAATGTCAAGCGGCAAATGGGAGAAAAGCGTCAGCCCGCTGATTTTGCCTCGGTCCGGGCGCGCCCCGTGCGGCACACGGGCGGCGGGGAATAGGCGGCGCCGTGGCATGGGCAGCCGTGCCGGTGTTGGAATGGCGCGCAATGTGGCGCCGGGGCGGAAGGCGGTGCGCCCCTGTATCGGAGGATGGCGGTTGATGCGTGGTGCGACCATGCCAGCGGACGGCCTGTGTGCTGTTGTTGATTTACCGTAATTTTAGACGGTTGACGGCAGCGCGCCACTGTGCATGCAGGGGGCGGCGGCACGTTGTTCCGGGCAGGGTGCCTGCCAGTGTCACCTGCCGGACGTGACGATTGTCCACCAATTTGGTTGTGATAAAATGACCAAGGGGTGCCGGCGCACGACCTTTGCGGTCGGAAGGGGCGCGGCAGGGGCGCACCATGACAACCGGAGTTCGGGGCAGGGGCGGGGGCGGGCGCGTGACTGCATGGGATGCATCATACATATATATGTCCCCGGAGCATGGGCCCGCCGGGTTTCTGTGGCTGATAGAGGGCGTGCCTGCGGAGCGCCAGGGGGATGCGCGCAGGGTGCATGCGTGGGATGCTGTGCCGGGGTGTGGAAAAAACTTGTCCATCAGAAGGAAAAGGGGTACAGAAGTTGGGTTCAGGACCATGGTGGGCGATTTTGCGGGGACGCTGGCTGCTGGAACCCCGCCCCACCGGAGCGCTTGCGGCGCGTCCGGTAGCCCGTGTGACCGTGCGTTCGGCGTGAACCTGCCCGTAGGTGATGGGCGGGTTCCGTATCATGTTGCTTGACAACGGTCAGGCGCTGGGCTATGCCCATGCGCCTTTACCGATTGTTTCCGATCCACTTTCACGGAGGAGCAGAATGCCCACTATCAACCAGCTCATTCGCAAAGAGCGCAAGGCAGTGCTGAAGCGGAAGAAGACCCCCGCTCTCCAGGCCTGCCCGCAGCGCCGTGGCGTGTGCACCCGCGTGTACACCACCACCCCGAAGAAGCCCAACTCCGCCTTGCGTAAGGTTGCCCGCGTGCGCCTCACCAACGGTATCGAAGTTACCGCCTACATTCCCGGTGAAGGCCACAACCTGCAGGAACACTCGGTCGTCATGATCCGCGGCGGCCGCGTGAAAGACTTGCCCGGTGTCCGCTACCACATCGTGCGCGGCACCCTCGACACTGCCGGTGTGCAGGATCGTCGCCAGGGCCGTTCCAAGTACGGCGCCAAGCGTCCCAAATAGCAAGGGAGTATTTCGATGCCTCGTAAAGGTCCCGTCCCCAGACGTGAAATTCTGCCCGATCCGGTGTACAACAGCCGGCTGGCCGCCCGTTTCATCAATCGCCTGATGTACGACGGCAAGAAGGGTGTGGCAGAACGTTTATTCTACAAGTCGCTCGAAACCCTGGGCGAAAAGACCGGCGAAGAGCCCCTGAAGGCGTTCGAACGCGCCGTCGAGTCCGTGAAGCCGCACCTTGAAGTGAAGGCCCGCCGCGTGGGCGGCGCCACCTATCAGGTGCCCATGGACGTGCGGCCCGATCGCCAGGTTTCCCTGGCCATCCGCTGGCTGATCAACTATGCCCGCTCGCGTGGCGAGAAGGGCATGTCCGCGAAGCTTTCCGCCGAGCTCATCGATGCCTTCAACAGTCGCGGCGGCGCCGTGAAGAAGAAGGAAGACACCCACCGCATGGCCGAAGCCAACAAGGCCTTCGCCCATTACCGCTGGTAGGGCGCCGGAGTACCCATCGTGTCCAGAACCGTCCCCCTCGAACGGCAGAGGAACATCGGGATCATGGCCCACATTGATGCGGGCAAGACCACGACCACCGAGCGCATCCTCTATTACACCGGCGTTTCCCACAAGATCGGCGAAGTTCATGATGGCGCTGCCACCATGGACTGGATGGAGCAGGAGCAGGAACGCGGCATCACCATCACTTCCGCTGCCACCACGTGCAGTTGGAAGGATCACACCATCAACATCATCGACACGCCCGGCCACGTGGACTTCACCATCGAAGTCGAACGTTCGTTGCGCGTGCTTGACGGTGCCGTGGCCGTGTTCGACGCCGTTGCCGGCGTCGAGCCGCAGTCGGAAACGGTGTGGCGCCAGGCCAACCGTTACGGCGTTCCGCGCATCTGCTTCGTCAACAAGATGGACCGCATCGGCGCCAACTTCTTCCGTTGCGTCGACATGATGGTCGAGCGCCTGCGCGCCAAGCCCATCCCCATCCAGTTGCCCATCGGCAGCGAAGACAAGTTCGAAGGCGTGGTCGACCTGATCACCGGCAAGGCCATCAAGTTCGACAAGTCCAGCAAGGGCGTGGAGTTCACGGAAGAAGACGTGCCCGCCGACATGATGGACCTGTACCAGGAAAAGCGCCTCGCCATGGTCGAAGCCGTGGCCGAAGAGGACGAAGCCCTGCTCGAGAAGTACCTGGGCGGCGAAGAGCTGACCGAGGAAGAAATCATCTCGTGCGTGCGCAAGGCCACCATTGCCCGCAACATCGTTCCGGTGTTCTGCGGCTCGGCCTTCCGCAACATGGGCGTGCAGCCGCTGCTTGACGCGGTGGTCGCCTTCCTGCCTTCGCCCCTGGACATCGAGCAGATGAAGGGCATGAACCCCGACAACGAAGAGGAAACCATCGTCTGCCCCTGCAGCGACAAGGAGCCTCTGGCCGGTCTGGTGTTCAAGCTGTTCTCCGACCCGTACATCGGGCACCTGTCCTTCTTCCGCATCTACTCCGGTTTCATCGAGTCCGGCATGACCGTGCTGAACTCGACCACCGGCAAGAAGGAACGCGTCGGCCGCCTGCTGCGCATGCACGCCAACAAGCGTGAAGAGATCAAGTGGGCGGGCGCTGGCGACATCGTGGCCGTGGTGGGCCTGAAGCAGGCCTCCACCGGTGATACCATGTGCGACGAAAAGCGCCCCGTTGTGCTCGAATCGCTGGATATCCCCGAGCCGGTCATCGAAGTGGCCATCGAGCCCAAGACCAAGGCCGACCGCGATGCGCTGTCCGCCGCCCTCGCCAAGCTGGCCAAGGAAGACCCGTCGTTCCGCGTGAAGGGCGACGAGGAAACCGGCCAGACCCTGATCGCGGGCATGGGCGAACTGCACCTCGAGATCATCGTCGACCGCCTGACCCGCGAGTTCAGCGTCAACGCCAACGTGGGCAAGCCCCAGGTTGCGTACCGCGAAACCATCACGTCTTCGTCCAAGTCGGATACGAAGCACGTGAAGCAGTCGGGTGGCCGTGGCCAGTACGGTCACGCGGTCATCGAGATCGAACCGAACCCCGGCAAGGGGTACGAGTTCGTCAACTCGATCACCGGCGGCGTCATCCCCAAGGAATACATCGCCCCGGTGGACAAGGGTATCCAGGACGCCCTGAAGAGCGGCGTGCTGGCGGGCTTCCCCACCGTGGACATCAAGGTCAACCTGGTGTTCGGTTCGTACCACGACGTCGACTCTTCGGAGCAGGCGTTCTACGTGACCGGCTCCATGGCCATCAAGGACGCCATCCACAAGGCCTCGCCGGTTCTGCTTGAACCGATCATGGACGTGGAAGTGGTGACCCCCGACGAATACCTCGGCGACGTCATGGGCGACCTGAACGGCCGCCGCGGTCGCGTGCAGAACATGGAAGCCCGCGTGGGCTCCCAGGCAGTGCGCGCCCAGGTGCCGTTGTCCGAGATGTTCGGCTACGCCACCGACCTGCGTTCCAAGACGCAGGGCCGCGCCACCTTCTCCATGCAGTTCCATCACTACGAGCGGGTTCCGGCCCAGCTTGCCGAAGAAGTGATCAAGAAGAAGGGCTAGTCCTTCCTCTCGTGGAGAAGCGGAGCCGTCGGTAAAGGACTCCGTAGAAAGCAGAGCCCCGGGTGTTTGCCCGGGGCTCTTTTTTTTCGAAAATTCTTGACGGGGGAGGGGCGCTGGGGTAATGAATTGCCTCGCGCCGGTTCTCCGGTGTGAAAAACGTGATCCCCGAAGCTTCGGGGGCCCCTGTAACGGCAGGGGAAGGGCGGGTCGAGCCTGTCCTGATGCGTTTGGCGCAAGCCAAGCTTTGACAATTGCAGGCGTTACCGAATGCCGCAATTATGTCATGCCGTTCCAGTCCGTCGTTAACCCCTTGTTGGCGGGCTGTAAGGTACTGTACGTGCGGGGCGCTTCGTGCCCCCATTCGGTGACCCCTGTGGACCACCTGCACTCGCCGGAGCATGCTCCGGCCAGGGCCAGGCTGGCGACAACATGGGTGATCTTCCCGGACGGATGCTGTGAATGCGGCTCCGCGAGGCGATGAGAAGGCCTTTGGGTGTGCCAGCCGGCTCCCCCTCCAGTCTTTCTCTCCATCGCTCCAAATCCTCGAAGATCACGGCACCCCGTCCCCCGCCGGACGGCAAGCCGCCATGGCGTCACATGCCACCTGTGCCCACGTCGCGGAAGCGGCGTCCGGGTATCGCGTAGCTCCGGATGCTTATGGCGGGTCTCGGTGTGCCGCCACCGAACGTGAGGAACTCTGCAGCCTACGGCACCTGCCTCTCACCTCATGGCAGTCAGGCGTCGGACGGCAAGGGTACGTTTGCCAGATAACGGAGTAATCAACAATGACGACAGTTAGCAGTGATCGTATCAGAATCAAGCTGAAAGCTTACGATTACCGCATCCTCGACAAGGCTGTGGCGGAAATCGTGGATACGGCGCGCAACACGGGCGCCGGGGTGGCTGGTCCCATCCCCCTGCCCACCAACATTCACAAGTACACCGTCAACCGGAGCGTGCACGTCGACAAGAAGTCGCGCGAGCAGTTCGAAATGCGCATCCACAAGCGGCTCATGGACATCCTCGAGCCTACGCAGCAGACCGTGGACGCACTGGGCAAGCTGAGCCTGCCCGCCGGTGTGGACGTCGAAATCAAGCTCTAGTGAGAGGAAGTCATGGCTGAGAAATTGGGTATCCTGGGTCGCAAGGTCGGCATGACCCGCATTTTCGCCAGTGATGGTTCCGCCGTGGCTGTTACGGTCATCCAGGCCGGTCCCTGTCCGGTCATCCAGGTTCGCAACGGCGAAACCGACGGCTACGACGCCGTGCAGATCGCCTTTGAGGAAGCCAAGGAAAAGCACGTGACCAAGCCCGCCCGTGGCCACTTCGCCAAGGCCGGCAAGGGTCTTTTCCGCAACCTCCGCGAAATTCGCCTGGAAGCGCCTGCCGAATTCGAAGTCGGCCAGGAACTCACCGTGTCCCTGTTCGCCGCCGGCGAAAAGGTGAGGGTGACCGGCACCAGCATAGGCAAGGGGTACCAGGGCGTCATGCGCCGCTGGAACTTCGCCGGCTCCAAGGACACGCACGGCTGCGAAAAGGTGCATCGTTCCGGTGGTTCCATCGGTAACAACACCTTCCCGGGCCACGTGTTCAAGGGCAAGAAGATGGCCGGCCACTGGGGTGACGAGCGCGTGACGGTCAAGAATCTCGAGATCGTCGACATCCGCGCCGAAGACAACGTCATTCTGGTGAAGGGTGCCGTTCCCGGCCCCAAGAACGGCCTGGTCCTGGTGCGCAAGCAGTAACGAAATGAGGATGATCACATGGCTGTGGTGAAAGTATACGATCAGAACAAGAAGGAAGCCGGCGAACTGACGCTCGCTCCCGAGGTGTTCGAGGTCGAGGTGAAGCCTGAGATTCTCAATCTCGTGGTCCGTGCGCACCGCGCCGGGCTGCGCTCCGGCACCCATGCCACCAAGACCCGCGCCTTCGTCTCTGGCGGCGGTGCAAAGCCCTGGCGCCAGAAAGGCACCGGCCGCGCCCGTTCCGGTTCGAACCGCTCGCCTATCTGGCGTGGCGGGGCCATCATTTTCGGCCCCCAGCCCCGCGAGTACGGCTTCAAGGTGAACAAGAAGGTCCGCCAGCTGGCCCTGAAGATGGCGCTCAGCTCGCGGCTTGCCGGCGAGAACCTGATGGTGGTCAAGGGCATCGAACTGCCCGAGATCAAGACCAAGCTGTTCGCCAAGGTGGCCGGCGCCCTGGGCCTTGAGAAGGCCCTGGTCATCACCGCCGAAGCGGATGCCAACCTCGCCCTTTCGGCCCGCAACATTCCCGGCATTACCCTGATCACCGCCGACCAGCTCAGCGTCTACGAGATTCTGAAGCACCCGACGCTGGTGATGTTCGAGGGCGCCGTCGAATCCGTCCAGGCCAGGCTGAAGTAGGGAGGTTGGTCATGGATTATACACAGATTCTCGTGAAGCCCCTGGTGTCCGAAAAGGCCACCTTCGTGAAGGAACAGGCCCAGCAGGTCGTGTTCTTCGTGAACCCCCGGGCCAACAAGATCGAAATCAAGAAGGCCGTCGAAGCCGCCTTCAAGGTCAAGGTGACCGACGTCAACGTCATCACCAAGAAGCCTTCCGACAAGGTCCGTCAGGGCCGCGTCGTGGGCCGGATCTCCGGCTGCAAGAAGGCCTATGTGACCCTGGCTCCCGGCGAAAAAATCGAATTCTTCGAGGGAGTGTAAGCAATGGCTGTTCGCAAGCTGAAACCGACATCTCCCGGTCGCCGCTTCCAGACCGTCTCGGATTTCGAGGAAGTCACCAGGAGCACGCCCGAGAAGTCCCTTACCGAGGGGCTGACCAAAAAGAGCGGTCGCAACAACAATGGCCGCGTGACCATGCGCCGTCGCGGCGGCGGTCACAAGCGCCTGTACCGCATCATCGACTTCCGTCGTAACAAGCTCGGCATCGCGGCCACCGTCGCGCATATCGAGTACGACCCCAACCGTACCGCCCGCATCGCGCTGCTGCACTACGCGGATGGCGAGAAGCGCTACATCCTCGCCCCGCTCGGCATCAAGCAGGGCGATATGGTGCAGGCCGGCGAAGGCGCGGACATCAAGCCTGGCAACGCCATGCCCATGGCCCGCATCCCCGTCGGCACCGTGCTGCACAACATCGAGCTCTACCCCGGTCGTGGCGGCCAGTTCTGCCGCGCCGCCGGTACCTACGCCCAGCTGGTGGCCAAGGAAGGCAAGTACGCCCTCCTGCGCATGCCTTCGGGCGAAGTGCGCAAGGTGCTTGCCGCCTGCTGCGCCACCATCGGCCAGGTCGGCAACGTGAACCACGAGAACATCTCGTTGGGCAAGGCGGGCCGCAATCGCTGGCTCGGCCGTCGTCCCAAGGTCCGCGGCGTCGCCATGAACCCCATCGACCACCCGTTGGGTGGTGGTGAAGGCCGCAGCTCCGGTGGTCGCCATCCGGTGACCCCGTGGGGCGTGCCCACCAAGGGGTACAAGACCCGCGATCGCAAGAAGGCTTCCACGAAGCTCATCGTCAAGCGTCGCGGTCAGAAGTAGGAGTAGAGCATGCCCAGATCCCTGAAGAAAGGTCCGTTCATCGACGACCATCTGATCAAGAAAGTGGAATTGGCCGTGTCGAACAGCGACCGCCGCGTCATCAAGACGTGGTCTCGTCGGTCCACCATCGCTCCCGAGATGGTCGGCCTGACGTTCGCGGTCCACAATGGGAAGAAGTTCATTCCCGTGTTCGTCACCGAGAACATGGTGGGTCACAAGATGGGCGAATTCGCCCCGACCCGCACGTTCTACGGGCATGCCGCGGACAAGAAGAGCAAAGCAAAGAAGTAGTGGGTGAATCCGATGGAATCGAGAGCCACCGCGAAATTCATGCGTGTGTCGCCGCGTAAGGCCCGCCTGGTTGCCCAGAACGTGAAGGGGCTGCCTGTCGAAGACGCCATGAATATCCTGAAGTTCACGCCCAACAAGCCCGCTGACATCATCTTCGGCGTGCTTCGTTCCGCCCTCGCCAACGCCGAGCAGCTGCCCGGCATCGACGTGGACGCCATGGTCGTGAAGCAGATCGTTATCAACGAAGGCCCCACCTGGAAGCGGTTTCTTCCGCGTGCGCAGGGTCGCGCCACCAAGATTCGGAAGCGTACCAGCCACATCACCGTGATTCTCGCAGAAGGGCAGGAATAGGTTATGGGTCAGAAAGTACATCCTTACGGCTTCCGGCTGGGGTACAACAAGAACTGGCAGTCGCGCTGGTTCAGCAAGAAGGAATACCCCGGCTTCGTCTTCGAGGATCACAACATCCGCAAGTTCGTGAAGAAGACGCTGTACCATGCCGGTCTTTCCAAGATCGAAATCGAACGCGCCGGCGGCAAGGTGCGTCTGATCCTCTCCACCGCGCGTCCGGGCATCGTCATTGGCCGCAAGGGCGTGGAAATCGAAAAGCTTCGTGGCGACCTGCGCAAGAAGTTCAAGCGCGAGTTCTCCATCGAGGTGAACGAAATCCGTCGCCCCGAAGTGGAAGCCCAGCTCGTTGCCGAAAACATCGCGCTGCAGCTTGAACGCCGCGTGGCCTTCCGTCGCGCCATGAAGCGCACGGTGTCCATGTCGCGCAAGTTCGGCGCCGAAGGCATCAAGGTGACCTGTTCCGGCCGCCTCGCCGGGGCCGAAATCGCCCGTACCGAATGGTACCGCGATGGTCGGGTGCCCCTGCAGACCCTGCGTGCCGACATCGACTTCGGTTTTGCCGAGGCCCGCACCACCTACGGGGTGATCGGCGTCAAGGTCTGGATTTTCAAGGGTGAAATTCTGGACAACGAGGTAGAACAGTAATGCTGAGCCCCAGAAAGGTTAAATTCCGCAAGTGGCAGAAGGGCCGTCTGCGTGGCATGGCCACCCGCGGCGCCACTGTCTCCTTCGGTGATATCGGTCTTAAGGCAGTAGAACACGGCAAGCTGTCCAGCCAGCAGATCGAGGCCGCCCGTATCGCCATGATGCGCCACATCAAGCGCGGCGGCAAGGTCTGGATCCGCATCTTCCCCGACCATCCGGTCACCGCCAAGCCCCTCGAAACTCGCCAGGGTTCCGGTAAGGGCGCCCCGGTGGGCTGGTGCGCTCCGGTGAAGCCGGGCCGCGTGCTTTACGAAATCAAGGGCGTCAGCCTGGAGCTTGCCAAGGAAGCTCTGACGCGCGCCGCCCACAAGCTCCCCATCAAGACGACCATTGTCGTGCGGGAGGGCCTCTAGAATGAACGCCGCAGAACTGAGAAAGCTCAGCGCTGAACAGCTCAAGGACAAGTTGGCCGAATCCCGCAAGGAACTGTTCGATCTGCGCTTCCGCCACGCCACCGCGCAGTTGGAGAAGACCTCCAACCTCCCGGCGACCAAGCGCGAGATCGCCCGGATTCTGACCATCCTGAAGGAAAAGGGGTAAGCCCATGTCCGAAGAACTGATGAACCGCAAGGGCAGGGTGCTCACCGGGATCGTCGTCAGCGACAAGAACGACAAGACCATCGTCGTTCGCGTCGAGACGCTGGTGCAGCATCCCCTGCTGAAGAAGTATGTGCGCCGCCGCAACAAGTTCACCGCTCACGATCCCCAGAACGAGTGCGGCATCGGCGACAAGGTGAAGATCATCGAGTACCGTCCGCTCAGCCGCAACAAGCGCTGGCATCTGGTCTCCATTCTCGAAAAAGCCGTGTAGGGGTTTGCGATGATCCAGGTAGAATCCACGCTGCAGGTGGCGGACAATTCCGGTGCGAAGAAAGTCGCGTGCATCAAGGTGCTCGGCGGCTCCAAGCGCCGCTACGCCACCGTGGGCGACATCGTCGTCGTTTCCGTGAAGGAAGCCCTGCCGCACTGCAAGGTGAAGAAGGGCGACGTGATGCAGGCCGTCATCGTGCGCACCCGCAAGGAAGTCCGCCGCGTCGACGGTTCGTACATCAAGTTCGATTCCAATGCGGCCGTTCTGCTGAACAAGCAGGGCGAGCCGGTGGGCACCCGCATCTTCGGCCCTGTTGCCCGCGAACTGCGCGGCAAGAACTTCATGAAGATCGTCTCGCTGGCGCCCGAAGTGCTCTAGGAGCCCACAAATGAAACAGTTCCGCATCCGCAAGGACGACAAAGTGGTCGTCATCGCCGGCAAGGACAAGGGCAAGATCGGCAAGGTGCTGAAGGTTCTTCCCAAGAAGGACGGAGTGCTTGTCGAGAAGGTCAACATGGTCAAGCGCCACATGCGCGCCAATCCGTACCGGCAGCAGCCGGGCGGCATCATCGAGAAGGAGATGCCTCTTGACATCTCCAACGTGATGGTGATGTGCGATGCGTGCGCCAAGGCCACCAAGGTGGGCTACCGCTACACCGAGGACGGCAAGAAAGTTCGCTTCTGCAAGAAGTGCAACGAAATCATTGGATAGGGTGAGAGACGATGACGCGTCTTGAACAGATATACCGCGAGAAAGTGGTTCCGGTATTGCAGAAGGAGTTCAACTACACTTCTTCGATGCAGGTTCCCGGGATTGAGAAAGTCTCTCTGAATATCGGCCTTGGCGCCGCGAGCCAGAACAACAAGTTGATGGAAGAAGCCATCAAGGAGTTGACCGCCATCGCCGGGCAGAAGGCCGTCGTGACCCGCGCCAAGAAGTCCATCGCGTCGTTCAAGCTGCGCGAAGGCATGCCCATCGGCTGCCGCGTGACGCTGCGCAAGGAACGCATGTGGGACTTTCTGGACAAGCTGGTGAACTTCGCGCTGCCCCGCGTGCGCGACTTCAGAGGGATTCCGGACCGTGGCTTCGATGGCCGGGGCAATTTTACCCTGGGCATCAAGGAACACACCATTTTCCCCGAGCTGGAAGTGGATCGCGTTGACAACCCCAAGGGGATGAACATCACGATCGTTACCACTGCCCAGACGGACAAGGAAGGCAAGCTGCTGCTCGACCAGCTCGGCATGCCTTTCAAGAAGTAAGGAGAAACGGCTTTGTCTCGTACATCGCTTGAAGTGAAGGCGCAGCGCAAGCCCAAGTTCTCCGCCCGCGCCTACAACCGTTGTCCGGTCTGCGGCCGCCCGCGTGCCTACATGCGCAAGTTCGGTCTTTGCCGTATCTGCTTCCGCAACATGGCCCTGCGCGGCGAACTGCCCGGCGTTCGCAAGTCGAGCTGGTAAGTCACCAAGGAGTAAGGAATGCTGACTGATCCTATTGCTGATATGCTTACGCGTATCCGCAACGCACACTTGGCCCTGCACAAGGAAGTGAGTGTGCCGCGCTCGAAGATCAAGGAATCCATCGCCGCCATCCTGAAGCAGGAAGGTTACATCGAAGATGTGGCGACGGAAGAGGCCGAGATCAAGATCTCCCTCAAGTATTTCAAAGGCAAGCCGGTCATTTCCGGCCTGAAGCGGGTGAGCAAGCCCGGCCGCCGGGTGTATGTCGGTTCCACCGACATCCCCAAGGTCCAGAACGGCCTTGGCATCTGCATTCTGTCCACCTCCAGCGGTGTCCTTGCGGGCACGCAGGCCCGCGACCGCAAGGTCGGCGGCGAACTGCTCTGCGAAATCTGGTAGGGTACGGACATGTCGCGAATCGGTAAACTCCCCATCGCCATTCCTTCCGGCGTCGAAGTGAAGGTCGGGACCGAAGCCGTCGAGGTCAAGGGCCCGAAGGGCGTGCTTGTCACCCCCACCCACGCGGAACTGAACTACGCGGTTGAAGACGGCCATGTCGTCATCACCCGCGCCACCGAAACCCGCACCGCCCGTGCCCAGCACGGTCTGCGCCGCACCCTGCTTGCCAACTGCATCCAGGGCGTGACCAAGGGCTTCTCCAAGACCCTGGAAGTCATCGGCGTCGGCTATAAGGTTGCCGTGAAGGGCAACCTGGTGGAACTCGCGGTCGGTTTCTCGCACCCGGTGATCATGGAAATGCCCGAAGGCGTCGAAGCCAAGGTGGAAGGCCAGAAGCTGACCATCTCGGGCAACAGCAAGGAAGTGGTCGGCGAGATCGCCGCACGCATCCGCCGCGTGCGTAAGCCTGAACCCTACAAGGGCAAGGGCATCAAGTACGACAACGAGCAGATTCGCCGCAAGGCCGGCAAGTCTGGTGGCAAATAGGCAGGTATGAGAAAATGACGATGACCAAGAACGATGCCAGAAAGCGGCGCAAAGTCCGCATTCGCAAGAAGATCGCCGGGAGCACCGAGCGTCCCCGGCTGGTTGTCTACCGCTCGAACCTGCACGTCTACGCCCAGATCGTGGACGACGCCACCGGTGCCACGCTTGTTGCCACCTCCACCCTTGCCATCGGCAAGGCCCAGGCCGGAGCGCACTGCAACAGGGCCGGGGCGGAACTGGTGGGCAAGGAAATCGCGCGTCTTGCTGGCGAAAAGAGCATCAAGCGCGTGGTGTTCGACCGTAACGGCTACCTGTATCACGGGCGCATCAAGGCTGTTGCCGACGGTGCCCGTGAGGGCGGCCTGGAATTCTAACGGGTGGTAGGTACTGGCATGGAACAGAATGAGTTCGGGTTGGTAGAGAAGATCGTCTACCTTAACCGAGTTGCCAAGGTTGTGAAGGGCGGCCGCCGCTTCAGCTTCAGCGCCCTCGTTGTCGTGGGCGACGGCAAGGGCGCCGTGGGCTTCGGCCTCGGCAAGGCCCAGGAAGTGCCGGAAGCCCTGCGCAAGGCCACCGAACGCGCGAAGAAGGACATGGTCCAGATTCCGCTGGTGGACGGCACCCTTCCGTACGAAATCCTGGGCGAGTTCGGCGCTGGCTGCGTCATGCTGAAGCCCGCCTCCAAGGGTACCGGCATCATCGCCGGTGGTGCGGTGCGCGCCGTCATGGAAGCCGTGGGCGTGACCGACGTGCTTGCCAAGGCCATCGGCACCAACAACCCGCACAACGTGCTGCGCGCAACCATGGCGGGGCTTACCTCGCTGCGCAGCGCCGAGTACGTGAGCCAGCTTCGCGGCATGAAGCTCGAAGCGCCCAGAAAGTAGGACGCAATCATGATCAAGGTGAAGCTCGTACGCAGCTGGATCGGCTGCAACCCCAAGCAGCGCAAGGTTCTTGACGCGCTTGGCCTGCGAAAGATCCGTTGCGAGAAGTCGTTTGAGGACAATGCCGCCATTCGCGGCATGATCGCCGAAGTCAAGCACCTGGTCGAGGTCAGTGAATAATGAGACTGCACGAACTCTATCCGTTCGCCGAGGAACGGGCATCGCGCAAGCGCGTGGGCCGCGGTTCCGGTTCGGGGCTCGGCTGCACCTCCGGCAAAGGTAACAAGGGTCAGAATGCCCGCGCTGGTGGCGGCGTACGCCCCGGTTTCGAAGGCGGCCAGATGCCGCTGCAGCGTCGTCTGCCCAAGCGCGGCTTCAAGAACGCCCCCTTCAAGGCCACCTACGAAGTGATCAACCTCGATCGCCTCGTGGCGTCCTTCGAGGGCAAGACCGACATCACGCTGGAAGACATCTACGCGCGCGGCCTGTGCAAGGCCGGCGCCTCGGTGAAGATCCTCGGCGTGGGCGAAGTCAGCGTGGCCCTTACGGTGGAAGCGCACAAGTTCAGCGCCTCCGCCGCCGAAAAGATCCGCAACGCCGGTGGCGAAGCCAAGGCACTGGAAGGGTAAGCCGTGGCGCTTAGTGGTGTAGAAAACCTGGCGCGTCTGCCGGAGCTTCGCAAGAAGCTCTTCTGGACGTTCCTGTTGCTGGCCGCATACCGCATCGGGGTTCACGTCCCGGTTCCCGGGGTGGATTCCGGAGCGCTGGCCGACTTCTTCGCCAGCGTCCAGAACACCCTTTTCGGCCTCTTCGACATGTTCTCCGGGGGCGGGCTCCGCAATCTGTCGGTGTTCGCCCTCGGCATCATGCCCTACATCTCTGCCTCCATCATTATCCAGCTTCTGCAGGTCGTAAGCCCTGAACTGAAGCGGATGTCCAAGGAGGAGGGGGCGGCGGGCCGCCGCAAGATCACCCAGTACACCCGGTATGCCACGGTGCTGATCACCGTGATTCAGGGCTTCGGCATCGCCGTGGGCCTTGAAAGCATGCACAGCCCCGCGGGCGCGCCCGTGGTGCTGGATGCGGGCTGGGGTTTCCGGATGATCACCATCGCAACCCTGACCGCCGGTACCGTGCTGATCATGTGGCTTGGCGAACAGATTACCGAGAAGGGTATCGGCAACGGTATCTCGCTGATCATCTTCTCGGGCATCGTCGCCGGCATTCCCGGCGGCATCGTCAAGTCGGCCCAGCTCATCAAGGCTGGCGACATGAGCCTGTTCACGGCTCTGGTGGTGATAGTGGTGATGGTGGTGGTGCTTGGCTGCATCGTGTTCATGGAACGCGGGCAGCGGCGCATCCCCATCCATTACGCCAAACGACAGGTTGGCCGTAAGATGTTCGGCGGGCAGAGCACGCATCTGCCGCTGCGCATCAACACGGCGGGCGTCATTCCGCCCATCTTCGCCTCGTCGCTGCTGCTGTTCCCCGCGACCATCGCCAGCTTCTCGGCCAACGAGACGCTGAAACAGGTGGCCTCGTGGTTCGCGCCGCACACGGTGATGTACAACATCCTGTTCATCAGCCTCATCGTGTTCTTCTGCTTCTTCTACACGGCGATCATCTTCGATCCGAAGGACATCGCCGAGAACCTGAAGAAGGGCGGCGGGTTCATCCCCGGCATCCGCCCCGGGGACAAGACCCGGCAGTACATCGACAGGGTGCTTACCCGGATGACCATCTGGGGTGCCATCTACATCTCCGCGATTTGCGTCCTGCCCATGATCCTCATTGCGCAGTTCAACGTGCCGTTCTACTTCGGCGGCACCAGCGTGCTGATTCTCGTGGGCGTGGCCATGGACTTCATGTCCCAGGTGGAATCCCACCTGATCTCACGGCAGTACGAGGGTCTCATGAACAAGACCCGCATCAAGGGACGGCAGTGAGTTGAAGAAGTTCCGCGGTGTCTTCATCAAGAATGACAACGAGATTGGCCTCCTCCGGGAGGCCAATCGAATCGTTGCCGCGATACTGGACGTTCTGGGCGAACACGTTCGCCCGGGCGTTTCGACGATGCATTTCGAAGAGCTGGCCCAGGCGGAGTGCCGCAAGCACGGCGTCCGCCCGGCCTTTCAGGGCTACCACGGGTTTCCGTTTGCCCTGTGCTGCTCGGTGAACGAAGAGGTGGTGCACGGCTTTCCTTCGGCGAAGCGGATTCTCCAGGAAGGGGACATCGTCAGCTTCGACATGGGCGTCGTGTTCGACGGCTTCTACGGCGACTCCGCCCGCACCTATCCGGTGGGGACGGTGAGCGACGAGGCCGCGCACCTCATCCGCGTGACGCGCGAATCGCTCTTCGAGGGCATCGCCGAAGCGCGGGTGGGCAACACCCTGTACGACATCTCGGCGGCCGTGCAACGGCACGTCGAGGCGGCCGGTTTCGGGGTGGTGCGCAGGTTCGTGGGGCACGGCATTGGCCGTTCGCTGCACGAAAAGCCCGAGATACCCAACTTCGTGCCGCGCGGCATGCCGGGCGTGCCCCTGAAGCCGGGCATGGTGCTGGCCATCGAACCCATGGTCACGGTGGGTACGTACGAGGTCGAAATCCTCGCCGACAACTGGACCGCGGTCACCCGTGACCGCAAGCTGTCGGCCCACTTCGAACACAGCGTGGCCATCACGCCGGACGGGCCGATCATTCTCAGCCTGTCGCAGGCAGAGGCGGTGCGACTTGCCGGTTGACGGACGCCGGTGGGGGTGATATCCACCCCTGTTCCGACGTTGCTCTTCCGTCATGTCGGGCCAAAGACAAACAACGGAGTCGAACATGAAAGTCAGGCCTTCCGTCAAGAAGATGTGCCCCAAGTGCAAGGTTATCCGCCGCCGGGGCATTCTCAGGGTCATTTGCGACAACCCCCGGCACAAGCAGCGCCAGGGCTAAGCCGTCAGGAGTAAACAGTGGCCAGAATTGCAGGTGTCGATCTGCCCCGTGGCAAGCGCGTTGACATCGCCCTTACCTATATCTACGGTATCGGGCGCACTACCGCGCTTCAGATTCTGGATGTTACCGGTGTCGACTGGAGCCGGAACATCGACGACCTGAGCGCCGACGAAGTCAACGAAATCCGTAAGGAACTCGAGCAGAACCACAAGGTTGAGGGCGATCTCCGTCGCGAGATTTCCAGCAACATCAAGCGTCTGATGGACATCGGCTGCTACCGCGGCCTGCGCCATCGTCGTGGTCTGCCGGTTCACGGTCAGCGCACCCATACCAACGCCCGCACCCGCAAGGGACCGCGTCGCGGCGCTGTCGGCAAGAAGAAGTAATCCAAGGCTAGCACAAAGGCGTGGAATCTCACCTGAGTCGCCAGGGCAAGCAAATTTCCCGGTGGCCAGCGCGGCACGGCTCTGTCATGACTGAGCTCGTTTTGAGGTTCCGGCTGCAAGCCCCCTAATTCTAGTCCGCAGAGAGTAAGTCATGGCAAGACCCAAGCGTACGGTCAAAAAGAAAGAGAAGAAGAACGTCCCGGTCGGGATTGTTCACATTCAGGCGACGTTCAACAACACCATCGTGACCTTCACGGACACACGGGGAAACACCATCAGCTGGGCCAGCGCCGGGCAGAGCGGTTTCAAGGGCTCGCGCAAGAGCACCCCGTTTGCCGCGCAGGTGGCCGCCGAACAGGCCGCCAAGCGCGCCCAGGATCACGGCATGCGCACCGTGGGCATCTACGTCAAGGGCCCCGGCTCCGGCCGTGAAGCCGCCATGCGCGCCGTCAACGCCGCAGGCTTCAAGGTCGCCTTCATCCGTGACATCACCCCGATTCCCCACAACGGCTGCCGTCCGCCCAAGCGGCGCCGCGTCTAGTTAGGAGGATCCAGCCTTGGCTAAGTACAATGACGCAAAGTGCCGGATGTGCCGGCGTGAAGGCACCAAGCTTTTCCTCAAGGGCGACCGCTGCTACACCGACAAGTGCGCCTACGACCGTCGTCCCTACGCGCCCGGCCAGCATGGCCGTGCCCGCAAGAAGGTGAGCGACTACGCCGTCCAGCTGCGCGAGAAGCAGAAGGTCCGTCGCGTGTATGGCGTTCTTGAACGCCAGTTCCGCGGTTACTTCCACAAGGCCGACATGGCCAAGGGCGTGACCGGCGCCAACCTGCTGGCCATTCTCGAACGCCGTCTCGACAACGTGATCTACCGTCTCGGCTTCGCCAACTCGCGCCAGCAGGCGCGCCAGCTGGTCCGCCACGGCATCTTCACGCTGAATGGCCGCAAGGCGAACATTCCTTCGATGCAGGTGCGCGTTGGCGACATCATCGAAGTGCCCGAAGCCAGCCGCAAGATCCCCGTGATCGCCGAGGCCCAGGAAGTCATCGCTCGTCGCGGCTGCCCCTCGTGGCTGGAAGTGGACGGTCCGAACTTCAAGGGCATGGTCAAGGCCCTGCCGCAGCGCGAAGACATTCAGTTCCCGATCAACGAACACCTGATTGTCGAGCTTTACTCCAAATAAGCGGGTGTGAGCATGCTCATCAAACAAGGCGACAGGCTTATCAACACCCGGAACTGGTCGGAGCTGGTGAAGCCCGAACAGATCACCCGGGACAGCGACCCGGCCGATGCCATGTACGGCAAGTTCGTGTGCGAACCGCTGGAACGTGGCTACGGCACCACCATCGGCAACGCGTTGCGTCGGGTTCTGCTGTCGTCGCTTCAGGGCGCGGCGTTCGTCTCGGTGAAGGTCTCGGGCGTTCAGCACGAGTTCACCACCATTCCCGGCGTGCTCGAGGACGTGACCGACATCGTCCTCAACCTGAAGCAGGTGCGTCTTGCCATGGACACGGACGAGCCCCAGTTCCTGGAGCTTTCCGTGAACAAGAAGGGCGCGGTGAAGGCCGGCGACATCAAGACCAACCAGCACGTGATGGTCCTCAACCCCGATCTGCACATCGCCACGCTGACCGAAGACCTGGAACTCACCTTCGAGTTCGAGGTGCGCATGGGCAAGGGCTACGTGCCCGCGGACATGCACGAAGGCCTCAGCGAAGAGATCGGGCTGATCAAGCTGGACTCCAGCTTCGCCCCGGTCCGCAAGGTCGCCTACACGGTGGAGCAGGCTCGCGTCGGCCAGATGACCAACTACGACAAGCTCATCATCGAGGTCTGGACCGATGGGTCCGTGACTCCTGAAGATGCGATTGCCTACAGCGCGAAGATCATCAAGGACCAGATATCCGTCTTCATCAACTTCGATGAGCGCATTTCGGGCGAAAGTTCCGGCAATTCGTCGGGCAGCAGCGACCTTAACGAGAACCTGTTCAAGGGGATCGACGAGCTTGAACTGTCCGTGCGCGCCACCAACTGCCTGAAGAGCGCCAACATCACCCTGGTGGGCGAACTGGTTCAGAAGTCAGAGAACGAAATGCTGAAGACCAAGAACTTCGGTCGCAAGTCGCTGGATGAAATCAAGCGGGTGTTGTGCGACATGAGCCTGGACTTCGGCATGAAGGTCGACGGCTTCGAGAAGAAATACCAGGAATGGAAGAGGAAGCAGCAAAATGAGGCATAGCAATTCCGGCAAGAAGCTGGGCAGAACGCCGTCCCACCGGAAGGCCCTGTTCCGCAACATGGCCAAGGCCCTGCTGACTTACGGCAAGATCCGCACGACCGAGACCAAGGCCAAGGAACTGCGCCGCATCGTCGAACCGCTGATCACCCTGGCCCTGCGCAACGACCTGCACTCCCGCCGTCTGGCGTACGACGTGCTGGGTTCGCACCAGCTGGTCAAGCGCCTGTTCGACGACATCGGCCCCGCCTTTGTCGGCGTGTCCGGCGGCTTCACCCGCGTGGTGAAGCTGGGCCTGCCCCGCAAGGGCGACAACGCCCCGCTGGCGGTCATCGAACTGACCCACCAGCCCGCCGCCGAAGCTGCGGCGGAAGAGAAGAAGGCCGCCGAGTAATCGGCACGCCTTGGCATCGCGCAATTCAACGGGGCGGACCGCATGGTCCGCCCCGTTTTATATTTAGCGTAGTTAGCGACAGTCCTATTGGTGCTTTATAATGCACTTGTAATTTTATATAGATGACATATGAGTATTTTTTGTTAATATTAATCAGGGGGTAATATGAGAAATTATTCACCAAACTATCAGTTCTGGGTTTTGCGCGCGAATTTACTCATGGCGTCGAAAGACAGTGTTAGCTGCACTCTAGCAGATGGAGCGAAAGTGGAGATAACACCCGTTGGCGGGCGGTCAGTTAATATACGAATCGATGATCGGTGGATTGGAGCAGCTGGAGTTGGAGAGGGGTTGGTTGATCGTTTGCTACAGCATATGGAAAATAAGGATTATGACGTCATCGCGTGCGCTTCTGCAATGGAAATAGTATTAGACGGCTATTATCCTGAATAAGCGCCGTTTATTCAGCGCAGCAGCAAGCGCAGGCCGCCCGGCAGCTGTTCCAGCACTTCGCCCACGGGGTAGGCGGGGTCGCCGGTTTCGGCCAGCAGTGCCGTCGCCCGGTCCACCTGGGCCTGCGGCACGGCCAGCACCATGCCGCCCGAGGTCTGGGCATCGAAGGCCACGTCGGCCAGGACGGGGCTTACGCCCGGTTCTATCCGTACGTGCTTGTGGCAGTATGCGCGATTGGCGTGGCTGCCTTCCGGCACCAGCCCCATGCCGGCCAGGTCGAGCACGCCGGGCAGCACGGGCAGGGCGCCAGTGTCCAGGGCCACGGTGACCCCGGAGGCTCCGGCCATTTCCATGCAGTGCCCGCCAAGGCCGAAGCCGGTGACGTCGGTGGCGGCCTTTAGCCGCAACTCGCGAATGACCCGGCCTGCGCCCTTGTTCAGGCGCGAGGCCCAGTGAAACAGGTTTTCCTCGTACTCGTCGCAACCGGGCCAGTTGGCCTTGACGGCGGTGGCCAGGATGCCGGTGCCCAGCGGCTTGGTGAGCAGCAGGCGGTCGCCGGGGCGCAATCCGGCGTTGGAGGCGATGACATTCGGATCGATGAGGCCCGTGACGGACAGGCCGTACTTGATCTCGTCGTCTTCCACGCTGTGGCCGCCGACCAGCGCAGCGCCCGCCTCGCGCAATGCGTCGGACCCGCCGCGCAGGATGTCGGCCAGGATGGATTCCGGCAGCCGCTTTACCGGAAAGCAGACGATGTTCATGGCGCACCACGGCTCACCGCCCATGGCGTAGACGTCGGACAGGGCGTTGGCCGCGGCAATGCGCCCGAAGCGGTACGGGTCGTTGACGATGGGCGTGAAGAAGTCCAACGTCTGCACGATGGATTGTCCACCGGGCAGACGCACGACGGCTGCGTCCTCGTTGTGACGCGTGCCCACGATGACCCTGTCTTCAACGGACGGGTCGCGCGGCAGTCCCGCCAGGATGCGCTCCAGGTCCCCCGGAGCCACCTTGGCGGCTCAACCGGCGGCCTTGACCGAATCGACCAGACGGATGCGGCTCATGCCTTGTCCTTGTGGCGTCCCTTGTTGTTGGCTGCTTCAGCGCCCGGTGCCTGGCCGTTGCGCAGGTGGCGGGTATGTTCGCCGAGGAAGGCGGCAAAGGCCACCGCCGCCGGGAACTGATGCCGCCGTGCATGGCGCACGGAGTGGAATTGCCGCGCCGGACGGCAGTCGTCCAGTTGCAGTTCCACCAGTTCGCCCCGGGCGATGCTTTCGGCCACGGCCAGGCGCGAGGTGGCGCTGACCCCAAGGCCCGCGCGCACGTACTGCACCACGGCCTGGGTACTGTCCACCACCAGGGCTACCGGCAACCGCCGCACGTCCATGCCTGCGGCGGCCAGCGCCTCGGCAAAGGTGCGCCGCGTGCCGGACCCGGCCTCGCGCATGATCCACGGCCATTGGGCCAGTTCCTCGACCTGCACGTGGCGCCTGCCGCCCGCCAGTTCCGGCGTGGCCACCACCACCAGTTCATCGTCCACCAGCGGTTCGAACACCAGGTCGGGGTGCTGTTCCACCGCGCCCACCAGGCCCAGCATCAGTTCTCCGTCCGTGACGCGCTGCACGATGTCCGCCGTGTCGCCCACGCGCAGGTGCACGCGCACCGAAGGGTAGGCGCGCACGAACCCGGCAATGATCTCCGGCAGGACATGATGCGCGGGTATGGTGCTGCCGCCGACCACCAGATCGCCGCTGACCTCGTCGCGCAACTGGCCGATCTCGGCCTCTGCGGCGGCAAGGCTGGCAAACGCCTCCGACGCGCGCCGGTAGAGCACCTCTCCGGCGGGCGTGGGCAGCACCTGCCGACCCATGCGGTCCAGCAGGCGCACGCCCAGTTCCTTTTCCAGTGCAAGGACGTGCGCGCTGATGGTGGGTTGGGACAGGAACAGGTCCGCCCCGGCCCGAGAGAAGCTGCGCAGTTCGTAGACCTTGCAGAATGCTTCGAGTCTTCTGAAATCCAGCATGCTGATTGTGTATATTGATGAAAACGATACGTCAAGAAAGCTGGCGGGTTGGAATCCATCTTTCTCATGCGTGCCGGGGGTTGCCAGGCGAAGGCGGGCTCACGCGGCACGGTCCCCGGTGCGCGTGCGTGCGTCCGTCCGGAGCGTCGCCACTGTCCCGGCACGGGCTTGCGCTCCGTGGGCACAAATGGTAAAGGAGCGGGCTTTCCGAAGCGTTGTCGAACCGTCGCCGGACCGCCTTCCGCCATGCGCACAGCCGCATGGGGGCGCCGCCGGGCTGGCGGCTTCGGATCGCGCCGTCGCACTGCCGGGGTGGCGGAACTGGTATACGCGCTGGTCTTAGAAGCCAGTGGTTCACACCATGCGGGTTCAATCCCCGCCCCCGGCACCAGCGCCGCCGCGCCGCTTTCCCGCAACGGGGCAGGGCCGGGGCGCCGGGCACCAATCAGACTTTCACAAGGAGCGCTGCACCATGGAATATACCGTCGAAGATCTTTCCCCGGTCAAGAAAAAGGTCAACATCTCGGTGCCGGTCGAAGAGGTGGAGGCCGCCCTGTCCGCCGCCATCGCCATGTACCGCACCAACATGAGCCTCGACGGGTTCCGCAAGGGCAAGGTGCCCGCGAATCTGGTCGAAAGCCGCTTCCGCAAGGAAATCTACGGCGAGGCCACCCAGGACCTCGTCAACGTGCATATCAACGAAGTGATGACCGCGCTGGACGCCAACCCCATCTCGCGCATCGATTTCGACGGCGGCCAGCTGGAACGCGGCACCCCGTTCGAATACAGCATCTCCTTCGAAGTGCTGCCCGAATTCGACCTGCCCGACTACGACGGCTTTGCCGTGGAGCAGGAAAAGGCCGTGGTGGACGAGAAGGAAGTGGACGAGGTCATCACCCGCATCCGCACCAACATGGCCGAACTGGTGCCCGTGGCCGAAGCGCGCCCCGGCAATGACGGCGACGTGGTGGTGCTGGACTTCGCCGCGTTCGAGAACGGCGAGCCGGTGGAAGGCATCAGCGCCGAGAACTTCCAGATGAACCTTGGCGACCGCCAGGCCCTGGAAGACTTCGAGAACCTGGTGAAGACCCTGGCCCCCGGCCAGGAGGGCGAAGGCCCCCTGAACTTCCCGGCGGACTTCATCAACCCCGACTTCGCGGGCAAGAGCCTGACCGTCAAGGTCAAGGTGCATGCCGTGAAGGAACGCCGCCTGCCCGAGGCCAACGACGACCTGGCCCAGAAGGCCGGTGGCTTCGAGTCCATGGACAAGATGCGCGAGGCGGTCACCTCTTCCTACATGCAGAGCCGCACCCAACTGGTGAAGGCCACCGCCCAGAAGACCATGCTGGACAAACTGCTGAAGATGGTGGACTTCCCCCTGCCCGAATCCATGGTGGACATGTACGTCGGCCACCTGCTGGACGACATGCGCTCCAAGCTGGAACGCCAGGGCAAGAGCATGGAGTCCCTGGGCAAGAAGCCCGAGGAACTGCGCGCCGAAGTGCGTCCCGAAGCCGAGCAGGTGACCCGCACCCAGATCTTCCTGCTGCGCGCCGCCCGCAAGGAAAGCGTGGAAGTGAACGAGCAGGAGATCGACGCCCAGCTCCAGCAGATCGCCATGCGCTCCGGCCAGGACTACAATGCCCTGAAGGACTACTACATCAAGAACAACCTGATCTTCTCGTTGCGCGACCGCATGCTGGCCGACAAGGCCATGGACGCCATCTACGAGAAGGCCACCGTGACCGAGGTGGAGCCCGCCGCGAAGTAGCGGCCGCTTTGCCCGCGCACGCGAACCGGCCCGCCCGGTTCATGAACGCACGTTCGGAGCAGGGGGGGTGCACCCGCACCTTCCCTGCCCTTGTTTTCGCGGGTGTTTCGTAAAGCATCGCGACTTTCGGCCGACAAGACGGGGGAAGGGCGCAAGGTGACGGGCGTTCCCGTCCACGGAATACGGGGCACGGCCTTGCCGTCGGCGACTCCCCGCATCCGCGTGCAGATGGCCGGGAGGCCGGTCCGCCACAGCCGCCTTGTGGTGCGGGGCGGTCTTCTGCTATCCTTCGGGCAACGAGTCAGTTCCGCACCGGCCACGCGCGCCCAGCGGCCGTTCCGGCCATGTCCGGTCATGTCCGGCCAGTCCGGTCATGTTCGGTCACCTCCGGACGCGGTGTGGCTGTGCCGGTGCCGGGTGCGCGTCAGCCCATGCATCAGGCCGTCAGGGCATCTGGTGGCGGGATCCGGAATCCAGAGTCCGGAGTCTGGAACCCGCTGATCGTCCGGACCCGGAATCACCAAACGCATACGGCGGCACGCGGCGGCACGCGGCAGCACGCGGCAGCACGCGGCAGTTCACGCCGATACACGCAGGAGAGGCACATGCCAGTTCCCATAGTCATCGAGACCTCGGGCCGTTCCGAACGCGCCTACGACATCTATTCGCGCCTGCTGAAGGACCGCATCATCCTGCTCGGCACCCCCATCGACGACCAGATCGCCTCGCTCATCTGCGCGCAGCTGCTGTTCCTCGAATCGGAAAACCCCGAGAAGGAAATCTACCTGTACATCAACTCGCCGGGCGGCGCGGTGACGGCGGGCATGGCCATCTACGACACCATGCAGTACATCACCTCGCCCGTGGCCACCCTGTGCCTGGGCCAGGCCGCCAGCATGGGCGCGCTGCTGCTGGCCGCCGGAGCCCCCGGCATGCGCCACGCGCTGCCCAACAGCCGCATCATGATCCACCAGCCCTCGGGCGGCTTCTCCGGGCAGGCCAGCGACATCGACATTCATGCCCGCGAAGTGCTGCGCATGAAGGCCAACCTGAACGAAATCATGGCCCGCCACACCGGCCAGCCCGTGGAACGGGTTGCCGACGACACCGAGCGTGATTACTTCATGGGACCCGCCGAGGCCAAGGAATACGGCATTATCGACAGCATCCTCACCTCGCGGCGGGATGCCACGCAGAACCAAGCGAAGTAGGTACATCATGGCCAATACCAAGGGCGGCTCGGAACGCGAGCTGCGTTGTTCCTTCTGCGGCAAGGGGCAGGACGCCGTGCAGCGCCTCATTGCCGGGCCCGGCGTCTACATCTGCGACGAATGCGTCTCGCTCTGCAACGAGATCATCGCGCAGGAGCACATCACCGAAACGGTGGAAGAGGGCAAGCTGCTCACTCCCGCCGAGATCAAGGCCAAGCTCGACGAGTACGTGATCGGCCAGCACCAGGCCAAGAAGATCCTGTCCGTGGCGGTGCACAACCACTACAAGCGGGTCTTTTTCGCCAGCGCCCTCGGCGGCGAGGTGGAACTGGAAAAGAGCAACATCCTGCTCATCGGTCCTTCCGGCAGCGGCAAGACCCTGCTGGCCAAGACCCTGGCCCGCGTGCTGAAGGTGCCCTTCGCCATTGCCGACGCCACCACCCTGACCGAAGCCGGCTACGTGGGCGAAGACGTGGAAAACATCCTCGTCCAGCTGCTCCAGAATGCCGACTACGACATCGAGGCGGCGTCCAAGGGCATCATCTACATCGATGAAATCGACAAGATCTCCCGCAAGGGCGACGGTCCCTCCATCACCCGCGACGTGTCGGGCGAAGGGGTGCAGCAGGCCCTCCTGAAGATCATCGAAGGCACCGAGGCCAACATCCCGCCCAAGGGCGGGCGCAAGCACCCGCAGCAGGAATTCATCAGGATGGACACCTCGAACATCCTGTTCATCCTTGGCGGGGCGTTCATCGGGCTGGACAAGCTGATCGGGCAGCGCATCGGCGGCGGGGCCATGGGCTTCGGCGCCAAGGTCGCCACCCGCAAGGATCTGCCCTTTGGCGAACTGCTGGGCCAGGTGCATCCCAACGACCTCGTGAAGTTCGGCCTGATTCCCGAATTCGTGGGTCGTATCCCCGTGGTGACCCACGTGGAGGAACTGAGCGAGGACGACCTGGTGCGCATCCTCACCGAGCCCAAGAACGCGCTGGTGCGCCAGTACCAGAAGCTGTTCGAACTGGACAAGGTGAGCCTGCGCTTCACCGCCAACGCGCTGAAGAGCATCGCCAGCCAGGCCATCGAGCGCAAGACCGGCGCGCGCGGCCTGCGCAACGTCATGGAATCGGTGATGCTCGACATCATGTACAAGCTGCCCTCGCAGCAGGACATCAAGGAGTGCGTCATCAACCGCGCCGTGGTGGAGAAAAGCCGCGAACCGGTGATGATCTACCACACCGAGGCCAAGACCGGCTCCTAGTGAATGCAACGGCGCGGTCCGCAAGGGCCGCGCCGTTATGGTTTCGCCCCACGCGCCTGCGGGGGGGGGCCTCATCGGCCTTCCGTAGGCTGCCTCCGCTCCCCTTCCTCCATATCCGGTGGGAACTTTTACGGGGGGCGCCCGTGCACGGGGCATCCGGCATGGCGCCAGCGGTGGATTTCCGCATGGTATCCCCCAAGATACCATGACGATTCCCACGGTGCCCCTGCGGTGGATGCGTTGACAACGGGAATCGGGACACTAGTTTGTGAGCATTGCGCCCCGTCTCGCACGCGGGGCTCCCGCGCCCCCTTCCGGCGCGCGGGCACCCGGCGGCCCTTGCCGCCGTTCTGGAGGAATGAATGAGCGATTTCGACGTTGATGGCGAAAAGGCCCGTCCCGTTCTGGACCTGCCGCTGATGTCGCTGCGCGAGGTGGTGATGTTCCCGCGCTCCATCGTGCCCCTGTTCGTGGGGCGCGAGGCGTCCATACGGGCCATCGAGAACGCCATCTCCGATTACGGCAAGAAGATATTCCTGGTGGCCCAGCGCGAGCCCGAAGTGGAAAAGCCCGGCGGCGAAGACCTGTTCGAGGTCGGCACCGTCAGCAAGATACTGCAACTGCTGCGCCTGCCCGACGGCACCATCAAGGTGCTGTTCGAAGGCCTGTACCGTGCCCGCTGGGAAGCCCTTGGCGAAGAAGGCGAGGGCGACTTTCCCCGCGCCTCCATCCTGCCCCTGCGCGAATCCGACGCCCTGACCGCAGAGTCCGAGGCTTTGGTGCGCGCCACGCAGGAAGCGCTGGAGGAATACAGCAAGATCAACAAGAAGCTGGCGCAGGAAACCCTGCTTGCCATCACCGCCATCAACACGGCGGGCCGTCTCGCCGACGCGGTGATGCCCCACCTGAAGGTGGACTACCGCAAGAAGCAGGAAGTGCTGGAACTGGAAGACCCGGTGGTGCGCCTTGAAAAGGTGTACGAGCTGCTCCAGGGCGAGATTGCCATCTCGTCCATGGAAAAGCGCATCAAGAACCGCGTCAAGAACCAGATGGAGCGCAACCAGCGCGAGTACTACCTGAACGAGCAGATCAAGGCCATCCACAAGGAAATGGGTCGCGAGGAAGACCCCCAGGCCGAGGTCAACGAGCTTGAACAGCGCCTGGCGGAAAAGAACATGCCCGACGAGGCGCGCGAGAAGGCCCTGCGCGAGATGAAGAAGCTGCGCCAGATGCCGCCTTCGTCCGCAGAGTACACCGTGGTGCGCAACTACGTGGACTGGATTCTCGACCTGCCGTGGAACACCCTGAAGGAAACCGAGATCGACATCGAGAAGGCCCGCACGGTTCTCGACGCCGATCACTACGGCCTGGAAAAGCCCAAGGAACGCATCCTTGAGTATCTGGCAGTCCAGAAGCTGGTGAACCGCCTGAAGGGCCCCATCCTGTGCCTGGTCGGCCCCCCCGGCGTGGGCAAGACCTCGCTGGCCAAGTCCGTGGCCAAGGCCACGGGCCGCGAGTTCGTGCGCCTGTCCCTGGGCGGCGTGCGCGACGAGGCCGAAATCCGCGGTCACCGGCGCACCTACGTGGGTGCGTTGCCCGGCAAGATCATCCAGTCGCTGAAGCGGGTGAAGTTCAACAACCCCCTGTTCTGCCTGGACGAAATCGACAAGATGAGCATGGACTTCCGGGGCGACCCTTCCGCCGCCCTGCTGGAAGTGCTGGACCCCGAGCAGAACAACACCTTCAACGACCACTACCTGGACATGGACTACGACCTGTCGCAGGTGTTCTTCATCACCACGGCCAACAGCCTGCATTCCATCCCCCTGCCGTTGCAGGACCGCATGGAAATCATCCGGCTGCCCGGCTACCTCGAAACGGAAAAGCGCCGCATCGCGCGCGAATTCCTGCTGCCCAAGCAGATCGAGGCGCACGGCATCAAGCCCGAGAACCTGAAGATGTCGGACAACGCCGTGCTGGAGATGATCCGCACCTACACCCGCGAGGCGGGGGTGCGTAACCTCGAGCGCGAACTGGCGGGGATATGCCGCAAGGTGGCCATGCAGATCGTCGAGGCCGATGACCTGGACAAGACGGTCACCGTCACCCGGCAGAACCTGTCCCAGTTGCTGGGCGTGAAGAAGTTCCGCTATGGCGAGCGCGAGGCCAACGCGCAGGTTGGCGTGACCACCGGCCTTGCCTGGACCGAACTTGGCGGCGAACTGCTGATGGTGGAAACCGCCCTCATGCCCGGCACCGGCAAGGTGGTCATCACCGGCAAGCTCGGCGACGTCATGACCGAATCGGCCAAGGCCGCCCTGTCCTATGTGCGCTCGCGGTCCAACATGTTCGGCCTGCGCAGCGACTTCCACAAGGACATCGACATCCATGTGCACGTGCCCGAAGGCGCCACCCCCAAGGACGGCCCCTCCGCCGGCATCACCCTGGCCACCTCGCTGGTCTCCGCGCTGCTTGGCATACCCGTGCGCAACGACGTGGCCATGACCGGCGAGATCACCCTGCGCGGTCGCGTGCTGCCCATCGGCGGCCTGCGCGAGAAGCTGCTGGCCGCCCACCGGGGCCTGATCACCAAGGTGCTCGTGCCGCGCGACAACAAGAAGGACCTCAAGGACGTCCCCGACGAAATCCTCAAGGACCTGACCATCACCTTCGTGGATCACGTGGACGAAGTGCTGCCCCTGGCCCTCGAAAGCGAGGCCGAAGCCATCTTCTCCGGACGCGCCGAAGGCCTGCCGCTCTTCCGCACCCTGCGCGAAGGCGCGGGCTGCGACGTGACCCCGCCCGTGCCCACCGCGCACTAGGCGAAATGAATGTGAGAGCGCCGGGGAGGGGACCCTTTGAAAAGGGTCTCCCTCCCCGGACCCCTCCCCCCCAAACTTTTCAATTGGCTTGGTGAACCCCCGTCGCGGAAACGCGACGGGGGCTCTTTGTTTGCGAAGTGATGCTGGGGAGAGGGGAGGATTTCGGTGCGTCAAATAGGAGCCGCCCCGTCCTGAACGGCAGGGCGGGGCGGTCCGTATCCTGGGCGTGGTGCCCGGGCCCTGGCCCTGCTGGCGCGCAGGGCTGGGCGTCGGAATTTGTAGGTCAGCGCAGGCTGGTGCCCACGCTGGGCCGGATGGGGCCAATGCGCGAGGCGTCCACCAGCAGTGGGCGCAGTTCCTCGGAAACCGGCACCGTGGCCGTGCCCATGGCCAGCACCTCGTTGGTGGGGGTGTGGATGAGCCGCATGTTGAAGCGCACGGCCTTGGGGGTGATGGTGTAGGTGCCCGCCAGAATGGCCACGCTGGCCACGTTCTGGGTGCCCAGCAGTTCCGTCTTGCGGGTCAGCAGCAGTTCGCCCGTTTCCGGCTGGAACAGGATGGTGCGGCCCTTGCGGATTTCCTGCACCCGGTAGCCCGCCTGCACGAACCAGCGGGACATTTCCTCGGCCATCTGGCGGGCCAGCCCGTTGGCGCCTTCCAGGTCGCCAAGGTCCACCGGGGTGGTGACCATGATGCTGATGCCCTTGGCGGGCGGGGCTTCCTGCCCCAGTTTGCGGGCCATCTGCACGTCCATGGCCGCAGCCATGGCGTCGGCGGCTTCGGGCACGCTGGCGGCGGCCGCCGCCAGGGGCAGCAGCAGGCCTATGGTCAGCACGAGCAGGGCGAGTATGCGCTTCATGGGATGCTCCGGAATCGCCGCGTCAGCGCAGCGTCTTTATCTGGCGGTCCACCACGTCCACTTCGCGGGCCAGGGCGTCGCGCACATCGTCCGAGCGCGCGGCGGCCAGCGCCAGCAGGTAGTGTTCGCGGGCCAGTTCGTAGCGGCCCTGAGCCTGATAGGTGCGGCCCTGATGCCAGTTGTATAGGGCCTCGTCGCTGTCCGGTACGGAGGCCACCTGCCTGCCGCATCCGCCAAGGGCGGGCAGGGCAAGGCTGGCCAGCAGCAGAAGTATGGCAGGGATGCGCATGATGGGTGCCCTCACGGCTATTTCCGGGTAGTCCGGTCGAAATCGCCGATGTTCATGGAACCGCCCGTCAACTTGCGCCCGGTGTTGGCCAGCATGCGGCCCAGCAGCCCGTTGGCGGGTGTCACCAGTTCCGCCGTGCGCAGCACCAGGCCGTCCGCCGCGCGGATCAGCCGTGCGTTGATGAACACGCTGTACTTGTCGCGGTAGTAGGTGCCCGCCACGAACACGGCCCAGCCTTCGCGCGCGGGCAGCACGCCCACGTTGCGCGACAGCAGGAATTCGCCTTCGCCCTCGCGCGGGCGCAGGGTGCCGGGCAGGCGGTATTCGCGCACGGGAAAACCGCGCTGGTTGAATTCGTAGAACAGTTGTTCCGCAATGTAGCGGCCAAGCGACGACGATTCGTCAAAGTCGTCCTGATTCACAAACGACGTTGGCAGGGCAATGTACCCCATCAGCGCGTCGTTGGGCACGGTGGCCAGCAACTGGTCCACCAGTTCACGCACCTTCAGCTTCAGTTCGCGGGCTTCCATGTAGTTGGGGTCCGCCTGGGGGCGCGGCGCGCCCTTGCTCCAGAACATGCCGCCCTGATTGTCGGGCACCATGAAGCCGTTGTCGTGGGTGACCACCGTGGACAGGGGCATGGTTTGCCCGTTCACGTTGGCCTCGCCCGATTCCCTGGCCTCCAGCGGGGCGCCGGGGTCAGCGCCGAGACGCGGCGGATGGGGCGCCATGGAGGATGGCTGCGGCGGGACGCCCTGCGACTGGCGCATCTCGGCCCCGGCGGATGTACCGCCGGGGGGCAGCAGGGGCAGGGCGGCAAGGGCCAGCCCGGTCAGGACGATACCCGTGCGGGCCAGCGCCGCAACGCCCGTGCCTGCCGTCTTGTCCTGCCCCTTGGCGGGGGTCTTCTGCGGAATATGTGACTCGCGGGGTACGCGGGATTCACGGGACATGGGTTGCCTCCGGGGGTATCCGCGCGGCGCCGGGCCGCGCGCTGCATGCCATGGGAAGGAGCGTTGACCGGCAATGGTCCTGGCGCTTCCCTCGGGATGCTTCGTTGCTCGTCCTATCGGCGGAAACACGAAAAGCTTGAGGTTGCAATCCGCACGGTCGGGGTGTTCATCGGCATGTCGCAAGCGGGCGACGGCAAGGGGGTGTGCGAAGGGGGCAATGTTTGCGGCATGCGCCAGCGGCAGGTGGTGGTGCACGCAACATTGCCCACGCCGGTGTATTGTTTGATGACACAACCCGGAATGTCGCCATTGATGAAATCTATTTTCATGATAGGCAACGTACACGAAAAATGTAGCACGAAATTGACATAGGTAACACATGAGGGTAATCGCAATAAAAAACATAACACGCAGGTCGTAACGTGCGACGCACGCTGGTGTGCGACGGACAGGGCGGCTTCGCGTGCAGGCTCGCGGTTGTTGCGGGATTACGCAGCCCGCGTGGCGGTGGCATGCCATCCGGTGCGCCGTGCACCGTCTGGCTCTCTGCCCTGCCATGTCAGGCATTCCGGGCCGTGCCCTGCCATGCCGTATCGGGCAGTATCGGGCGGATGGCGGGATGGGGACCGGCGAAATTGGTGCGGCTGGCATGACCGGCGAGCCTGGGGAGACCGGGTGGGGATGCAAGCCAACGGACAATGCAAGCGCGTGGGCGTGGTGGCGCTGCTGGTCAGCAACCGCGAGGCCTGCGCGGACAAGGTCAATGCCGTGATCAGCGAGTTCGGTTCGCTGGTCATCGGACGCATGGGGGTGCCGTACCGGGAGCGCGGAGTGGGCGTCATTTCGCTGATCGTGGACGGCACCACCGACGAACTGGGGGCGATGACGGGCAGGCTGGGGGCCATCCCCGGCGTGCGCATCAAGACGCTTCTGCTTACCGACGCGGCATGAGCCGCGCCGCCATACCGTGGAAGGAGCAGGACCATGGGCAAGGCAACGGATGCCGACAGGGACGTTTCGTGGCTTGACGACGGCTTCATCGCGGACACGCTGGCCCGCAACACCACCGAGGACGCGGGCAAGATCCGCGAGGTGCTGGCCAAGGCCCGCGAACTGGAAGGGCTGGACCACGACGACGTGGCCGCGCTGATGCACGTGCAAAGCCCCGGCCTTGTCGATGAACTGTTCGACACGGCCCGCCGGGTCAAGGAAGAGATTTACGGCAACCGGCTGGTCATGTTCGCGCCGCTGTACATCTCCAACCTGTGCGCCAACGAATGTCTGTACTGTGCGTTTCGCGCCACCAACAGGGATCTGGACCGCCGTGCCCTGTCCATGGACGAGGTGGCCGCGGAAACCCGCGTGCTGGTGCGCCAGGGCCACAAGCGGGTGCTGCTGGTGGCGGGCGAATCGTACCCCGGCGAGGGCTTCGAGTACGTGCTGAAGGCCATCGACGCGGTGTACTCGGTGCATGAGGAAAGCGGCGAGATCCGGCGGGTCAACGTCAACGTGGCCCCGCTGACGGTGGAAGACTTCACCCGGCTGAAGGAACGCGGCATCGGCACCTACCAGCTGTTCCAGGAAACCTACCATCGGCCCACCTACACCCGCGTGCATGTGGGCGGCCTGAAGCGCGACTTCGACTGGCGCGCCTCGGCCATGGACCGTGCCATGCGCGCGGGCATCGACGACGTGGGCCTGGGCGTGCTGTACGGGCTGGCCGACTGGCGGTTCGACACCCTGGCGCTGATGAGCCACATCCGCCATCTGGAAGACCGCTTCGGCGTGGGCTGCCACACCATCAGCGTGCCGCGCATCGAGCCCGCCGTGGGTTCCGAGATGGCCAGCTGTCCGCCGCAGGCCGTGACCGACGACGAATTCCGCAAGCTGGTGGCCATCCTGCGGCTGGCCGTGCCCTACACCGGGCTGATCATGTCCACGCGAGAGAACGCAGAGGTGCGCCACGCCACCCTGGCCCTTGGCGTGTCGCAGATATCGGCGGGCAGCCGCACCAACCCCGGCGGCTACACCGAGGCGGAAAAGTTCGAATCCAGCCAGTTCCAGCTCGGCGACCACCGCAGTCTTTCCGAGGTCGTGGCCGACATCGGACGCATGGGCTACATCCCCTCGTTCTGTACCGCCTGCTACCGGTTGGGCCGCACCGGGCAGGACTTCATGGACCTGGCCAAGCCCGGCCTGATCAAGGAAAAGTGCGCCCCCAACGCACTGTCCACCTTCCTCGAATACCTCATCGACTACGGCAGCCCCATGGAGCGCGAGGTGGGACAGGGCGTCATAGCCGCCGAACTCGGCTGCATGGACGACCGTACCCGCCGCGTGGCCGAACGCATGCTGGGCAAGGTGCAGGAAGGGCGCAGGGATGTCTTCTGCTGAACCCGTTGCATATGCAGGGCAGGGCACGGTGGCCGGATCGTCCGCACCTTCCGCGCCCTCCGTCCCGCTCGTGCCGTCCGGTACGAACGGGGCGGCCGTGACGCCGTCCACCGCCGGAATCCCCGGCATGGGCGGTACGATCGGCATCGCCAACCTGCCCTCGGATACCTGCGGGACGTGCAACCGCGCGGCGTACGCACCCGTCCGCGCGGAACACGACCTGCTGGGCGAAATGTCCGTGCCCGCGGATGCCTACCACGGCATCCATACCCTGCGGGCACTGGACAACTTCGCCGTTGCCGGGCGGCGCCTCCACCCGGGACTCGTGGAGGCGCTTGCCCTGGTCAAGAAGGCCTGCGCCCGCGCCAACGCCGAACTGGGCCATCTGGAGCCCCGCGTGGCCGATGCCGTATGCGCCGCCTGCGACGAGATGCTGCACGGCGATCTGGGCGCGCACGTGCTGGTTGATGCCTTGCAGGGGGGCGCGGGCACCTCGGCCAACATGAACGTCAACGAGGTGCTGGCCAACCGGGCGGAAGAATTCATGGGCGGCACGCGCGGCGCGTACCGGCTGGCGCACCCGCTGGACCACGTCAACCTGCACCAGTCCACAAATGACGTCTTTCCCACGGCGCTGCGGGTGGCGGCCATGCGCGGCCTGCGCGAACTGGAGCGGGCCGTGGCCGCGCTGCAACGCGCCTTTCAGGACCGCGAACGCGACTTCGCCGGGGTGGTCAAGCTGGGCCGTACGCAGTTGCAGGACGCCGTGCCCATGACCCTGGGGGCGGAATGCTCCGCCTGGGCGGAAGCCCTTTCGCGCGACCGCTGGCGCATCTTCAAGTGCGAGGAGCGGCTGCGCGTGGTCAACCTGGGCGGCACGGCGGTGGGCACGGGCATCACCGCCCCGCGCGACTACATCTTTCTGGTGGTGGAGCGGCTGCGCGAGGTGACCGGCCTTGGCCTGGCCCGTGCCGAGAATCTGGTGGACGCCACCCAGAACGCCGACGTGTTCGTGGAGGTTTCCGGCATCCTGAAGGCGCACGCGGTGAACCTGCTGAAGATTTCCGCCGACCTGCGGCTGCTGGCCTCCGGCCCGCGCGGTGGGCTGGGCGAACTGGCGCTGCCCGCCGTGCAGGCCGGGTCCAGCCTGATGCCCGGCAAGGTCAACCCGGTGATCTGCGAGGCTGTGGCCCAGGCGGCCATGCGCGCCCTGGGCAACGACGCGGCCCTGACCCTGGCCGCGCAGGCCGGGCAACTGGAACTGAACGCGTTCCTGCCGCTGGTGGCGGATGCGCTGCTGGACACCATTTCCATTCTCACCCGCGCCTGCGTCATGTTTCGCACCCGCTGCGTGGAAGGCATGCGGGCGGACGCGGCGGCCTGCGCGCGCCACGTGGACGATTCGTGGGGCACGGTGACCGCGCTGGTGCCGGTGCTGGGCTACGAGGGGGCCACCCGGCTGGTCGGCGTCATGCGCGAGCGCGGCTGCGGCCTGCGCGAGGCCGCGCGCCACACCGGCCTGCTGGACGAGGCCGCGCTGGAAGCGCTGCTGTCGCCCGAGGCCATGGCCCGGCTGGGAAGGCCGACAGGGCAGGCGATGCGCTCCGGCGTCCTCCGAAACGGTCGGGACAGTAGCCCTGACAATGCCCCTGGCAATGGCCGCGACGACGACCACGGCAACGGGCAGGGACGGCCATGATGCACCGCGACGAGATTCTCGGCCTGCTGTTCGAAACACCCTTCGACCAGCTTGCGGCCCGCGCCGACGCGGTTCGCCGCGAAGTTAAAGGCGACGTGGTGCACGTGCGCGGCATCGTGGAATTTTCCAATCATTGCATCCGCAATTGCGTGTACTGCGGGCTGCGCCGCGACAACGCGCAGGCGCGCCGCTACCGGCTGACCCTGCCGGAGGTGCTGACGGCGGCGGGCGAGGCTGCCGCAGCCGGGGCGGACACCGTGGTGCTGCAATCGGGCGACGATTACGGCATGGCCCCGCGCGCCCTTGCCGACATGGTGGAGGTGGTGAAGACCCGGCTGGGTCTTGCCGTCACCCTGAGCGTGGGCGAACGCCCGGCACGGGATTACGCCCTGTGGCGTGCCGCCGGGGCGGACCGCTTTCTGATGAAGCACGAGACGGCGGACGCCGCCCTGTACGCCCGTCTGCATCCCGGCAAGACGCTGGCCCAGCGGCTTGCGGCCCTGCGCCACCTGCGCGACGCGGGCTACGAGGTGGGCAGCGGGTTCATCGTGGGGGTGCCGGGGCAGCGCCCCGAATCGCTGGCCGACGACGTGCTGCTGGTGTGCGAACTGGCGGCGGACATGTGCGGGGCCGGTCCTTTCGTGCCCAACAGCGCAACCCCGCTGGCCGGGGCGGCGCACGGCCCGGTGGAACTGACCCTGCGCTGCATGGCCGCGCTGCGCATCGCCCGTCCCGGCCTGAACCTGCCCGCCACCACCGCCCTGGCCACCCTGGCCCCGCAGGACGGGCAGCTTGCCGGTCTGCACGCGGGCGGCAATGTGCTGATGCCGGGCTTCACCCCCGCAGCCCGCCGGGCGGACTACCACATTTACGACCACAAGCGGCGCGTGGACATGGACGACGCGCTGGACACCATCCGCCGGGCCGGGCGCGTGCCCGCAGCGGCGCAAGGAGCAAGGGCATGCAGGATACCCCAAGGGGACTGCGGCTGCACATCGGCATCTACGGACGCCGCAACGTCGGCAAGTCGTCGCTGCTGAACGGGCTGGTGGGGCAGGGCGCGTCCATCGTTTCGGACACGCCGGGCACCACTACCGACCCCGTGGAAAAGACGCTGGAGCTCGACCCGGTGGGCCCCGTGGTGTTCATAGACACGGCGGGCATCGACGACGAGGGGGCGCTGGGCGCGCTGCGCCGCGAACGCTCGGAGCGCGCGCTGGACCGCACCGACGTGGCCCTGCTGGTCACCGACGGCGCGTGGGGCCGCGACGAGGAGGCGCTGGCGGAGGCCTTTGCCGCGCGCAAGCTGCCGTACTTCGTGGTGGCCAACAAGGCGGACCTTGCGGACGGCACGCCCGGCGGGGCGCTGTACCCGACCGTGCGCGATGCGCTTGCCGGGCGCGGCATCCCCGTGGTGGCGGCCTCGGCCCTGCTGGGCCAGGGGCTGGACGCCGTGCGCGAGCGCATCGCCATGCTGGCCCCGGAACACGCCATCGCCCAACCGCACATGTTGTCCGACCTGGTGCCGCCGGGGGGACTCGTGGTGCTGGTGGCGCCCATCGACCTCGGCGCGCCCAGGGGGCGGCTGATCCTGCCGCAGGTGCAGGCCATCCGCGACCTGCTGGACGGCGACCAGATGTGCCTGGTGGTCAAGGAGCGCGAACTGCGCGCCGCGCTGGATCGCCTGTCCGCGCCGCCGGACCTTGTGGTGTGCGACTCGCAGGTGGTGCTGAAGGCGGCGGCGGATACCCCGCCCGGCGTGCCCCTGACCACCTTTTCCATTCTGATGGCCCGGCTGAAGGGCGACCTGGTGGAACTGGCGCGCGGGGCTGCGGCCATCGAACGGCTGGGGCCCGGCGACCGGGTGCTGATAGCCGAGGCCTGCACCCACCACCCCCTGGCCGACGACATAGGTCGGGTCAAGATTCCCCGCTGGCTGCGCCAGTATGCGGGCGGCGACATCGAAATCGACGTCGCCGCGGGCAAGGAACTTTCCGAGGACATGGCCGCTTATGCGCTGGTGGTGCATTGCGGCGGCTGCGTCATCAACCGGGGCAACATGCTGGCCCGGCTGCGCGCGGCGCGGCGGGCGGGGGTGCCCATGACCAATTACGGGCTGGCCATTTCGCTGACGCAAGGGGTGCTGCCCCGCGCGCTGGGACCGTTCCCGGCGGCGCTGGACGCCTTCCGCGCGGCGGCGAAGGACGCCTGACGCCACCCCGGTGGCGGCGGGCGGTGTCGGACCGGTACAAGGCGGCGCGGTACAAGGAGGTGTTCGGACGGCGTCGCGGGTGCCAACGACGTGATCGCAACCTACAACCACAGGAGACGTGCAGATGAGCCGTATCGAAATGGAGAAGATCTTCTACGAAGATCATTCTCCGGACCCCAAGACGGATCCCGACAAGCTCTTCTTCATCCAGATCGATGAATCGAAGTGCATCGGGTGCGACACCTGCCAGCAGTACTGCCCCACGGGCGCCATTTTCGGCGACACGGGCGACGCGCACAAGATTCCCCACGAGGAACTGTGCATCAACTGCGGCCAGTGTCTGACCCACTGCCCCGTGGGCGCCATCTACGAATCGCAGTCGTGGGTGACCGAGATCGACAAGCAGATCAAGGCCAAGGACGTCAAGGTCATCGCCATGCCCGCGCCCGCCGTGCGCTACGCCCTGGGCGACGCCTTCGGCCTGCCCGTGGGCGCCGTGACCACCGGCAAGATGTTCTCGGCGCTCAAGGAACTGGGCTTCGACCACTGCTGGGACAACGAATTCACCGCCGACGTGACCATCTGGGAAGAAGGCACCGAATTCGTGCAGCGCCTGACCAAGAAGCTGGACAAGCCGCTGCCCCAGTTCACCTCGTGCTGCCCCGGCTGGCACAAGTACGTGGAATCGCTGTATCCGGACCTGTTCCCGCACATGTCGTCGTGCAAGTCGCCCATCGGCATGCTGGGCACGCTGGCCAAGACCTACGGCGCGGACCGCATGAAGTACGACCGTTCCAAGGTGTACACCGTGTCCATCATGCCCTGCACCGCCAAGAAGTACGAAGGCATGCGCCCGCAGCTGTGGGACAGTGGCTACAAGGACATCGACGCCACCATCGACACCCGCGAACTGGCGTACATGATCAAGAAGGCCAAGATCGACTTCACCAAGCTGCCCGACGGCAAGCGCGACACCCTGATGGGTGAATCCACCGGCGGCGCGACCCTGTTCGGCGTTACCGGCGGCGTCATGGAAGCGGCCCTGCGCTACGCCTACCAGGCCGTCACCGGCAAGAAGCCGGAAAGCCTGGACTTCAAGGGCGTGCGCGGGTTGCAGGGCGTGAAGGAGGCCACGGTGAACGTGGGCGGCGTAGACGTGAAGGTGGCCGTGGTGCACGGGGCCAAGCGCTTCCATGACGTGTGCGAACTGGTGAAGGCGGGCAAGGCCCCGTGGCACTTCATCGAGTTCATGGCCTGCCCCGGCGGTTGCGTGTGCGGCGGCGGCCAGCCGGTGATGCCCGGCGTGCTCGAAGCAGCGGACCGGCGGGTTACGAAGATGTACGCGGGTCTCAAGAAGCGCTTGGCCATGGCCAGCGCCAGCCGGGCATAGGAGGAACCACCATGCAGATCGTCAACCTTACCCGGCGCGGCTTTCTGAAGGCCGCCTGCGTCGTCACCGGCGGCGCCCTGATCAGCATCCGCATGACCGGCAAGGCCGCGGCCGCCACCAAGCAGCTGAAGGACTACATGATGGACCGCATCAACGCGGTCTACGGGGCGGACGCCAGGTTCCCGGTGCGCGCCTCTCAGGACAACAAGCAGGTGCAGGAACTGTACAAGACCTTCCTTGAGCACCCCATGGGGCACAAGGCGGAGCAACTGCTGCACACCCACTGGGTGGACCGCTCCAAGGCCATCGAGCGCATGAAGGCCGAAGGGGCCTACCCCAACCCGCGCGCCAAGGAATTCGCGGGCAACACCTACCCCTACGAATAGCGGCGGGGGTGCCGCGCTGGCGTGGTGCCAGACACGACGCCCTGACGCGGGCATTGGCCCGCACCCGTGCATGATCCGACGGCCCGCCTGCGACGAGGGGAGAAAACCCCTGACACCAAGGGCGAGGTCACGGAACGAAGCGAAGATGCAGATGCATGACGGCGCAAGGGCCGGGCATCCGGATGGTTCCGGGTGCCCGGCCCTTGCGCCGTGTGTTGGGAAATGTGGCAGGAAGGTTTGGCGGCGCGGGTAAGGGAAGGGTGCGCCGCGCGCGGCGGGGGGATGTCAGGAACGGTTGCCCAGTGGAATCGGATCGAGCGGAATCAGTCCCTGCGGCACCGCCTGCACACACCGTCCAGGCGCACTTCCACGTGCTCCACGGTAACCCCGGCGGGCAGCAGGGTGGCCGCGTCCAGCGCCTTGGGCAGCGGGGGCAGGCAGGTCATCACCCCGCAACGGGTGCACTGGAAATGGCCGTGCGGCGCGTTTTCCCCCGCCGGGGCCATACAGTGCCGGAAGGCGCCGTCGGCCCCGCTGTGGCGTTGCAGGATGCCCGCTTCCACCAGCAGGTCCAGGGTGCGGTACAGGGTCACCTTGTCCATGCGGGTGGTGCGGCGCACCGCGTCCAGCAGTTCCTGCGCGGCGGGGGCATGGGGCAGGGCGGCCAGGGCCTCCAGCACGGCGATGCGGCGGGGGGTGGCTTCCAGCCCGGCGTGTTCCAGCCGGGCGCGGGCGTCGGGCTCGGCAGGGGCGTGCGGGGCGGTGGCGTGGTGATGCGCGGTGTTGGTCATGAAGCAACCTTGGCTTGCGCCCGTCGGGCGGTCTTGCGGGCCATGATGCGGCGCAGCATACCCGCGCCGGACACGGCCATGAACCCTGCCGAGGCCACGGCGATGATGGCCGCGCCGGATGTCACGTCCCAGCGGTAGGCCAGGGCCAGCCCGCCCACGCAGAACACGGTGCTCCACGCGGTGGCGGCAGCCATCATGGAGGGCAGCGAGCGGGCCGAGCGCGCCGCGATGAACGGCGGGATGGTCAGCAGGGCCATGACCAGCACCAGCCCCACCACGCGGATCAGCATCACCACGCCCACCGCCGTCATGCCCACCACCAGGTAGTGCGCGGTGCGCACCGGCAGGCCGCGCGCCTCGGCGAATTCGCGGTCGAAGGATGTCACCAGCAGGGTCTGGTGGCACAGGGCCACCACGGCCAGCAGTACGGCATCCAGCGCGGCCATCAGGTACAGGTCGGTGGCCGGCACGGCCAGGATGGACCCGAACAGAAAGCTCATCAGGTCGGCCTTGTAGCCGGGGGTAAGGTCTATGAGGATGATCCCGAAGGCCATGCCCGCCGCCCACAGCACGCCGATGGCCGTATCCGCCTTTTCGGGCCGCTTCAGCGCCACCCCGGCCATGAGCATGGACGAGGCCACGGAAAAGCCGATGGCGCTGGGCAGCACCGGCCAGCCGTAATGGAAGGCCAGCCCCACGCCACCGTAGGCCGCGTGCGACACGCCGCCAGCCAGAAACACCAGCCGGTTCACCACCACCAGGGTGCCGATGACCCCGCAGGCAATGCTGGCCAGCAAGGATGCGGCCAGGGCCTGCTGCATGAAGTCGTAGGAGAGCGCGTCGAGCATCAGGCGTCCTTTGCGGCGGGGGAGGTCTGCGAGGTGGAGGCGGTCGTGGAATCGGTGGGCGCGGCGGCGGCGGAGGGCGGCATGTCGCCCATACGCGGCAGCACCGGAAACAGCCCGGACACGGAGGAGATGAACGCCCCCATGGGGCAGGTCTTTTCGTGGTGGCCATAGAGCATGCTCAGCATGTCCGGGGTCAGCCCCGCGCCCCGGCTGTGCACCAGGGTGCGGTTGACGAAGGCCACGTTGGAGAAGGTGGACGTGGCGATGGACAGGTCGTGGCTGACCACCACCAGGGTGTGCGGGCCGCGCAGGGTGCCCAGAAATTCGAAGAAGCAGAACGAGCCCTGCGGGTCGATGGAGGCGGTGGGCTCGTCCAGCAACAGCAGTTCCGGCTGGGCCATCAGGGCGCGCGCCACCACGGCCCGCTGTCGCTGCCCGCCGGAAAGCTCGCCCACCATGCGCCGCTCCATGCCGGAAAGGCCCACCTGGTCCAACGCCTCGCGGGCGCGGTCGATGGACGCGGCATCACGTGACCAGTGGCGGCCCAGCAGGCCGCGCCGGGTGCCCGCAAGGCCCATCAGCACCACGTCCAGCACGGTGACGGGAAAGTCCAGCCGGGCCGTGGAATACTGCGGCACGTAGCCGATGCGCGGCAGCGCAGCCTGTGGTGCGCCGCCAAACAGCGTGACGCTGCCGGAACGCGGGGCCAGCAGGCCCAGCAGCAGTTTGAGCAGGGTGGTCTTGCCGCCGCCGTTGGGCCCGAGCACGGCCAGGAATTCGCCGCGCTCGACGGTAAGGTCCACGTGGTCCAGCACCGGTTCATCGCCATAGGCGAAGCACAGGTCGCGCACGGCGATGACCGGTTCGTGCGGTGTATGCGGTGCGCCCGGCATGCCGGGCGCACTGGCGGACATGTGCATGCGTGCCTACTTGTTCAGGGTTTTGGCCATGGCCTCGGCCACGCGGCGAATGTTGGCGGCCCAGTCTTCGGCCAGCGGATCGGCCTCGATGAGCGTGGCGCCCACGTTGCGGGCGATGGTTTCCGCGCCGCGTTTGGAGAACTGCGGCTGGACGAAGATGGTTTCGATCTTCTCCTTCTTGGCGAACTCCACGATGCGGGTCAACTGCTTCGGCCCCGGTTCGCGTCCCTCCACCTCTATGGCCACTTCGCGCAGGTTGTAGTTGTGGGCAAAGTAGCTCCACGCCGGGTGAAAGACCATGAAGCGGCGACGGTTTTCGGGCACGTTCTCGAACAGGCCGTTGATATGCAGGTCCAGGTCGTCCAGTTCGCGCACGAAGGCGTCGTGGTTGGCGCGGTACAGGGCGGCATGGGCCGGGTCGGCCTTGACCAGCGCGGCCTTGATGGAACCGGCCAGCACCTTCACCAGCGCGGGAGACAGCCAGATGTGCGGGTCGCCGCCTTCGTGGTGATGGTGATGACCTTCGGCGGCCTCGCCGTCATGGTGGTCGTGGTCTGCGTCATGGTCACCGTCATGATCGTGGTCATGCATTGCGTCGTGGTCATGGTCCTCGTCCATGGCGTGTTCTTCTGCCGGGGCGTGTTCTTCTTCCGGCAAAAGGTCGATGCCCTTTTCCAGGCGCACCAGGGTCATGTCCTTGCCGCCCGCCGCCGTGATGCGGTCCAGCCAGGCCTTTTCGAAGGGCACGCCGATGGTCATGTACAGTCTGGCAGCCGCCAGCCCGCGCATCTGGCTGGGTTTCGGCTCGTAGGTGTGCGGGTCTGCGCCGGGGGGCACCATCACCGTCACCTCGGCCAGGTCACCCGCGATGCGCTGGACGAAATACTTCTGCGGCAGGATGCTGACCGCCACCTGCACGGCGGCAGCGGCGCTGGCGGGCGCAACGGCGGGGGAACCGGGCACGGCAAGCAGGCCGGACAGCAGGAACAGGGAGAGCAGGGCGAATCGGGCAACCCGGGTCGGGATGGCTTTCGGAAGGGCAAAGGAGATGTTCATGGCGCCTCCGGAGGAACGGGATGAAGGGTTGAAAATGCAACTCGGTTGCATTTGAGCCATGTAGCCCTCCGTCCGTATGCTGTCAACGCAAAGGCGTGCAACGTGACGGTTCATCTTCCGGGTGCGGGGCTGGCAGGCATGTTCGCCGGTTGCCTTTTGTCGCTTTCTGGCGTCCCCCAGCCGCATGCCCTTGCCGCCGTCCCCCGTCTGCCTGCCTGCCCGTCTGTCTGCCTGTCTGGCGCGCTGTCCCGGCGGCTGGCGTGCCCTTGGCGAGCAGGGGGAAATGCAGTATGAACCATCAATTCGGCCCGCGCCTTCCGAGCACCCAGGGTGCCGCCGGGCCGTCCATTTTCAGGGACCATTCATGACCATAGAACGCAGGCGGACCCGCGAGGTCCGCATCGGCTCCGTGCGCATCGGGGGGGACAACCCCGTGGTGGTGCAGAGCATGGCCAACACCGACACCCGCGACGTGGACGCCACCGTGGCGCAAATCCGCGCGCTGTCCGCCGTGGGGTGCGAGGTGGTGCGGCTTGCCGTGCTGAACGAGGCGGCGGCTGCGGCCATCGGCCCCATTCGCGCCGCATCGCCCGTGCCGCTGGTGGCGGACATCCATTTCGATCATCGCCTGGCCGTGGCCGCGCTGGAAGCGGGCGTGGATGCCCTGCGCATCAACCCCGGCAACATCGGGGGCGAGGCCAACGTGGCCCGCGTGGTGGATGCGGCCCGCGCGCGCGGCGCGTGCATCCGGGTGGGGGTCAATTCCGGCTCGGTGGAAAGGCACCTGCTGGAACGCTTTGGCGGGCCGACGCCCGAAGCCATGGTGGAAAGCGCCCTCGGCCATGTGCGCATGCTGGAGGACCGGGGATTCGGCGACATCAAGATATCGCTCAAGTCCTCGTCGGTGCTGCACACCATAGACGCCTACCGCATGCTGGCCGAACGGTGCGATTACCCCCTGCACATCGGGGTGACAGAGGCGGGCACCATGATGCGCGGGTCGGTCAAGTCGTCCGTGGGGCTTGGCGTGCTGCTGTGGCTGGGCATTGGCGACACGCTGCGCGTTTCGCTGACCAGCGACCCGATGGAGGAAATCCCCGTGGCGTGGGAAATCCTGCGTTCGCTGGGGCTGCGCAACCGGGGGCCGGAAATCATTTCCTGTCCGACCTGCGGGCGGACGGAGATCGGCCTGATCAGCCTTGCGCAGGAGGTGGAGCGCCGCCTTGCGGGCGAGACGGAAAACTTCAAGGTGGCCGTCATGGGCTGCGCCGTGAACGGCCCCGGCGAGGCGCGCGAGGCCGACATCGGCATTGCGGGCGGGCGCGACAAAGGCATCATCTTCCGCAAGGGAGAGATCATACGAACAGTCAAGGGCGGCGCGAACCTGCTCGCCGCCTTCATGGAAGAACTCGATACGTTCCTTGCCGAACGCAAGGCAGCCAGAAAGGACAGCTGATGCGCTGGAGCAATTGCTACATCCCCACCCTGAAGGAAGCCCCGGCAGACGCCGAGGTGGTCAGCCACAAGCTGCTCACCCGCGCGGGCATGATCCGCAAGCTTACCTCGGGCATTTACATCTACATGCCGCTCGGCCTGAAGGCCATCGAGAAGACTGCCGCCATCGTGCGCGAGGAAATGAACCGCGCGGGCGCGCTGGAACTTTCCATGCCCATGGTGCAGCCCGCCGACCTGTGGCAGGAATCGGGCCGCTGGGAATTCTACGGCAAGGAACTGCTGCGCTTTCAGGACCGCAACGGGCGCGACTACTGCCTTGGACCCACGCACGAGGAAGTCATCACCGATCTCGTGCGCGGCGAGGTGCGCTCGTACCGCCAGTTGCCCATCAACCTGTACCAGATCCAGACCAAGTTCCGCGACGAGATTCGCCCGCGCTTCGGCCTGATGCGCGGCCGCGAATTCATCATGAAGGACGCCTACTCCTTCGACCGTGACGAGGCAGGGGCCGACAAGAGCTACTGGGCCATGTACGAGGCCTATCAGCAGGTGTTCAAGCGCCTTGGCCTGCGCTTCCGCGCGGTGGAGGCGGATTCCGGCTCCATCGGCGGCAGCTTCTCGCACGAGTTCATGGTGCTGGCCGATACCGGCGAGGACACCATTGCCGCCTGCACCGGCTGCCAGTACGCCGCCAACGTGGAACGCGCCGAGGTGGCCGCGCCCCCCCTGTCCGGGGGCACCGCCACGTTGCCCGCCGTGGGCGCCATCGAAGAAGTGCCCACCCCCGGCAAGCACACCGTGGAAGAGGTGTGCGCGTTCCTTGGCGTGCCGCAGTCCGCGCTGGTCAAGACGCTGATCCTGGTGGCCGACGGCAAGCCCGTGGCCGCCCTGGTGCGCGGCGACCGCGAACTGAACGACGTGAAGCTGAAGAACCTGCTGAAGTGCGACGAACTGGAACTGGCCGCGCCCGAACTGGTGCAGCAGGTTACCGGCGCGCCCGTGGGCTTTGCCGGGCCGGTGGGCCTGAACGTGGAACGCGTCTTTGCCGACCATGAACTGCTGGCCTCCGACGGCTGGATCACCGGGGCCAACAAGGGCGACACCCACCTGCGCAACGTCAGCCTGCCACGCGACGCCAAGGTCGAACGCTACGCCGACCTGCGCGTGATCACCCCCGCCGATGCCTGCCCGCGTTGCGGCCAGCCCATCGAGCTGACGCGCGGCATCGAGGTGGGCCACGTGTTCAAGCTGGGCACCAAGTACAGCGAACCCCTGAAGTGCACCTTCCTTGACGAGGACGGCAAGGAAAAGGTCATGATCATGGGCTGCTACGGCATCGGCGTGTCGCGCGTGGTGGCCTCGTGCATCGAGCAGAACCACGACGCCGACGGCATCGTGTTCCCGCCGCCCATCGCCCCGTTCGAAGCCGTGTTGTGCTGTCTGGACCCCAAGAACGGCGAAACCCTTGGCAAGGCCGAGGAATTCTACGCTGAACTCAAGGCTCAGGGCGTGGACGTCATTCTGGACGACCGCGACGAACGCCCCGGCGTCAAGTTCAAGGACGCCGACCTCGTGGGCATGCCCCTGCAACTGGTGGTCGGCGGCAAGGGCCTGGCACGCGGCATCGTGGAAGCCAAGGACCGCCGCACCGGCGAAAAGACCGAACTGCCCGTGGAAGGCTTTGCCGAAGCCTTCCGCACCTGGCGCGCCGCCGTGCGCGCGGGCTGGGGGCTGTAAGGTTATCAGACTATGAAGAGTTACCGGGGAGGGGACCCTTTAACGCTCTGCGGTCCTCATCCGTAAGGTTCGCGCGTTGCGCTTACCTAACGGCTGAGGCAAAGGGTCTCCCTCCCCGGACCCCACCCCCCCCAAATTTTTTAATTGGCCCATCGCACCCGAAAGGGGGTGCAGGGGGCAGCGCCCCCTGCCCGCCGGAGGCGCATAAAAAACCTCGCGCGCCATGAGCACCATCTACACCGTGGGTGAATTGACCCGGGCCATCCGGGCCGCCATTGAGGGCGGATTTCCCTTCGTGTGGGTGCGCGGGCAGGTGAGCAACCTGTCGCGCCCGGCCTCGGGGCATTGCTATTTCGCGCTCAAGGACGAGGACGCGGTGCTGAACTGCGTGTGGTTCCGGGGCAACCAGCGCGACGCGGAACATTTCGATCCCATGACCGGCGAGGTGTTCGAGGACGGGCCACGGCCCGGCTTGGCGCGCACCATGGCCAACGGGCAGGAACTGCTGTGCGCGGGGCGGCTGACGGTGTACCCGCCGCGCGGCGGGTACCAGTTGGTGGTCGAGATGGCGCAGGACGCGGGCCTGGGGCGGCTGCACGCCCAGTTCGAGGCGCTGAAGGCCCGCCTTGCCGAGCGGGGATATTTCGACGCGGCGCGCAAGCGACCGCTGCCGCGCCATCCCAGGCGGGTGGCGGTGATCACGGCTTCCAGCGGTGCGGCGGTGCGCGACTTTCTGCGCATGGCGGACGAGCGCGGCTGGGGCTGCGAGATACGCATCCACCCGGTGCCGGTGCAGGGCGACGAGGCCCCCCCGCGCATCGCGGCGGCGCTGGCCGAGGTGGCCGCGCAGGGCTGGGCGCAGGTGGCGGTGCTGATTCGCGGCGGCGGTTCGCTGGAAGACCTGTGGGCCTTCAACGACGAGCGGGTGGCCACTGCGGTGTTCGGCAGCCCCTTGCCGGTGCTGGCGGGCATCGGCCACGAGGTGGACCACACCATGGCCGACATGACCGCCGACGTGCGCGCGGCCACGCCCACCCACGCGGCGCAGTTGCTGTGGCCGGAGCGGCGTGAACTGGCGCAGCGCGTGGACGAACTGGAAATGGCCCTGACGCGGGGCATGGAACGGCGCTTCGCCCGGCTGGACGAACAGTTGGGTGCGCTGGTGCGCGGGCTGGCCTGGCTGTCGCCGGAACGGGCGCTGGCCCGGCTGGATGAACGCTTTGCCGACGCGGCGGCCCGCCTGGGCCGGGCGTGGGATGCGCTGGCGCTGCGCGATGCGGCGCGGCTGGACGCGGCGGACGCGGCCTTGGCCCGCAGGCTGGGGCCGGAGACGTGGGAGCGCCGTGAACGCGCCGTGGACGCGCTGGAAGCGCGCCTGCATTGGGCAGGCGAACGTGCGGTGACCGGGCGTGAGCATGAGTTGGAACGTCACGCCCTGCGGCTGGACGCACTGGACCCGCTGCGCCCGCTGGAGCGTGGCTACAGCCTGGTGCGTCGGGCCGACGGCGGCTTTTTGCGCAGCGTGGCTGAGGTGGCACCCGGCGATGCGCTGGCCGTGCTGGTGCGCGACGGCGAGGTGGACGTGACCGTGCGCGGGGCGCGGCCCGGAGAGATGCTGGAGCCGGGCGGCGCGACCGATGCTGGCCGCACTGCGGGAAACGGCGATAACGGCGAGAATGCCGGAAAGGGCGCCACGGAGCGGGACGCCGGAGATATTTCGTGATGCAACGGTTTTTGTTTTTCGGGTTGGGGGGATATAGTGGACGATGTGGTCTCGGGGTCGCTCGCCTGCTGTTGATGTCAGCGGTTAGCTGGTGTCTGGCCGTTCCCTTGGTTCTGCTGCCGGCGCTGCTGCCCGTTGCTTCGGCCACACCCGCACAGGCGGCGGTGCTGTCGCTGGATGCGCCGGAATCCACCGGCGACGGCAAGCCCTTTGTGGTCACGGTAACGGCGGATGCGCCGGGCGACGTGGTGCTGGACTGGCGCGGCCAGACTCTCACCGTGCCCGTGGCGTCCACTACTGCTGGCGCTGTCACCGGGGCCACTGCCGGAGCCTCGGCCCCCGCCCGCTGGACTGGCCAGGCCATCCTGGCCGTGCCGCTGGATGCAAAGCCGGGTACGGAAACGCTGCGCGCCCGCGTAGCCGGGCAGCCCAAGGCAGTGCCCGCCGTCACCCGCGCCATCGCCGTGGTCCGCGCCGCCTATCCGGAGCAGCGCCTGACCGTGGAGGGCAAGTACGTCAACCCGGACAAGGCCGCGCTGGAACGCCACGAGGCGGAACGCGCCCGCATCAAGGCCGCGTTGGCCCTGCGCACCCCGGAGCGGCTGTGGGCGCTGCCCATGACGCGTCCCGTGCCGGGCGACGTGTCCAGCCTGTTCGGCCTGCGCCGGGTGTTCAACGGCGAGCCGCGCGCGCCGCATCGCGGGCTGGACCTGCGCGGTGAGGCGGGTGAATCGGTGGCCGCCTGCGCGTCGGGCCGGGTGGTTCTGGCAGAGAATCATTATTTCGCAGGCAATTCCGTGTACATCGACCACGGCATGGGAGTGCTGAGCATGTATTTTCATCTGTCCGCCATGGACGTGACCCCCGGCCAGATGGTGGAACGGGGGCAGGTCATCGGCAGGGTGGGCAGTACGGGCCGGGTTACCGGGCCGCACCTGCATTTCGGCATGGCGGTGCTTGGCGACATGGTGGACCCTCAGGTATTGCTGGACCCTCAGGTATCGTTGGACAGGGCGTCCGCCAACACGGGCGCGCCCACACGGGAGTGACGCATGGCCGCGCGCACACGAAGGAATGCGGGGGCAAAGGCCCCCGTCGGTGGTGACGGTGTTGATGGTGTTGTGGAAAAGGCCGAGGCGACGGTGGATTACGAAGCCGCCATGGCCCGTCTGCAAGAGGTTGTGGCCGCGCTGGAGGCGGGCGACCTGCCGCTGGAGCGCAGCGTGGCCCTGTACAAGGAAGGCCTTGGCCTGTCCCGCGCCTGCCGCGACCGGCTGCGCACGGCCCGCAACGAGATACGCCTGTTCACCGAAGGCGGCGTAACGGATTTTGAAGGGGTGGGGGACGATGCTGACGCCGAGTGAGATCAAGGCCCGCCTGCGCGATGCTGCCGCCGGGGTGGAGCGCTACCTGGCCGCGTGCCTGGCCAACCGGGGCATTCCCGCGCGGCTGCGCGCGTCCATGGAATACAGCCTGAACGCGGGCGGCAAGCGGGTGCGACCGGTGCTGTGCCTGACCGCCGCCGCGCTGTTCGGCCTGCCTGCGGAACGGGTGATGCCCTTTGCCGCCGCCATCGAGATGATCCACACCTATTCGCTCATCCATGACGATCTGCCCGCCATGGACGACGACGACCTGCGGCGCGGCAAGCCCTCGAACCACAAGATGTTCGACGAGGCCACGGCCATTCTGGCCGGTGACGGCCTGCTCACCGATGCCTTCGATTTCATGGCTGGCGTCGGGGCGGGCGTGGGGGGCAGCGCCGCAGACGGTGACACCGCCGCCATCCCCGCCGCCAACGTGCTTGCCGCCCTGCGCGCCGTTGCCCGCGCCGCCGGTGCCCCCGGCATGGTAGGCGGGCAGGCGCTGGACATGGAGTATACGGGCCGCACGGGCGTGACCCTGGACGAAATGGCTGCCATGCACGCCATGAAGACCGGGGCGCTGCTGCGCGCGTCATGCCTGTCCGGCGCATTGCTGGCAGGTGCCGACGCCGACGCGCAGGCCCGAATCGGCGATTATGGCGCGCACATCGGCGCGGCCTTCCAGATCGTGGATGATATCCTCGACGAGGTCGGCGACGAGGCGGAAATCGGCAAGCCCGTGGGCAGCGACGCGGAGCAGGGCAAGACCACCTACCCGTCGTTGCTGGGCGTGGAGCGCAGCCGCACCCTGGCCCGTGAACGGGCCGACGCGGCCATAGAGCGGCTTTCGCCCTACACCGGGCCGGACGCCGATTTCCTGCGCAGCCTGGCCAGCTATATCGTGGATCGCGCTTCCTGACGCCGCGCGAGAGCAATGTACGGCACGACAACAACGCCTTGCCTCACCGGGCGCGCCCCGCGCGGCCCGATAACGGATACCCACGCATGACCGGACAGCTACCGCCCTCGCTTTTTCCTTCGGGACATCCCCAAGGGCAATTCGCTGACACGCCCCTTCTGGATTCCCTCGCCAGCCCGCGCGACGTGGCCGGTCTGGCCCCCGAGTTTGTCCCGCAACTGGCCGACGAACTGCGTCAGCGCATCATCGCCACCGTGTCCCGTAACGGCGGACATCTTGCTCCCTCGCTGGGCGTGGTGGAACTGACCATCGCGCTGCTGACCTCGTTCGACGTCGAGCGGGACAAGGTCGTCTGGGACGTGGGGCATCAGGCGTACGCCTGGAAGCTGCTGACGGGACGCGCCGCCAGCTTCCACACCCTGCGGCGCGGCGGCGGCATCAGCGGCTTTCCCAAGATGACGGAAAGCCCGTACGACCACTTCGGGGTGGGGCATTCCTCCACGTCCATTTCCGCAGCGCTGGGCATGGCCATGGCGCGCGACCTGGCCGGGGGCGACAGCAATGTCGTGGCCGTCATCGGCGACGGCTCCATGACCGCGGGTCTTGCCTTCGAAGGGCTGAACCAGGCCGGGGCCATGGACCGCAAGCTCATCGTCGTGCTGAACGACAACGAGATGTCCATTTCCAAGAACGTGGGCGCGCTGTCGCTGTTCCTCAGCCGCAACCTGTCCAAGCGCTGGGTGCGCCGCATGAAGAAGGATATGGAAACCTTCATGCGTTCCATCCCCGGCATCGGCGAGGACATGCTGGGCTACGCCAAGCGCAGCGAACACAGCCTGAAGGGGTTCTTCACGCCGGGCATGCTGTTCGAGGCGTTCGGGTTCAACTACATCGGTCCGGTGAACGGCCACGACGTCAAGGCGCTTACCCGCACCTTCGACATGGCCCGCACCCTGGATGAGCCGGTGTTGCTGCACGTGCTGACCCGCAAGGGCAAGGGTTACGCCCCGGCGGAAACCAACCCCACCCATTTCCACGGGGTGGGCCGCTTCGAGCCGGAAACGGGCAGGGCCGCCAAGCTGGCCGACGCCCCGGCGCTGCCCAGTTTCACCGACGTGTTCGGCGAAACGCTGTGCATGCTGGCCGACGAGGACAAGCGGGTCATAGCCATTACCGCCGCCATGCCGGAAGGCACCGGCACCAGCTGTTTCTGTACGCGTCACCCCGAGCGGTTCGTGGATGTGGGCATCTGCGAGCAGCACGCGGTGACCTTTGCCGCGGGCCTTGCCACGCAGGGGCTGCGGCCGTTCGTGGCCATCTATTCCACCTTCCTGCAACGCTCGTACGATCAGGTGGTGCACGACGTGTGCATCCAGAACCTGCCGGTGGTGTTCTGCGTGGACCGCGCCGGTCTGGTGGGCGAGGACGGCCCCACTCACCACGGGGTGTTCGACCTGTCGTACCTGCGACACATCCCCAACATGCACATTCTGGCCCCGCGCGACGAGGCGCAACTGCGCCACGCCATGCGCACCGCCCTGGCTTTGAACGCGCCGATGGCCATACGCTACCCGCGCGGCGTGGGCACGGGGGCCGCGTTGCCCCCGCGCGGCGAAGTGCAGCCCCTTGGCCGGGGCGAGGTGTTGAAGCAGGGTCGGGGGGTGGCCGTCATTGCCTGCGGCAGCCGGGTGGCCCCGGCGCTGGAGGCGGCGGAACGGGTGGCCGAGGAATCGGGCCGTCAGGTCACCGTGTTTGACGCCGTATGGGTAAAGCCGTTGCCGGAAGCGCAATTGCTGGAACTGGCCGCCACCCATGATGCGCTGCTGTTGCTGGAGGAGAACGCCCTGGCGGGCGGATTCACCTCTGCCGTGCTGGAATGTCTGGCCGACCACGGCGCGCTGCGCGGGCAGGCCATCCGCAGGCTGGGCGTGCCCGACCACTTCGTGGAGCATGGCAGCCAGAAGGAACTGCGGGCCAAGCTGGGCCTGTGCGTGGACGGCATTGAAGAGGCTCTGCGGAGCATGCTGGGGCTGGAGTAAGCCTGGCAGACGTTTCCGGTTGCGGAATCTCATGCAATGAACGCGGCGGCGGGAATATCTTCCCGCCGCCGTTCGCGTTGTCCGGGCGGTCGACGCAAAAGGGGCACGCGGACGAGAGTCCGCGTGCCCCGTGTGTTTGCGGGCAGCCGGGTATCGTGCGCTACATCAGCCAGCGCAGCGGAATCAGGGACAGCTTGGGGAAAAGCACCAGCAGGAACAATACCACGACCTCGATGAGGATGAACGGCAGCATCTTGAGCACCAGTTCGCTCAGCTTGATGTTGCCGATGCCGCACACCACGTACAGTACCGTGCCCACTGGCGGGGTGATGACCCCGATGCCCAGGTTCAGCACGAACAGCAGGCCGAAGTGGTACGGGTCGATGCCGGCCTGCTGGATCAGCGGGTAGAACACGGGGGCGAAGATCAGGATGTTCGGCGTAAGGTCCATGACCATGCCCGCCACCAGCAGGAAGCACATGATGATCAACAGCAGCAGCGTGGGGCTGTCGATGAACGGCGCGAACAGGTTGGTGATGTGCATGGGGATCTGGGCCAGGGTGATGAAGTAGCCCACGGCGGATGCCGTGGCCACGATGAGCATCACCACGGCCGTGGTGCGCGCTGCCGCCGCGCTGACGCGCAGCAACTGCCGCAGGGTCAGTTCGCGGTAGTAGGCCATGCACACGAAGATGGCGAACACCGCCGCAACGGCGCCGCCCTCGGTGGGGGTGAACACGCCGAAGCGGATGCCGCCCAGCAGCAGCAGGGGCAGCATGAAGGCGGGGCTGGCGTCCTTGAGGATGGCCAGCTTTTCCGCGCGGGTGAAGTGGATGGTTTCGGTGTATCCATCCTTGCGCACCACGAACCACCACATGACCAGCAGGCCCAGGCCCAGCATCAGGCCCGGGAACAGGCCGACCATGAACAGCTTGGTGATGGACAGGCTGACGGTGGACCCCAGGATGATGAAGTTGGTGCTGGGCGGAATGATGGGGCCGAGGATGGCGCCAGAGGCGATGATGCCCCCTGCGCGGCCCTTGTTGTAGCCCACCTGCTGCATCATGGGCAGCAGCAGGCCGCCCAGGGCGGCAGCCTCGCCCACCGAACTGCCCATGAGCCCGGCAAAGATGATGCTGGCGACGATGGCCGCGTAGCCAAGGCCGCCCTTTACCCCGCCGATCATCAACTGGGCCAGTTGCACCACCCGTTTGGACAGGCCGCCCACGGCCATGATCTCGCCCGCGAAGACGAAGAACGGAATGGCCATCAGCGGGTAGTTGTTGGCGCCGTCCAGCATGATGTTGGGGATGGTCATGGCATCCCACATGCCGGAATTCCACATCAGCACGATGGAGCACAGCACCAGCACCATGGAGATGGGAATGCCAAGGCACAGGAAGACGGCCAGGCTGCCGAAGAAGTAATAAAGCTGTTCCACGGCGTTACTCCTTGGTCTTCTGCATGGCTTCTTCAAGCATGTCGGGGCGGACGAATTCGCTGGCCGGCTTCTTCAGCAGGCGGATGAAATCGGGAAGCTTGATGAGTATGGCGGCGGCGGCCATGATCGGCAGGGTGCCGTTGATGAACGCCATGTTCACGTTGGTGGCCACGGAGTTGGTGTCCATGGTCTGCTGCACCAGGATGATGCCGCCCCACAACAGCAGGCCCAACGTGGCCAGGGTGAGCGATTGCGCGATGATGTCGATGCACTTGCGCAGCATGCCGCTGGTGAGGTTGGTGAACATGTCCACCGCGATGTGCCGGTTGCGGTAGAATGCTTCGATGGCCCCGAAGAAGGTGATGTAGATGAACAGGAAACGGGCCCATTCCTCGCTGGGGGCGAAGCTGGATCCGAACACGTAGCGGAGGAAGGCGTTGTAGAACACAAGGCCGATCATCCCGAGGAAGATGACGGCGCAAAAAACCTCGAACGCGAACTCACCCTTGCTCGTGGTCGGCGGGATGGCCACGTTCGGCGTGGTGTCGTGGGTCATGGATGTCTCCACAGCGGTTACGGTACTCCGGGGCGGGGTGCCGCCCCGGATGCCGAAAAAAAGGGAACCCCTTGCAGGCAAAGGGTTCCCCTCGTCGTTACGACGGCTACTTGTACGATTCGGCGCTTTCCAGGATTTCCTTGGCGTTGGGCACGGTGTCGTAGAACAGCTTCCAGCTGCGCTTGCCCGCGGCCTTCATGGCGTCGTGGAATTCGGGGGTGGGGGTGGAGACGGTGCCCTTGTTTTCCTCGATGGTCTTCACGGCGTTCTTTTCAAGCTGGGCCATCAGGTTCCACACGTAGTCGGCGGATTCCTTGGCGGCCTGGTTCACCCAGCCCTTTTCCTGCTCGGAAAGGCCCTGGTAGAACTTTTCGTTGATGTACAGCGAGTGGATGACCAGGATGTGCCCGCTCAGGGTGATCTGGGGGGCGATTTCGTACATCTTCAGGGCGATGATGTCGGCGAAGGGGCTGTCGCCGCCGTCGATGACGCCCTGGTCCAGGGCGCTGGGCACTTCGGCGAACGGCATGGGCTGGCCGCTGATGCCGCATTCCTTGGCGAAGTTCAGGTACAGCGGAATGTTGGGCACGCGCAGGCGCAGGCCCTTCAGGTCGTCCATGTTTTTCAGGGGCTTCTTGGTGTAGAAGTGGCGGAAGCCCAGGGGGAAGGCGTTCAGGGTGCGCAGGCCCGACTTTTCGGTGAAGCCCTGGTTGATCAGCTCAAAGGTCTTGCCTTCCATGGCCCGGCGGGCGTGGGCCAGGTTGTCGAACAGCATGGGCGTTTCCAGCATGGCCATGGCCGGGTGCAGGGCCGAGGTCTGGGTGCCGGTGGCGCACATCTGGATCATGCCGCGGCGGGTGTTGGCGATGTAGGCGTCTTCCTTGCCCAGTTGGCTGTTGGGAAACACCTGCACGGTGAACTTGCCGCCGGACAGCTTGGCGAGGATTTCGCCGAACTTGTGCATGCCCAGGGTTTCCGGCTCGCCCTCGGGCTTCATGCCGGCGATCTTGATGACCACCTGGTCGGCGGCGGAAGCGGTGGCAACCATGCCGCAGGCGAATACGGCCAGCGCGAGGAGGATAGCGAGAGATTTCTTCATCATGTGCTCCTTCTGTATCCTGGTGGGTGTACGAACCAGGGCGGCCCGGCGGACCGCCCCAACAGGCGTTGGAGCGCAACGTCGGTTCGCCCGCCACAAGGGTACGGGAGGGCAGGGACGCAGCGCTTTCCGGACGGGATGACAGGCAGGGGACAAGCCGTGCGCGCAGGCAATGCGCAGGCAAGCGCGCATGGCATGCGGAGCGCGTGCATGGAAACAACCCCTCGACCATCCCGCGCTCAGATAGCAATAGAAAATTTTTCAGAATACTGGAAGTTGGAAACGGTCATGTTACGAAACAATGACAAATTTGAGACAAAACTGTGACCTGGATGATAATGTTCGTAAATACAGATAATTGCATGTATCGGGCGGTGTGGATAGCGGAGAATGTGGCGGGGACAGGCCTGCGATGTGCGGAGTGGGGAGCGGCGGGGGGCGTTGTGTGTGGGATGGCAGGGGCAGGCAAAGGACAGGGAGCGGGGGGGGCGGAACAATATCCGCCCCCGTCCGGTGATGGGTGTCAGGCGCGCATTTCCGCGATGATGGATTTCAGCTCCACGGCCAGCCGGGCCAGTTCGGTGACGGCCTGCGACGACTGACCCATGGCTTCCGCCGTTTCCGAGGCGATGCGGTTGATGTCTTCCGTGCCGCGCCCCACCTCTTCGCTGGCGGCGGACTGCTGCTCGCTGGCCGCCGCTATGGCGCGCACGTTGTCCGAGGTGCGTTCCACCAGCCCCACGATGCTGCGCAGCGAATCGCCGGAAAGGTTGGCGGTGCGGGTGCAGTCCACGATGGCGGCGGTGGTGTTTTCCGTGCTCTGGATGTTGGCCCGCGCGCTTTGCTGCACCGAGCGGATGTAGCCGCCCACCTGGGTGGTGGCGGTCATCGTCTTTTCGGCCAGCTTGCGCACCTCGTCGGCCACCACGGCAAAACCGCGCCCGGCGTCGCCGGCCCGCGCGGCCTCGATGGCGGCGTTCAGCGCCAGCAGGTTGGTCTGGTCGGCAATGTCGGCGATGACCGTCATGATCTGGCCGATGCCGTCGGCCTGGCGGCCCAACTCGGTCATGTCGGCCTTCAGGCTTTCCGCCTGGCCGTTGATGGCGTTGATGGTGTTCACCACCGATTCCACAAGGCGCGCCCCCTCCTGGGCCTGCGAGCGGGCGGAATCGGCAAGGTCCGCCGTTTCCGCGGCGTTGCGCGCAACGCTCATGGATGCGGCATTCATTTCCTCCACGGCGGCGGCTGCCTCTGCCGTGCGGCCCCGCTGCTCGTCGCTGCCGCGGGAAGACTGTTCGATCTGCGCGGCCAGTTGCTCGGACGCCGAGGCCAGCATGTTGGCCACTTCATCGGCCTTTACCGCGGCATGGGCGATGCGTTCGTTCTGCTGCTCTATGCGGGCGTGCTGGGTCTTGATGTCCGTCTGGTCCGAAATCAGGGCAAACCCGGCAATGAGCGTGCCGTCCAGGTCATACATGGGGGCTGCGTCCACGCTGGCGTGCAACCGCGCGCCCTTGCGCCCTGTCAGTTCCGTCTGCACGCCGCGCTGGGCGCGGCGCTCGGCCATGCAGGCGCCGATGACCGTGGCATGGTTGTCGTCGCCGTGGAAGATGCGCCCCACAGGCACCCCCATGAAGGACTGCGGGTCGCCGTCGATCTGCATGTAGTCGAGAGTGGCGCGGTTGACGAACAGCACCCGCTGGTCGGGCCCGGCCACCACGCAGGGCAGGGTGATGCCGTCCAGCAGCCCCTGCGCGAAACCCAGCTTGTTCTTGAGCTCGCCCACCATGGCGCGCACGTTGTCGCCCAGGCTGCGGAATTCGTACTTGAAGTTCTGGTGCAGGTCGGCGTGCAGGTTGCCCCCGGCCACGGCGCGGGTGAATGCCTCGATGTCCGCCACCGGACGGGCCACCAGCCGCCGCACCAGCAGCGAGATCACCCCCGCCAGCACCAGCAGCGCCGCCGCGCCGATGCCCAGCAGGGTGTTGCGCTGGGCGATGGCGGTGCCCGCCAGTTCGTCGGTGTAGGCGCTCATGCACACCAGCCAGCCGGTTGTCGGTTCGGTGGCGACGGTCATGTATTTGCGCCCGTCCTGCCAGTCATAGAAGGCGTTGCCGTTTTTCATGGACAGGGCGGTGCGCACGAATTCGTGCCCGGTCAGGTCCTTGAGCATCATGTTCTTGTCGGGGTGGGCGATGATGTGGCCGCTGCCGTCCAGCATGAAACCGTAGCCGCGCTGGCCGAAACGCAGCCCGCTGACGAAGGTGGAGGTGAAATTTTCCCAACGCGGGAAGATGCCCACCCCGCCGATGACCCGGCCATCGGCATCGCGGATGGCCTTCACCGCCACGAAGATGAACATGTTGCCGCCGCCGGACCTAGCGGTGATGATGGACTTGCCGATAAAGCTGTCCTGCCCGGCCATGACGGCCCTGAAGTAGTCGCGGTCGCCGCGCTTGCCGCCGGTCAGGTCTTCCATGTCGGCGTTGATTCCCGCACGGATGATGCCCTTGTCGTCGAAGACGAGGGCCGACCAGATGTTGGGATCGTTGCGCACGATGTCCTTCAGGCGGCCCTGGGCAATGGCGGCATCGCCGGTCAGGGCTTCCAGCACGAGCCGCTGCCTGGAAAGCGCGTTGATGGTGCCGATGAAGTTTTGCACGTACAGCGCCAGCGCATCGCGCGCGCTTTCGCCTGCCTGTTCCATGGCGTGCTGTTCCAGTTCCAGCGCCATGCGGTACGAGGAACCCGTCACGTAGTATATGATGCCGCCGAATGCCGCTATGACGGCCACCATGACGGAAACGATGAACACCGGTGCGACGCTTTTCGCTTTCATGAACACCCCTGGCTGCTGCGATTTTACTCTTGTACAAGAATTAGACGCATGATGCATGGAGTGTCAAGGAATGCGGGTACTACCTTGAGTATGGGGGGAAGGAGAAGGGAAGCGTCCTGCCTGCAGTATGCATTACCCCATACGGGGCGGGATGCTGTCGGCAGCATTGCATCGCCGTTACAATGACGTGACGAAAAGGCGTATGCCGTTTTCCAGCATCTGTACGGCCATCATGATCAGCACGAGGCCCATCAGCCGCTCCATGGCGCGCATGGTGCGCGGGCCCAGCAGGCGGGCGATGTCCGGGGTGAAGGCCATGATGGCGGCGGTGGCCGCCCAGGCCATCAGGATGCCCGCCAGCACGTTGACCTGGGCCATCATGCCGCCCTGGGCCTGTCGGGCAAAGACCATCACCGCCGCCAGCAGCGATGGCCCGGCGATGAGCGGCACGGCAATGGGCACGATGAACGGATCGTGGGCCACGGCTTCGGTGTCGCCCTCCTGCGGCGGAAAGACCATCTTCATGGAAATGATGAACAGGATCAGCCCGCCGGACAGGCGCAGGGTGGACTGTTCTATTTCCAGCATGCCCAGCAGTGCATCGCCCAGCACGTGAAAGCCCAGGATGATGCCGAGGGCGAACAGCAGTTCGCGCCGCAGTATGGCGCGCTGCCGGGCCTCGCCGTGCTCGCGCAGCATGCCGAGGCAGGCGGCGGCGTTGCCCACCGGGTCCATGATCAGGAACAGCGGCAGGGCGATCTCGAAGGCGGTGCGGAAGTTGAAGGCGTCGAACATGAGGTGATCCGTGTAGTGAGGATGGTCCGTTTTATCGGGGGGCCATTCTGGCCCGTGTGGTGGCGCGGGGTTCCGGTTCCGGCGTGACAGGTCGGACGAAATGGTGCGCCCGGCGGGGCCGCGCTATCGCGGGTGCCGCCGGGCGGAAACTGTCGGGGCGGCGCCGCCGCGCTATACGGCTATTCGTCGATTTCCATGTAGGTGGCCGACTGGGCGGCCTTTTCCGACACGGTCACGGCGTGCAGGCGTACCCCGTGCGGGGCCAGGCGCGGCGCAAGCTGCTGCCAGATGTGCCGCGAAAGGTTTTCGGACGAGGGATTGATGGTGTCGAACGGCGCAACGTCGTTCAGGTTCTTGTGGTCCAGGGTGTCGAGCACTGCGTTCAGTTCACGCTTCAGCACCTTGAAGTCCAGCACGATTTCTGTGTCGCCGGTCAGGCGGTCACCCTCTGCCACCATTTCCACGGCAAAGTTGTGGCCGTGCATGGATTCGCATTTGCCTTCGTAATGGCGCAGCGCGTGCGAGGCGCAGAACTCCGAGCGCACGGTCAGCCGCCAGATGGATTTTTTCACGGTGTGTCTCCTGAGCGATGAGGCCAGAAAAAACGAAAGGTACAGGTGCGTTCAGGGCTGTTGCCGACAGGGTGCGGCGCTATTCGGGCCCTTCGGTCCAATGGGCAATATCGGTTTCGAACGCCGGGCCGGGCTGCACCATCCACTGCGGGCCGAACTGCAGCAGGCACTCGGACTCGTCCACCACCAGCCGCACGTTCACCGGCACCGGGCCGCGGTGCCGCTCCAGTATGGCGCGCAGGGCGGCAAGGCTGGCCGGCTCCACGCGGGGCAGGGGCATGTCGATGGTCACGGGCTGGTCGCTGGCGCCGCAGGCCCGGGCCAGCGGAATGACCTTGTCGCCCAGCAGCTTGATTTCGCGCGGTATGTCGTCGTCTTCTTCAGGCATGCCCCCTGCGCCGGACATGCCGTCGCCGCCCCCGTTGCCGTTCCTGCCGCCGTCGTCGTTCTGCTGCTTGCTGATGGTGGCCTCCAGCAGCAGCGGCTGGTCCGACTTCAGCAGTTCGCGGAATTCCGCATACGGTTCGGGAAAGAACACGCATTCACCGGACGCGGTCAGGTCTTCCACCTGCAGAAAGGCCATGCGCGCGCCCTTCTTGGTCATGTGCTCCTTGATGCCGGTGACCAGCACGGCGGTCTTCAGCGACATGCCGGGGGCCATGTCCCGCGTTTCGTCCAGCGGGGTAAGGCGCAGGCGGAACAGTTCCTTGCGGTAGGGCTGCAGCGGGTGGCTGGTCAGAAAGAAGCCCAGCGCCTCCTTTTCGAAGCGCAGCTTCTGGTCGTCGTCCCATTCTTGGGCCTGCTGCTCCTCGCAGTCAAAGCCGATGCCGGGGCACACGGCGGGCTCTTCCGGCACCATGGTGAACAGCGAGACCTGGTTGGATTCCTTGTCCTTCAGGCGCTTCTGGGCCTTGCTGACCACGTTGTCCAGCGCGGCCAGCATGCCCGCGCGGGTGCAGCCCAGGCAATCGCACGCGCCGCCCTTGATCAGGCTTTCCAGTACGCGCTTGGTCACCTTGCGCAGGTTCACGCGCATGCACAGGTCCAGCAGCGAGGCGAACACCCCGCCTTCCTCGCGGGCCTCCACTATTTCGCGGATGGCTTCGTCGCCCACGTTCTTGATGCCGCCAAGGCCGAAGACGATGGCCCCCTCGTGCACGGTGAACTCGCGGCGGCTGGCCTGCACGTTGGGCTGCAATACGGCAATGCCCATGTCCTTGCACGCGGCCACGTACTTCAGCAGCTTGTCCTGGTTGCCCATTTCGGACGTGAGCAGGGCGGCCATGAACTCGGTGGGAAAGTGCACCTTCAGGAACGCGGTGTAGTACGAGATGAGCGCATAGGCCGCGCTGTGCGACTTGTTGAAGCCGTACTCCGCGAACTTTTCCATCAGGTCGAAGATTTCGTCGGCCTTGGCCTTGGGAACCTCGTTCTTCTGCGCGCCCTCCACGAACTTGATGCGCTGCTGGCCCATTTCCTCGGCGTTCTTCTTGCCCATGGCGCGGCGCAGAAGGTCGGCGCCGCCCAGGGTGTAGCCCGCCGCGATCTGGGCGATCTGCATCACCTGTTCCTGGTACACGATGACGCCGTAGGTATCGCGCAGGCAGTCTTCAAGCGAGGGCAGGGGGTAGGTGACGGGCACCTCGCCGTGCTTGCGCTTGATGAATTCGTCCACCATGCCCGAGCCCAGCGGGCCGGGCCGGTACAGGGCCAGCATGGCGATGACGTCGTCGAAGCAGGAGGGCTTGAGCATGCGCAGGTACTGGCGCATGCCCGAGCTTTCCACCTGGAAGATGCCGTCGGTGTCCCCGCGCGAGTACAGCTCGTAGGTTTCCGGGTCGTCCAGGGCCAGGTTGTCGAGGTCGGGCGGGGTCTTGCCCTGCCGGGCGATCTCGTCCAGCGAATCCTGCACCAGGGTCATGGTGCGCAGGCCCAGAAAGTCGAACTTCACCAGCCCGACCTTCTCGACCATCTTCATGTCGAACTGGGTGACTATTTCACCCTTCTTTCCCCGGTACAGCGGCAGGTACTCGCGCATGGGCTTGTCGGACACCACGACCCCCGCCGCGTGGGTGGAAGCGTGGCGCGACAGCCCTTCGAGCCGCATGGAAACGTCCAGCAGCTTGCGGATCTGCGTATCGGTCTTGTACAGCGCGGCCAGGTCCGGTTCCGCGTCGATAGCCTTCTTGACCGTCATCTTCAGGTCTTCGGGCACCAGCTTGGCGATGCGGTCGGTCTCGGCAAAGGTCATGCCCAGGGCACGGCCCACGTCGCGCACCACCGCTTTCGCCTTCATCTTCCCGAAGGTGGTGATCTGCGCCACCATGTCTTCGCCGTACTTCTCGCCCACGTACCTGATGACCTCGGTACGGCGGCGTTCGCAGAAGTCCACGTCGATATCGGGCATGGACACGCGTTCGATGTTCAGGAAGCGTTCGAACAGCAGGTTGTACGGGATGGGATCGAGGTTGGTGATGCGTAGCGACCACGCCACCAGCGAACCGGCGGCGGAACCGCGCCCCGGACCCACGGGGATGCCGTTGTCCTTGGCCCAGTTGATGAAGTCCTGCACGATGAGGAAGTAACCGGGAAAGCCCATCTGGCCGATGACGTCCAGTTCCAGCTCAAGGCGCTTCCAGTACAGGTCGTGGTCGATGGTGTCGCGGTTGGGGTGGCGTTCCAGGCGGCGCTTCAGCCCTTCGCGCGAGAGGCGGCGGAACTCGTCCTCCAGGGTCATGCCCTCGGGCAGGGCGTACACGGGAAAGACGTACTTGCCGAATTCGAACTTCACCGCGCACTGCTCGGCGATGCGACCGGTGTTGGCCACGGCGTCGGGCACGTGGGCGAACGCCTTCGCCATTTCCTCCGGCGACTTGTAGTACAGTTCCTTGGTCTCGAAGCGCATCCGGCGCTCGTCGTCCACCTTGGCCTGGGTCTGGATGCACAGCAGCACGTCGTGGGCTTCCACGTCGCTGGCTTCCAGATAGTGGCAGTCGTTGGTGGCCACCAGGGGCAGCTTGGTGTGGTCGGCCAGTTCCAGCAGCTTCTCGTTCAGCTCGTCCTGTTCCTTCAGGCCGTTGGACTGCAATTCCAGATAGAAGTTGCCGGGGTAGATGGCCTCGTATTCGCGGGCGATGCGGATGGCGTCGTCCATGCCGCTGCGCAAGAGCGCGCGCGGCACCTGCCCGGCCAGGCAGGCGGAAAGGGCGGTGATGCCGCCCGAATACTGACGCAGCAGGTCCATGTCCACGCGCGGCTTGTAGTGAAAACCGTGCAGAAAGCCGTGCGACACCAGCTTGACCAGGTTGTGGTAGCCTTCGTTGTCACGCGCCAGCAGCACCAGGTGATGGCGCACGCGGGCCAGTTCCGAGGTCTTGTCCGTGTGGTCGTTGGCCACGTAGACTTCGCAGCCGATGATGGGCTTTATGCCGAACTGCTTGCAGGTATTGTAAAAGTACACGGCGCCGTAGAGGTTGCCGTGGTCGGTGATGGCGGCGGCGGGCATGCCGAAGTCCACCGCCTTGGCGCACAGGTCCTTAAGGCGGATGGCCCCGTCGAGCAGGCTGTATTCGGTGTGGCAATGCAGATGGACGAAATCGGACATGGACGTTGGACGTGTTCCCGACAGGGCGGCGCAGGCCGGGCCGCGCGGGGGCGGCGCCTGGTCGTCTGTCTGTTCGCGTGTGAATCCGGATGGTTGCCGCTCTGAAAGCCGCCCAGCGGGGCGGCGGCGGTGCCGTGACGGGGATGGCACACCCTAGCAGAAGGGGGGCGCACCCACAACGCCGGAGTGGGGGGCTGTGCGGGACGGGCGGGACATGTGGCGTCGGAATCATCGGTCGGGTGCGGGGTTCTTGCGCGTGGCTTGCCCGGCAGATGGGGAATGCGTACAACCACGGCTGCCGCCGCAGCCAGCGGACGGCACAGAAGCCAGCGGACGGCACAGGAGCCAGCCGACGGCACAGGAGGTTGACGTGTTCGATGTGACCATGGCCCATGCGGCCACCGCAGCCACCGTGGCAACGGACGCGGGGCTGGGGGGGCTGATTCTGGAAAAGGCGGGACAGTATGTTCTGATCATTGCCTTTTTCGGGTCCATCATCTGGTTTCTGCGTTTTCTGTACGGGCCCAAGGGCATATTCCGCGACCCGACCTGGGACCGCTGGAACGACCAGGCCCGGCGCGAGGCGGAGCTTGCGGCACGCGACGCCGAGGCACAGGCGCAGGCTGCGGGTTCGCACACGGCTGCCCATGTCGCTTCCCCCACGGTTCCCCCTGTCGCCCCCCATTTTGCACAGTCCACCGGGGCGGCTGCGCCTTCCGACGGGGAACGGCGGTAGCCATGGACGCCGCACGCGACATTTCCCGGCACGAGGCCTGGTTCGGCCAGTACGTGGACCGCTTTCTGACCGGCGATGCGGCGCATGACGCGCACATCGAACTCAAGCGCGAACATTCCCTGCTGGTGCTGGGCAATGCCCGCGTCATCGTGGCCGAGGCCGTGGCGGCGGGGAGCATGGACGTGGTCTGCGCCCGCGCGGCGTTGCTGGGCGCGCTGTACCACGACATCGGGCGGTTCCGGCAGTATCGGCGCTGGCAGACCTTCAGCGATGCGCGTTCGGTCAACCACGGCCTGCTGGGCGGGTGCGTCCTGAACGACGAACGCCCCCTGCGCGACGAGGCCCCGGCCGTGCGGCATCTGGCCGCCTGCGCAGTGGTGCTGCACAACCGCTTTGCCATTCCGGCGGGCGTTTCCATGCGCGCCCGTCAGGTGACCCGCGTGGTGCGCGATGCCGACAAACTGGACATCTTTCGGGTGCTGGCCGCCCACATGGAACCCGGCGGCCCCCGCGACGACGTGGTGGTGATGCACCTGCCGGAAGTGCAGGGGGCGTGGACCCCCGCCGTGCTGGACGCGGTGCGCGCCGGGCGTCTGGCCAGTTATGCGGACATGCGCTGCCTGAACGATTTCCGCATCCTGCTGTGCGGCTGGTGTTTCGACCTGGGGTTTGCCGCCTCGCGCAGGCTGCTGCGCGAATCCGGTCGGGTGGAACAGTTGCTGGCGTGGCTGCCCGCGCCGGACGAGGTGCCGGAAATGGCCGAACTGCGCTGCCGGGTGCTGGCGGCCCTGCACGATGAAAGCGACATGTCGGATTGCCGCGCCGACATGGCAGGCACTGCCGTGGAAAATTCGGAATCCGTAACCCCGTAATCACGCGACCATGTGATGGTTGATGGGCACGCTTGCCCGCCCCGTACCTTGCGGGTGTCGCCCCATGCCCCAAACCCCGGAAAACTCCATGACCGCCGACCCGTATGCCCGCATCGCGGCGTGGTATGACACGCTGCTGAACCCCGTGCTGGACGGGGTACGCCGGGCCGTGGCCGACGTCTGCCGCGCCGAGCGGCTGTTGCGGGTGCTGGACGCCTGCTGCGGCACCGGGCGGCAATGCGCGGTGCTGCGCGGCGCGGGCGTGACCTGCGTGGGTACGGACCTTTCCCCGGCCATGCTGGGCGCGGCGCGAGCGGTGTCAGTTTCCGCAACGTCACCCCTGTTTTCTTCTCCTTCGCTTGCATTGTCGCGCGCCGATGCGCGCGCGCTGCCCTTTGCAGACAATGCCTTCGACGCGGTGGTGTTGTCGCTGGCCCTGCACGAAATGCCGGAAGCCATGGGCAACGCGGCCCTGACCGAGGCCCTGCGCGTGGCCCCGCGCGTACTGCTGGCCGACTACCGACTGGCGGAGCGCAACCTGGATCTGCCCGCCGCCCTGTTCGTGCACCTGCCGGAGCGGCTGGCCGGGGCGGAGCACTATCGCAACTTCCGGGGGTTCATGGCCCGTGGCGGTGTGGAGGGGCTGGCGCACCGGGCGGGGTTGTCGGTCATCCGCCGCGAACGGTTGTTCGGCGGAGCCGGGGCGTTGCTGCTGGCAGAGCGGAACAACAAAGCGAGATGACGACACGCGCCGACGGGTGCAGTGACGGGCGCGATGCCTGCACCATGCCTCCCGTACCTGCTTCGTACATGCTCCATGCTTGGCGCGCACACCATGTTCCTGTTCGCCCATAACGCGAAACGCCCGGTTCAAGCCGGGCGTTTCGCGTTCAAGGACGGCAAGGCCGCCATACGGGCAGAGCCGGTGCGTCACTGTTTCGCCGTTCCCTCTCCGGTGGCGGCAGCGGGCACGGCGGCCACCAGGTCCAGGGTTGGCTGGGTCACCCGGCCCTCGGCCAGCAGGCGCTGGCGGGCGTCGGCCACGCGCAGGATGGACAGCGGCGTTGCCAGCAGCGGCACCAGGCCGGAGGTCAGGGCGTCGCGGTAGTAAGCGGTGTCCTCGTGCTTGCCCAGGAACTCGCGCAGGGTGGCGTCGAGGGAATAGCCCTCTTCCCTGAAGGCATCGTCAAAGGCGCGGTACATGTCCAGCCGCAAGCCTTCCCCGGTGAATTTCGGGCCGGTGGCCGTGCCGGTCAGCGCGCCCAGCAGCCCTTGCACCACGGCCTGCTGCCCGGCGCTGACGGCCTTGTTCTGCACCCGTTCGAACACCGGTTTGGTGCAGCTTTCACGCGGGGGGCAGACCCGCCCGGCACAGGCGGCGCACAGGGCAACTGCAACCAGCAGCACGAGGACGGCGGCTTTCGGAAGGGCGGCGCGGGTGGGGAATGCGCTGTCGGGCGTGAAGGGCATGGCACGGTCTCCTGCGTGACGTTGATGGCCAAGGGCGTATCTTTCAATAGGCCGTGGGGCGTGCCGATGCAACCGGTCGGAGCAGGAACGGATGGTGATTGCGGGGCAGGGGGCTAGCCCGGCGCGGCGGGATTCGTCCAGGTGAACCCCAGGCGGACCATCAGCGCCGCGCAGTCGTCGGCCACCACATGCGCCCCGGCTTCGTGCAGGGCACGGGCCGGGCTTTCGCCGCTGGCCACCCCGGCGGTCAGGGTGCCCGCGCGGTGACCGGTCAGGATGTCCATGGGGTGGTCGCCCACCATCAACGCCTCGCCGGGGGCACGGCCCAGCATGCCCAGCGCACGCAACAGATGGTCCGGGTCGGGCTTTACGCTGGGCACGTCGTCGCGGGTAAGCAGGCAGGGGCACAGGGCGTCCACGTCGGGAAACACGGCCCGCACCGCCTCCGGGCAGTTGCGGGTGACGATGCCCACGGGCACGTCCAGTGCGGCAAGACCCGCCAGCATGGGCCGCGTGAACGGGAACAGGCTGCCTCGCGCGGCGGCCTCCACTTCCACCCGGCGGATGGCGGCATGGGCATCGGCATGCAGGGCGGCGGCGTCGGCACTGCGGCCATGCTGTTCCAGCAGGTCCGCCACGTGGGCGATCCACTCCATCACCGGCAGGTCGGCGCGGTGTGGCGGTTCCTGATGGCTGGTCAGATGTACCCGCATGGCCTCTGCCACGGCACGGCGCATCACGCCGAAGTCCAGCGTGGGCGCGGCAAGGGTGCCGTCGAAGTCGAAGACCACGGCGCGTACGGACACCCCGGCGCAATGCAGCGTGCGTCCGGGCATCACTGGAACGGGGCCAGCCCCGGCACGTTCAATTGGGGCTGGGGTTGGGAAGGGGCGGGCCATGCGTCGTTGGTCGGCACCACCAGCGTTGCCGGATGAAAGCTGGACCAGGCGAACCACATGGCGTTGACGGGGATCAGTTCGTTCAGCACGGCGCCCTTCATGGGACCAGCCTCGGCCTTGCCGTCGATGGACCATTCGCTGCCGCTTTCGGTGTCCACAAGACGGTTGGGGCTGCCCTTCTTGAGCGCGAAGGTGGCGGGTTTGCCCCATACCGTGCGGTCGTACACCCGGATCACGTCCAGCCGCCGGTCCACCACGGCCAGCAGCGGCATGGGCCCTTGGTCGATGTTGGCCACGCCGTCCTTATGCACCGTAGCGGTGTCGATGGCCAGTTGTTGGCCCTGCACGTCCAGCCCGAGGATGCGTGTCTTGGGTTTCATGCGCCTGTCCAGCCTGGGCACGGCGTACATGATGCGGTCGTCGTCGTAGTAGGTGCCGGGCAGCAGGTAGGAACCGTACGGGTCCTTGCCGTACGAACGGCGGATGCCGCTGGGGGTGGCCAGCACCTTGGCGTCGGGCATGGCGTCGCGCGCCACGCCCCAGGTGGTCCACCAGGCGGGAATGCGTTGCAGCACCTTGCCGCGCAGGGGGCCGTCAATGGCAATGCCCAGCAGTTGCGACCACAGGCTGCCGGTGGCCCTGTCGAACAGCACGGTGTTGTTGTACAGCAGGCGGCCATCCACGCCGAAGGTGGTCATGAACCGGCCCGCCTGGCCCTTGTAGGCGGCCAGCACCCCGGTGAGCGGGCTGTAGCTGATGCAGTAGGTGGCGTCGCCCACCACCTCGTTGACCGCCTCGTGCCAGACCATGATGCGCTGGGGATAGATGCGCGGGCCATCGGGCAGGCGCACCACGAAGACCGGTTCCGGGTCTTCCAGGCTGAGGGCGGCGCTGATGGTGGAGGTGTATTCCGGGCGGTACAGGGCAGGAATGGCGTCGGGCTTGATCTTGGTTTCCAGCAGGCTGGCGGTCAGTTGCTTCAGGTCGTCGTCGTTGCGGGGGCCCGCAAGGGCGGAGACCGCCGCCGACAGGAACAGCACGGCGGCAAGGCAGGCCAGCGAAAGTCCCGCAAGCGGGCGCAGTCGGGGATTGTGCGCAACACGACCGTGCGGCGTGTGGCCGGGGCGTGCGGGGATGTGCCGTGCCCGCACGGAGCAGTGGAGCGGGAATGTTGCGCCGTGTGGTTGCATCCGTTGCCGCATGTGTTAGGTTCTCCTTGGCTGACGGCATGTTGCGGGGGCAATGCGTCCCCTGCCCGTCATGCTGTCATGCGTGCCGTGCGCAGCGTGCGCGCCGGAAGCGGGTGCATCGGAAGCAGGTACCCATGACCGATGCCCAGCATCTGGACAAGAATAGAGAAAACGGCGGCATGGGGCAAGGATGCCCGCAACCGCCACGGCTCCGTTTTCCGGACGCCATCTCAGGAGGAACCATGGGCGAAACACCCATCTGCAACGTGCTGGTCTGCGGCGGGGCGGGCTACATCGGCTCGCACATGGTGCGGGCGCTGGTGGCGCGCGGCTGCACGCCCGTGATTTTCGACAATCTTTCCACCGGCCATGCCGATGCCGTGGATGCCGCCGCCCCCGACTGCGACCTGGTGCGCGGCGACCTGCTGGATCGCCAGGCCCTGCGCCGACTGTTCGCCGAGCACTGCTTTGACGCGGTAATGCACTTTTCCGCCCGCAGCCTGGTGGGCGAGTCGGTGCGCGAACCCGCACTGTACTACGCCAACAACGTCACCGGCACCCTGAACCTGCTGGACGCCATGCGCGAGGCAGGCGTGCTGCGGCTGGTGTTCTCGTCCACGGCGGCGGTGTACGGCAACCCGGTTACCGAACGCATCGCCGAGACGCATCCGCTGGCCCCGGTGAACCCCTACGGCGCGTCCAAGCTGATGGTGGAACGCATGCTGGCGGACCACGCCACGGCCTACGGGCTGCGTTCGGTGGCCCTGCGCTATTTCAACGCCGCCGGGGCGGACCGGGCGGGGGGCATAGGCGAATCGCATGCGCCGGAAACGCACCTTATTCCCAACATCCTGCGCGCGGTGCTGGGCACGGGGCCAGCGCTCACCGTGTTCGGCAGCGACTACGACACCCCGGACGGCACCTGCGTGCGCGACTACATCCACGTCAACGACCTGTGCGAGGCGCATCTGGCCGCGCTGGACAGGCTGCTGGCCGCACCCGTGGGCACGGCGGCCCTGAAGGACGAGGTGGCGGCAGAACCAGGCGGGAAGGGCGCCCTGCACTACAACCTGGGCAACGGGCTGGGGTTCACCGTGCGGCAGGTCATCGACGCGGCGGCGCGGGTGACCGGGCGCGAGGTGCCCTTTACCGTGGGGCCGCGCCGCGATGGCGACCCGGCCCGGCTGGTGGCCGACAGCACGCTGGCGGGCAGGGAACTGGGCTGGACCCCGAAGGTTACGGATATCCGCGAGATCATCGAGACCGCCTGGGCCTGGCACAGCGACCAGAAGTACTGAGCGGGAAGGGACTGGACAGAGCAGAAAATATCCGGGGGGAAGGGGGCTTTGCGCTCTGCGGTCGCCATCCGTAAGGTTCGCAAGCTCACCTAACGGCTGCCGCAAAAGGTGGTTCCTCCCTCCCCCGGTTCTGTTTCTATGCCATATCGTCCAGGATGATCTTCGCTGCGGCGTCCGCCGCTCCGGGTGGCCCGCAGCGGCGGCGCAGGTCGGCCAGGTCGGCGCGCACGCGGTCCAGTTCGCCGGGCGTGCCCAGCCAGCGCAGGGCATGATGGGCCAGCACCGCGCCGTCGGCGTTTTCCTGCAACAGTTCGGGAAACACCTCGCGGTTCAGCACAAGGTTGGGCAGGCTGACCCATTTGACCTTCACCAGCCGCTTGCCCAGCCAGTACGAGAACGGCGACACGCGATAGGCCACCAGCGTGGGCACGCCCAGCAGGGCCGTTTCCAGCGTGGCCGTGCCGGATGCGGCCAGCAGCAACTGGCAGGTGCGCAGGGTGGCGTAGCGGTCGTCCGGCGATTCGACGGTCAGGGGGATGTCCGCGGGCCACAGGGCGCGCAGGGCGTCTTCGGTCACGTTGGGGGCGCGCACGCAGTGAAAGGACAGGCCGGGGCGGCTTTCCAGCAGCAGGCGGGCGGCCTTGCCGTATTCCGGCATCAGCGCCTCTGTCTCCTTGCGGCGGCTGCCGGGCATCAGGCCGATGCGCCCCGGCACGGGAGCGATGGCGTCCAGCCGCTGCCAGTCCATCATGTCCAGCAGCGGGTTGCCCACGTAGTCCACGTCCATGCCGTGGCGGCGGTAGAATTCCACCTCGAAGGGCAGGATGCAGATCATCCGGCGGATGTGGCGGCGGATGAAGTTGACCCGCCCGGTGCGCCACGCCCATATCTTGGGGCTGATGTAGTAATGCACCGGAATGCCCAGCGCTTGGGCGGCCTTGGCGATGCGGAAGTTGAATTCCGGCGCGTCGATGAGCACCACCGCGTCGGGCCTGCGCGCGGCCAGCTCCGCCTTGATGCGGCGCAGCATGCCGAGGATGCGCGGCAGGTAGCCCAGCACCTCGGTAATGCCCATGACGGACAGGTCTTCCACCCGCAGCAGGGCGTCCTGTCCGGCCTCGCGCAGGTGCGGCCCGCCCATGCCGATGCAGCACAGCGACGGGTCGCGGCGGCGCAGGGCTTCCAGCAGGCGTCCGCCGTGCATGTCGCCGGAGAGTTCACCGGCGTTGATCCACACGGTGCGCGGCGGGGTGGTGGGCGTCGTGGTGTTCGTCACCGTGGTGCCCGTTTCGGGGGTGCCCGTCGCGGGAGTGCCGGATGCGGCAGCGTCGGCCTGTTGCGTGGTCGGCTGGGGGGTGTCCGTCATGCCCTGCCGCCTACACGCCCATGCTCGCCGTGGTGACCGGCGACGGCGTGGGCCGCAGCCGGTCGTACAGCCGGATGAGCAGCATCACCACCACCATGGAGAAGATCAGCCGCGCCCACAGCGTGCCGCCAAGGTGCGCCCCGATAAGGGTCATCAGCAGGGTGTCCTCGATGAGCGCGTGCGACAGGCCCATCAGCGACAGCGAACTGAACACGTCGCGCGGGGGCACCTTGCCGCCCTGCACCTCGTGCACGATAAGCCCGCCGCCGTAGGCGATGCCAAGGCTGAGGCCCACGATGGTGATGGTGGCGGCGTTGTCGCCGATGCCCATCAGCCGCAGCACCGGGCGCAGGCAGGCGTTGAGCAGTTTGGTGATGCCCACGGCGTCCAGCACGCGCATCAGGCCCATCAGCACCAGCACGATGCCGAACACGGAGAGAAGGTTGCGCGCTTCGTTCAGGGCCCAGGCGGCCAGGGTGGCCGGGGCCTCGCGCGGGGCCCACAGCATGGTGGCGGGCTCGGAAAGGTAGCCGGTGGCGTCGAAGAAGGCGCGCATCAGCATGCCGCACAGCAGCGCCCCGCCAAAACGCAGCGCGATCTGGGTGGTCATGTTCAGGCCGCACTGCTGGGCAATGCGCCCTTCCACCAGCACGTTGTGGGCGATGAGGGTCATGGTGGCAAAGGTGGTCACCTGGGCCACGCTCAGCTGTTCCATGCCCGGCAGCAGCCCGGCGTACACGAACAGGCCGCTGTAGATGTTCACCAGCATGCTGGTGGCCCACGACAGGCCGAGGTCCGCGGGCAGGCCCACAAGACCCATGACGGGCGACAGCGGCAGGGCCAGGTAGCGCACCAGGTCCAGCTCGGTCAGCACCTTGACCACGATGATGATGGGCACCATCACCTTGACCAGCGTGAGCCAGACGTGGAAGGCATCCCTGGTGGTGCCACGCGCGGCGCGTGCGAGTGTGCGAAGGTTTTCGGCGGGCGGCATGTCGTTTCCCTTGGGATTTTCTGATCGTTGATGGCCGCTGGCCGAAGTGCGGTCTGCCCGCGCGACGTCAGGCGTCGTGCATGGCGGGCAGGCATTCCTTGTAGATATAGTCGCGCAGGGCCTGCGGCCACGGGCGCGGGGTGATGCCTGTCACCTGGGTGAAGCGGGCGGTGTCCAGCACCGAAAAGGGCGGGCGCTGGGCCTTTTGCGGGTAATCGCGCGATGGTATCGCGTGCACCTTGCAGGGCAGCCCGGCCAGGTTCACGGCTTCGGACGCCAGTTCGCACCAACTGGCCTGCCCGGCGTTGGCCACGTGGAAGATGCCGGTGGCCCGCAGTTCGGCCAGCTTCACGCTGCCCGCCGCCAGGTCCAGGGTGTAGGTGGGCGAGCCGATCTGGTCGTGCACCACGCGGGCCTCGCCCTTGTCGTGGCAGATGTCCAGGATGACCTTGACGAAATTGCGACGGCCCGGCCCGAACAGCCAGGATGTGCGCACCACGCAGGCGTTGTCCGGGCACTGTTGCAGCACGGCCTGTTCACCGGCCAGCTTGCTTGCGCCGTAGACGGACGCCGGGTCCGGCGTGTCTTCCGGCGTGTAGGGCGCGCCCTTCTTGCCGCTGAACACGAAATCGGTGCTGAAGTGCACAAGGTGCATGGACGTGCCGCGCACCATGCGCGCGAGGCAGGTGGGCAGTTGCCGGTTGAGGCGGGTGGCTTCTTCCTCGCGCTCTTCGGCCAGGTCCACCTGGGTCCAGGCCACGGTGTTGAAGATCACGGTGGGTTCTGCGCGTTCGATGAACGAGGCCAGCGCCCCGGAATCGAGCACGTTCACGTCGTCGCGCCCGGTGGGCAGGGCGTCCCAGCCCGATTCGCGTAGCGTGCGCACCAGGGCCTGGCCGAGCAGCCCGCTCCTGCCGCCGAGCACCAGCGCCTTGGGGCGCGGGCTCACAGTCGTTCTCCGTACCAGCGTTGCATGAATTCCCTGTACGCCCCCGAGGCCACGCTTTCAAGCCATGCCGCGTTATCCCGGTACCAGGCCACGGTTTCGGCCAGGCCCCGCTCGAAGTCGTATTCCGGCGCATAGCCAAGCTCTTGCGCCGCCAGCGAAAAATCCATGGCGTAGCGGCGGTCGTGGCCGGGACGGTCGGTAACGTGGCGGATCAGGCTTTCCGGCTTGCCCACCAGGCGCAGGATGGCGCGCACCACCTCTATGTTGGGGCGTTCCGCCGCGCCGCCGAAGTTGTAGACCGCGCTGGGGCGGCCCTTTTCCAGGGCCAGCAGCACCCCCCGGCAGTGGTCGCCCACGTGAATCCAGTCGCGCACGTTCATGCCGTCGCCGTAGACGGGCAGTGTCTCGTCGCGCCCGGCCCGGCCGATCATCAGCGGGATGAGCTTTTCGGGGAACTGGTAGGGGCCGTAGTTGTTGGAGCAGCGGGTGATGACCACCGGATAGCCGTAGGTCTCGAACCAGGCGCGGGCCATCAGGTCGCCCGACGCCTTGGAGGCGGAGTAGGGGCTGTTGGGGGCCAGCGGGGTGGATTCGGTGAAGCGGCCCTCCGGGCCCAGGGTGCCGTATACTTCGTCGGTGGAAACATGGACGAAGCGGGCCACGCCAGCCGCGCGCGCGGCGGTGAGCAGGGTTTGCGTGCCCAGCACGTTGGTGACCACGAAGGGCGCGGGGTCGTCGATGGAACGGTCCACGTGGGTTTCTGCCGCAAAGTTGACCACCGCGTCGATGCGGTGCTGCGTAAGGATGCGGCGCACCGCGTCCGCGTCTGCGATGTCGGCGTGTTCGAAGAAATAGCGGGCGCCGCCGTGGGTCTTCTCCACGTCGGCGAGATTCAGCGGGTTGCCCGCATAGGTCAGCTTGTCGAGGTTGACCACCGTGATGTCGGGACGGCGATCTATGATGAGACGGACGAAGTTGGTGCCGATGAAGCCGCAACCGCCCGTTACGAGTAAGCGCATCGTGTCTCCGTGAAGGTGACGGGTGTGCAAGGAGCTGCCTCTAATTTGTCTTTTCGCCCGTTGGCATCCGACCCGAAGGGCGCGAAGCGTGCCCGTTAGGCGAGCTTGCGAGCTTTACGGGCATCGTGCGCAGAGCGGTCAAGCTTCACCTGCCATAGCTCTGCTGTCCTTATCCGTAAGGTTCGCAAGCTCACCTAACGGCTAAGGCTCGGTCGAATACGAGAAGAGTATACTCCCTCATGGCAGGCTCGTTTTCCTTGCCAACGAACGAAAATCCTAATTTAGAGACAGCCCCTAGGAATGAAAACCGGGAGGCAAGGCCCGGCGAGGCCCGGTGCCCATGCTCGGGCCAGGCTCTGCAAGGCCCGGATGGTACAGGCAGCGGCGGGGCAAGGTCAATATGGCGCGGTGGGCGGGGGTGGCGCATGGAGTGCGGCGCATCGTGCAGAAATAACTTGCAATATCACATTGTCGCAGGTAGCGTGCATCATGGTGCTTCACGTCGCTGCGCCGCCGGGCGTGGCGGCGTGGAGCTGAGAGCGCCTGGGCGCTCCGCACGCGGAACATCCGCGCCGCCTGACGCACGCGCATTTCGCATACGGTTCTTACGGCACCCGCAAATGAAAAAAGGCATCCTTCTCGCCGCATTCGGCTCCGGCACCCCGCAGGGGCAGTCCACCCTTCGTCTGTTCGACGAACGGGTGCGCGCGCTGTTTCCCGACGTGCCGGTGCGCTGGGCGTTCACCTCGGTTGTCATGCGCAACCGGCTGGCAGCCGCGCGCAAGAAGACCGATTCCGTGCAGAAGGCCCTGCGCAAGATGTGGTTCGAAAAGTACACCCATGTCGCCGTGCAGTCGCTGCATTCCATCCCCGGCGCGGAGTATGCCGACCTGCTGGCCGACGTGGAGGGTATGCGCGCGACGGAAGGCAGGCAGGAAGGCTTCGTGCGGGCCAGCGTGGGCGCTCCCCTGCTGGATTCCGACGAGGACATCCGCCGCGCCACCGCCGCGCTGCTGACCCATCTGCCGCCGGAGCGCGCCCCCGGCGAGGCCTGCGTGTTCATGGGGCACGGCACCTGGCACGAGGGCGAATCGCGCTACGGGGTGCTGTCCGCCCAGGTGCGCCAGCGCGACCCGTTGGTGCACATTGGCACCATGGACGGCGATTGCACCATCGACGACATCCTGCCCCGCCTCGTGGAGGCCGGGGTGCGCCGGGTGTGGCTGCTGCCGCTGCTTTCCGTGGTGGGGCGGCATGCCATGCTGGACATGGCCGGTGACGCGCCGGATTCGTGGCGGTCGCGCATCGTGGCGGCGGGCATGGACTGCGTGCCCGTGCTGCGCGGCACGGCGGAATATGGCGGCTTCGTCGACATCTGGCTGGACCATCTGGGCGTGGCCTTGGGTGCGCTGGACGCGGAAGGGGGCGCTGATGTGGATGAGGGCGGGGTGTCGACCCGATAGAGCCTGACGCCGCAAATTTTCCATCGCCTGACAGCACAGCGTTATCTGCCGCGCCAGATTCTCCTGACACGCGGGACAACCCGAGGGCCGAGCGGGCCGACGTGCCCGTCGCCCGATTTCCTGTCCCCGCATTCTCGCGGGCAGCTTCCCCTTCAACCCGTTCCTGCTCCCCGTTCCCCGTCCCGCTCCCCCGCCCGCGCTGGCGTTCGGAGGCGAAATCGGCTACAACGCCACGGAACGACACCATTTTGCAGAACTCCGGAGTATTCATGATGTTCCGTTGTCCCAGCCGCCGCACGCGCGGCCACGGGGCGGCTCCGTCCCCCCGCCATACAGCGTCCCACGGGATGCTTTCCTGCCTTGCGTCCGGCGTGTCTGGCGTGTTTGGCGCGTCTGGGTCGCCGTGGCGACTCTTGTGCGGCCTTGCCGTCGCGCTCGCCGTGCTGTGCCAGGCCGTGCCGGGCCATGCCCGCCGTGCCGAAGCCGTATGGGGTGAAGGGCAGGCCTCCAAGACCCGCGCCCAGGCCCAGGGCGAGGCCTTTACTTCTGCCGTCACCGACGAGGCCCTGGACATCCTGCGCGCGCCCCTTTCCGAGGCGCGCCGCGCCGCGCTGCGCGAGTACCTGTCCACCGTCACCGGCGAGGTGGTGCGCGGCTACAGCGAACTGGGCATGACCCAGGTGCAGGGCGGCACCCGACTTGCCGTGGATGTGGACGTGAACCGCGACATGCTCAAGGAACGCCTGCGCCAGATCGGCGCCTACTATACCGCCGAAGAGCCCGTGCCCATGGTGTTGCAGCTTTCCGGCGCTTCGCCGGAGGTGGCGGAGCGGGTGAGCAGGCTGCAACTGTTGTACGGGGTGGAGCAGCGCGCCGGGGCCCCGGTACGTATCGCCCTGCGGCCGCAGAACCCGCAGAGCAAGGGCTGGTACGGCACGCTGGACGCGCCCGAGGGGTCCACATCCGCGGATGGGGCCAGCGCGGACGACGTGTGGCGCGGGTTGTGGGCGTGGTATTTCTCGCACCGTCAGGTGGCCGGGGCGGCGGCGGGCCAGCAGGCCGTGCTGCGGGTTTCCGGCTGGCTCACCGCCGACAGCGTGGAATCCTTCGACCGTGCCCTGCGCGACTGGGACCGCGCCCTGCAGAGCGCGCAGTTGCAGGACGTGACCATGCGGCCCGGCGGGCTGGTGGCCACGTGGAAGCTGGTGCTGGTGAACCGGGTGGAACTGGACCGGCGTCTGGACGAGTATCTTGCGCCGCGCAAGCTGACGCGCGAGGTGCTTCCGTAACGCGGAAACAAGGAAACCCGGCGGGCATGCCGCGCCGGGTTTCGAAAAATGTCGGTCGGGCGCGTGGCCCGGTTATGCCTGCTTGTCGTCCTTGTCGATCTTGCCGTTCTTCTTGCCCGGAGTGATGTCGATTTCATCGGGCTCGCTGGTGGCCCGCTTGAAGTTCCGGATGGCACGCCCGAGCCCGCCGCCGATTTCGGGCAGCTTGTTGGCCCCGAACACCAGCAGGACCAGAACGAGAACGACCAACAATTCCTGAATGCCGATACCGAACATATGCATGCCTCCGTTAGTGGTGTCATGCATATACACATCGGGTACACCCCGGTCAAGGCGCGCAACGCCGGGGGATGGCCTGTGTTCCAAGGTGGTTGCGCACACTTCAATGAATGGAGCGATACATGCGACGCATCGTTGTCATAGGTTCCGGTGTGGGGGCGGGCAAGCTTGCCGCGCGCGTCAAGCGGCTGCTGCCGGGGTGCGAGGTGAACATGATCATGCCCGAGGCGGGAGCCGAAGGCAGCGGTCCGTTTTCCGCGTGCATTGCGGGGCGGCGCGCCTCGCGCGTGCTGCTGGCCGCCCGTGAGGTGGGCGTGCTGGATGCCTCCGAACTTTCCGTGGACCTCGACGCCAATACCGTCATCACCGGCTCCAGCCGGGGCAGGCTGGCCGTGCGCTACGATCAGCTGGCCATGGAAATCGACGCCACCCCGCGCATTCCCCGCGCCCTGCGCGGCGCGCCCAACGTGTTCGCCTGGCCCTGCGCCGACGCCACGGGCCTTGATGCCCTGCTGGCAGAGCGCGTGGCTGCCGGTGCCTGCCGGGCCGTGGTGGTGGGGCAGGGGGCCGAGGCGCTGGAAGCCCTGCGCCTTGCCCGCGCCGCCGGGGCCACCCCGGTGTGGGTGCGCACCCGCGCCGCAGTTGGCGACGCCGCCAACGCAGTGGATGCCGACATGTGGCGCCACGCGGCGCGCATGGCCCGCCGCAACGGCGTGGAAACGGTGAACTGGACCGGCGTGGCCATGGAACGCATGGGCGCGCTGCCCGCCGAAGGCGGCGGTTTTGCCGGGCTGGTGGCCGTTGCCCCCGAACGTGCAGAAGGGGCAGGCGGTTCCGAACTGCGCGTGGAAGGCGACCTGTTCATCTGGACCGCCCCCATGGTGGTGCAGAATCCTGCCCTGACCCTGGACGGCATCAGCCTTGACGACACCGGGCGCATCGACGTGGACGGCTGCCTGCGCACCGGCGCGCCCGGCGTGTACGTGTTCGGCACCGGCGTCGGCGTCGAGCGCATGGCCCCGGACGGCAGCGTGGAGCAGGCCGCCGCCGTGCCTGCGGAGGTGCCGGGCCTTGTCCGCGCCCTGGCCGACCATCTGGCCTCCATCGACGGCAGCGGTGTCAGCGTGGCCCCCGCGCGGGGCGTGGCTGCCTGCCCCGCAGGTGAACTGGCGGCGGAACTGGCCCGGTCCGATGCTGCGGCCGTCGCGGGCGTGGCCGATGATCAGGCTGCCGATCTGGCTGCCGATCTGGCCATGGCGCTGGGCGACTGCCCCTGCCGCCTGCCCGCCCTGGGCGCCGTGCACGGCGAAGGCCCCGGCGTCACCGTGTCCGCCGTGGGGCTGGGCTCTGCCGCCTGCGTCCGGGCCGAGGTGGAAACCGAGTTTTCCGTGTACGCAACGCCCGCCGTGCAGGGTGGGGCTGGCCGGAACGCCTCTGGTGAAGAGGCGGACGATGCCGCCGCCTGGGGCGGTCTGCCCGCAGGGCATGCCGTGAAGTTGCTGGCCGCCAGGTCCGGCGGCGCGCTGCTGGGTGCGCAGGTGGTCGGGCGCGACGCCGAACTGTGCGCCGCCGTGGTGTCCGCCGCGTCGCTTGCGCTGCGCGCGGGCATGCGCGTGGCCGATCTTGCCCAGGCGGAACTGCCCGGCGGGGCCGGTGAACTGCTGCGCCGCGCCGCGGCCGTGCTGGCCAACAAGCTGGCGGGCCGCTACTTCGGCATCACCGCTGACGAATTCATCGCCTCGCGCGAGACCGGGGCGGAATTCTTCACCCTGGACCTGCGCAGCGCGCCAGACTGGCGTGCGGGCCACCTGCCCGACGCGTACAACATCCCGCACACCCAGTTGCGCAAGCGGTTGCAGGACGAAGTGCCGCGCTTCACGCCCATCGTGCTGGTGGCGGCAACCTCCGACGCGGCATGGAGCGTGGCGTGCATGCTGGGCGGCCTTGGGGCCACCGACCTCTACGTGCTGGACGGCGGCATGGCCTTCTGGCCCCACGCGCTGGAGACGGCATGACCTTTGAGAAAAACGGCAATAAGCCCGGCAAGGGTGGATGTCCACCCGCCGGGCCGTTGGCTTCCGGCAGGCCGGATGCCAGCGGCTCCCCCGCCACCGGCGGGCGGGGTCGCCTCATGCGCCTGCCCGGCATCAACTGCCGCTTTCACGAGGCCGGGCACTGCGCCGTGGACGAAACCATGAACCCCGGCCTGAACGAGGACTGGCGCTGCGGCGAGGAACAGCGCATCGTCCGCGCCTACGACCATTTCCTCGAACAGGCGGAAACCTTCGACCTGTCTTCGGAGCAGGCCACGGCGCTGTGGGAGCGCCGTCTGGCCACCATTCCGCCGCCCGGCGGACTGTGCGCCGACTACACGCCGCCCGCCCGCTGCCCGTCCTGTACGGGCGACGGTTGCGGCGGCGAGACGGACTGGCTGGATTGCACCCACTTCCGCGAGGGGGTGTGCGTGTTGCTGCTGCCCCGTTGCGACGGCATCTGCGAACGGTTCCAGGGGGCGTGAACGGTCGTGGCGCACGACGCCCCGTTCACGCGGTTTCAGAGACTTCAAGCCCTTACCGATGGTGACCATGCACAACGCTTCCGAACATCCCGTGCTCTACATTCCGCTGCTGCACCGTGAGCTGGCCCCCGCCTGTCTGCCCGAAGGCGTGGAGTTCCTGTCCGCCGGCCTGCCCGCCGCTCCTTCCGTGGCTGGCGGCGCATCGCAAGCCCCTGCAACCCCTTCCGCCGCTGCCCCGTGGCGGTCGCCCCTGTTGCCCCTGTCCGAGGCGGAGGCGCGCGCCTGCCTGGCCGAACTGCTGGACTTCGGCATGAACGTGGGTTCCGGCCCGCACGGCGACCTGGCCGCCATGGTGGCCGCGCTGGAAAGCGCGCAGGACGAGGCCCCCTTCTCTCTGGGCCGCTCCGAGTTGGCCGCGCTGGAAAGCTTTGCCGCCGAAGGTGCCGTGGCCGGTTCTCCTGCCGGTTCCCCCGCGAGCGACCCTGCTCAGGCTGACCGCAACCGGCGCATCGCCGCGCAGAAGACCCTGATCCTGGCCTGGCATCTGGAAGAGCGCGTGCGCGAACTGGATGCCCTGAAGGAAAAGTTTTCGCGCAGCCGCGAAAGCCTGGCCGACATCCTGGGCGTGGAAACGGATGAGGAACTGCGCGAAATGCCCGCACTCGATCCGTATTCCGCCATGCTGCCCGGCAGCGGCGCGGACATCATCGGCCCTTCGTGGCGGGTCATCGTGGAGAACATGGCACCCTTCCTGCCCGATGGCGCGGTGCTGTTCACCTGCGATGCCGGGATTTCCGCCACCCTGCGCGACGGCGGGGCCGCCTTCGCCCCCGTCACCGCCGAACAGGCCGCCCGCCTGTGCCCCGCCTGGGGCGACAAGGTGGCCAAACTGGTGGTGCACGCCCGTCTGCCCCTGTGGCAGGTGGCGGGGCGCCCCGGCCCCGACGCCGCGCGCCCGTGGCTGGACCGCGTGTTCGACGTGGTCTGTTGCGGCAAGTGTGCCCGGTAGGGAAACCGTTTTTGTACGCCTCCGGCGGGCAGGACGGCAGCTGTTATGCGAGCGCAACGCGCGAGCATTACAGATGGCGATAGCAGAGCTGGCTACGGCGCGTTGCGATCGCCATCCGTAATGCTCGAAGACTCGCATAACGGCTGCCGTCCCCTGCACCCCCTTTTTCTCATGTCCGCAATACGGAGGGGCACGGCCATCGTCGTTGCCCCCGATGCAGGGCATGACCGGTCTTCGTGGTCATCCTGTCCTCCGGGATGTGAAAACCGGCCAGCCTTTCCTTCGGAGTCATCGTGTATCCAACGGTTCATCGCCTTCAGCAGCTGTTTCCCAGGGGCCTCAAGGGCATCATCTTCGATTGCGACGGCGTGCTGTTCGACTCGCGCGCGTCCAACATCCAGTACTACAACCTCATCCTTGGCGCGCTGGGCCAGCCGCCCATGTCGCGCGCGGACGAGGACTACACCCACATGGCCTCGGTGGGGCAGTCGCTGGCGCGCATCGTGCCGCCCGCGCTCATGTCGAAACTGCCCGAGGCGCGCAAGCGCATCGTCTACCGGCGCGACATCCTGCCCCTGCTGGAGCCGGAACCGGGCCTGATGGCTCTGTTGCGCTGGCTGCGCGATGCGGGCCTGCGCCGGGGCATCTGCACCAACCGCACCACCACCATGGAATACGTGCTCGACCACTTCGGCATGACCGAGCTGTTCTTTCCGGTCATGACGGCGTCGCGCGTGCGGGCCAAACCCCACCCGGAGGGCATCTGCGCCACCCTGGACGCCTGGGGCCTTGCCCGCGACGAGGTGGCCTTCATGGGCGACACCATCGCCGACGAGGAAACCGCCCGCATGGCCGGGGTGTGCTTTTGGGCCTATCGCAGCCCGTCGCTGACCGCGCGCCTGCATCTGGACGACTTCTGGACGCTGCGCCGGGTGCTGGCGGAGTATGTCAGGCAAGAGCGGGGGCAAGAGCGTGGGCAGGGTTGCGCGTGGATGAACGGCGGAAACGCCGCGTCCGGCTGCTTCCGCCGCTAGGGCGCAACCGGTGGCATCCGGCTGGCGGCGTCATGCGCCCGGTGCAGGAGTAACCACTTTTTGCTTGATTCTTGTGGCGGGTAAGTGGAAGTATCGGTGTTACGGTCGCCCCTCAATTCCGGGGTGCGCTTAACCGGAGGATTCATGTTCGTTTTCTCGAATCTCATTTTCGGCGTGGCGCGCGTGCTGGATGCCGTGCTGAACCTGTATTTCTGGATCGTCATTGTTTCGGCGGTCCTCTCGTGGGTCAATCCGGATCCCTACAATCCCATCGTGCGCATTCTGCGCAACCTGACGGAGCCGGTGTTCTACCGGGTCCGCAAGTGGATTCCGTTCACCTACCTGGGGGGGCTGGACCTGTCCCCGGTGGTGGTGTTGCTGGCCATCCAGTTCATCAGCGCCGTGCTTGTCCAGTCGTTGTACCAGTTCGCCGTCACCATGCGATAGGGGCGTCACATGTCCGTGAGCCGCATAGATCTGCTGAACCACAGCTTTTCCAAGTCCCTGCGAGGCTACACCACCGAAGAGGTGGACAGGATGATGCAGGAGGCTGCGGATGCCATTGGCCGCCTGAGCGAGGAAAAGGCCGCGCTGGCCGGGCAGGTGGCGCGGCTTGAAGAACGCCTGGCAGAATTCAGGGAGCGGGAATCGACGTTGCGAGACACGTTGATGACCACCCAGAGGGTTACCGCCGACCTCAAGGCAAGTGCCCAGAGGGAGGCGCAGCTGATCATCGACGCTGCCCATTCCAAGGCGGAGAACCTCATCAATCAGGGGCAGCTCCGCCTTGCGCGCATTCAGGAGGACATAGCCGAGGCCCGCAAGGTCAAGGCGCAGTTCGAGATGAAGGTGCGCGCCGTGGTGCAGCAGCACCTGCGCATGCTGGACATGGCCCGCGAGGACGACGAGGAACTGGAGGCCGCCGCGGCGCGTATTGCCGGGCGGCAGAAGGGTGGCCAAGCCTGATCCCGTCCGCCCCGAATGGGCGGCCCCTGCCGGGGAAGGGCAATGGGCGGTGCTGGTGCGGGCGGTGCCCGGTGCGCGCAAAAGCGGGTGCGAGGGCACGGCGGACGGAAGGCTGAAGGTGCGCCTGGCCGCACCGGCCGTGGACAACAAGGCCAACAAGGCGCTGGAGGAATTCGTGGCCTCCGCGCTGGGAATGCGCCGCAACCGCGTGCGCCTGGTATCCGGCCACACGAGCCGGTTGAAGAAACTGATCGTCGAATCGGATGTGGAGCCCAGCTGGGGCCTGCTTGGCACGTGTGGGAAAGAACAACCCTCAACGCCATAGGAGTAAAGTTCCATGGAACCGAAAGACAACGCGCTCATCGAGAAGTACGCCGTCACGGACCCCGAACTGAAGGCGCTATGGGACGAGCATATTCTGTTCGAGAAACAGTTGGAGAAGATCGAATCCAAGTCGTTCCTGACCCCCGCTGAAGAAAAGCAGGCCAAGGAACTGAAGAAACAGAAACTCGACGGAAAGACCCGGCTCCACGCCATACTGGACCGGTACCGCGCCTTGGAGGGCTAGATGGAACTGAACGGGGCCCGGATTCTGCTGGAATGCCTCAAACGGGAAGGCGTGGACGTACTGTTCGGCTACCCCGGCGGGGCCGTCATAGATATTTATGACGAACTGCCCCGGCACGATATCCGGCACATATTGGTCCGGCACGAACAGGCGGCGGTGCACGCCGCCGACGGTTTTGCCCGCGCATCGGGCAAGGTGGGCGTCTGTCTGGTCACTTCCGGACCGGGCGCCACCAATACCGTGACCGGCATCGCCACGGCCTATGCCGACTCCATTCCCATGGTCGTGCTGACGGGGCAGGTACCCACCCCCCTCATCGGCAACGACGCCTTCCAGGAAGTGGACATCGTCGGCATCACCCGCCCGTGCACCAAGCACAACTATCTGGTGAAGGACGTGCGCGACCTTGCCCGCGTGCTGCGGCAGGCCTTTTATCTGGCCCGCTCCGGCAGGCCGGGTCCCGTTCTTGTCGATCTGCCCAAGGACGTCATGCAGGCGAAGACCGAATTCGCCTGGCCAGAGGACGTCAAGATGCGCAGCTACAATCCCACCTACCGGCCCAACCTGAACCAGTTGCGCCGCGCGGTGGAGGCCCTTATCGAGGCCAGGCGCCCGCTGTTCTTCGCGGGGGGCGGCGTGGTCATGTCCGACGCCAGCGAAGAGCTTGGCTGGCTGGCCCGCACCCTGAGCATTCCGGTAACCTCCACCCTGATGGGCCTTGGCGCCTTTCCGGGCGACGACCCGCTGTGGCTGGGCATGATCGGCATGCACGGCACCTACGCGGGCAACAAGGCCGTGAACAACGCCGACTGCATCGTGGCCGTGGGCGCGCGCTTCGACGACCGGGTGACCGGACGCCTTTCCGCGTTTGCCTCGGGCGCGCGCATCATCCACATCGACATCGACCCCACGTCCATCCGCAAGAACGTGCAGGTGGACATTCCCGTGGTGGGCGACTGCCGCAAGGCGCTGGCGGGCATCCGCGAGATAGCCACCACCCGCCTGGCCGAAAAGGACTGGGCAACGGCGCACGAGCCGTGGCTGACCCAGGTTACCACCTGGCGCACCGAACAGCCCCTGACCTACGTGCAGAATGGCTCCATCAAGCCGCAGCAGGTGGTGGAAACCATCTTCTCCATCACCCGGGGCGACGCCATCGTCACCACCGAGGTGGGCCAGAACCAGATGTGGACGGCCCAGTTCTTCACCTTCCGCAAGCCGCGCACGCTGCTTACCTCCGGCGGGCTCGGCACCATGGGCTACGGCTTTCCGGCCGCCATCGGCGCGCAGTTCGCCTTTCCGGACAAGCTGGTCATCGACATGGCGGGCGACGGTTCCATCCAGATGAACATCCAGGAACTGGCCACCGCCGTGTGCAACAAGCTGCCCATCAAGATCGTGATCCTGAACAACGGCTACCTCGGCATGGTACGCCAGTGGCAGGAACTGTTCTACCAGCGCAACTACTGCTCCACCTGCATGGAGGCGCAGCCCGACTTCGTGAAGCTGGCCGAGGCCTACGGGGCCGAAGGCTACCGCATTACCGAGCCGGGCGAGCTGGAATCCACGCTGCGCGCGGCCTTCGCCTCGCCTCACACCGCCGTCATCGACGTGCGGGTGGAACGCGAGGAGAACGTGTACCCCATGGTGCCCGCTGGCGCGGCCCTGGACGAAATGCTGCTGGTCTAGGGAGGGCAGCCCATGCGACATGTGCTTTCCGTTCTCGTGGAGAACGAACCGGGCGTGCTGTCCCGGGTGGCGGGGCTGTTCAGCGGACGCGGTTTCAACATCGAATCGCTGAACGTGGCCCCCACGCTGGAAGAGGGCGTTTCGCTCATGACCATCACCACCAGCGGCGAGGAGCAGATCATCGAGCAGATCGTCAAGCAGCTGCGCAAGCTGGTGACGGTGATCAAGGTGGTGGACTTCATCGACGTGTCCGCCGTGGAACGCGAGATGATGATGGTCAAGGTGCAGGCCGACGACGCCCGCCGGGCCGAGGTGCTGCGCATTGCCGACATCTTTCGCTGCAAGGTGGTGGATGTCAGCCTGAACGACCTGACCCTGGAAGCCACCGGCGACCACGGAAAGATCCAGGCCATCCTGAGCCTGCTGGCGCGTTTCGGCATCAAGGAAATCGCCCGCACCGGCACCGTGGCCATGCGGCGGTCCATGCAGCCGGAAACGACCTGACACCAGCGGGTCTCGGATAGCGGAGCTTTCAGCCGGAATGTTTCGGGATATTCACGCGCGGCGGCGGGCAGACAATGCCTTTCGCCGCGCGTCCCGCAACGCGGGGTATTACGGCGCTGATTGAACAAATATTCAGTCCGTCGAGTTTCGGTACCCCCCAAGGGGTAGCCTTCCGCCGCCGAATCCGGTATCGCAATCCATTGCGGCAGCGCTTTCGCTGCTTACGGTGGCAAACCCGCAAGGGTGCCGGGGCCACTCCTGGCACCGCGCGGGGTCTTCATACACCGCAACCGTCATTTGAGGACGCCGCACCCATGTGCGGCAGGGAGTAGATGATGAAGGTCTATTACGAACAGGATGCGACACTGGAGGTCCTGAAGGACAAGACCGTGGCCATCATCGGCTACGGCAGTCAGGGCCACGCGCACGCTCAGAACCTGCGCGACTCCGGGATCAACGTCGTTGTCGGGCAGCGTCCCGGCGGGGCCAACTACGAACTCGCCAAGGAACACGGCTTTGCGCCGCTACCCGTGGCCGAGGCCGCAGCCAAGGCCGACCTCATCATGATCCTACTCCCCGACCAGGTACAGGCTGCGATCTACGAAGCGGAAATCAAGCCGAACCTGAAGCCGGGCAACGCACTGTTGTTCGCCCACGGGTTCAACATCCACTTCGGCCAGATCGAGCCCCCGAAGGACGTCGACGTCTTCATGATCGCCCCCAAGGGGCCGGGCCATCTCGTTCGCCGCACCTACACCGAGGGGGGCGGCGTCCCCTGCCTCGTCGCCATCCACCAAGATGCGACCGGCAAGGCCATGGAGAAGGCTCTGGCGTACGCCAAGGGCGTTGGTGGTGCGCGTTCCGGCGTCATCGAAACCACCTTCAAGGAAGAAACCGAGACCGACCTGTTCGGTGAACAGGCGGTGCTGTGCGGCGGTCTTTCGTCGCTCATCAAGGCCGGTTTCGAAACCCTGGTCGAAGCGGGCTACCAGCCCGAAATCGCCTACTTCGAGTGCCTGCATGAAGTGAAGCTCATCGTCGACCTCATCTACGAGGGCGGCCTTGCCAAGATGCGCCACTCCATCAGCGACACCGCAGAATACGGCGACTACGTCACCGGCCGCCGCATCGTGACCGAGGAAACGAAGAAGGAAATGAAGAAGGTGCTCCAGGAAATCCAGGAAGGCACCTTCGCCCGCAACTTCATCCTCGAGGCCAAGGCCGGGTACCCCGGCTTCAAGGCCACCCGCCGCATCGAAGCCGACCACCAGATCGAAAAGGTGGGCGGCAAGCTGCGCGGCATGATGCCCTGGCTGCACAGGAAGTAGCCGCCAGCCTCATTGTCTTGCCTGTCAGACAGGGGCCGCTCCGTAAGGGGCGGCCCCTTTTGCGTGCGCGGTGGAAAAGGGCAGGGAGTGGGCGTGGGAAGGCAACCAGCGCGTACCAGGGGCCTGGCGGGCTGCGCGCGGCGCGCGGGTGTGCCCCATGGACGCACTGTGTGAGCGAAGACGTGAAAAATTGCGAGTGGGCGTTGCCCTGGCGGCGTTCCGGTAGTATTCTACGGGTAACGTCGTTTCTCCCCCCGGCTGGCGTACCCGCCGGGAACACGGCGATACCTGAAACCACAGGAGAGACACTCATGAGCACCATATTCAACGTCGCCGTCATCGTGGGCAGCCTGCGCAAGGATTCGCTGAACCGCAAGATGGCCAAGGCCCTGGTGGAACTGGCCCCGCCTGCGTTGCGCCTCGAATTCGTGGAGGTGGGCAGCCTGCCGCTGTACAATCAGGATCTGGACGACGAAGGCACCCCGCCTGCCGCCTGGGGTGATTTTCGCAAGACCCTCAAGGGGATGGACGCCGTATTGTTTCTGACGCCGGAATACAACCGCTCCATGCCGGCCACCATCAAGAACGCGCTGGACGTAGGTTCGCGCCCGTACGGCAGCAGCGTGTGGAACGGCAAGCCCGCTGCCGTCGTCAGCGTGTCGCCGGGCAACATCGGCGGCTTCGGCGCCAACCATCACCTGCGCCAGTCGCTGGTGTTCCTGAACATGCCCCCGTTGCAGCAGCCGGAAGCGTACATCGGCGGCGCGGACAAGCTGTTCGGTCCCGATGGCGCCCTTACCGATGCTTCCATGCGCGAGTTCGGCGCCAAGTTCATGAACGCCTTTGCGGGGTGGGTGGCCACCAACGTCAAGCGCTGACGAAGAGTTTTGGCATGGGGTGAACTGCCCTGATGCCGTGCGCCGCGACCGCGTGACCTGACGAAACGACGGCCCGCGCTCCTTTTGAGGGGCGCGGGCCGTCATGCGTTTGCGGGTATTCTTCACCCCGCACGGGCAGTACAGGAAGTGGCGATGTGGCTGTGGACTGCGGCGTCCGAAGGCGAGGCAGGGCGGACGGGGTTGCAGCCGCGCCATGCTTCGCTCAGGCCCCTTCGGCCACCAGCCTGGCGTACAGGTCTTCGTGTTCCGGGTACTTCAGCCCTGCGCCGGTCACGATGACGCTGGGGCGCAACTGGTCGGAGCGGGCATCGGTGATGGGCACGATCTCCCAGCGTCCGTCCTCGCGGCCGACGACCAGTTCCTGCTGCTGCCGGTGGGCAAGCTTGATGGCGAGGATGACGGTTTCCTTGAAGGTCATGGTGGCTCCGTGGCGTTCCTGGGTGCGTGATGCGCGAAGATGCCCGTGCACCCGGCATCGCGTCAAGTACGGCAGGCGTGGAAACAGGGAGAATCCGGCGGCACGCTGCCGCGCCTGTGCCTCAGTGCAGGCCGGTTGTCCTGCAGCAAATGAAAACGGCCCTCCGAAGAGGGCCGTTCGTATGCGTATGACTGGATTCCGAGAGGTTACGAACCGCAGCTGCCAGCGCTGCCGCAGCCGCCGCAGCTGCTGCCGCCGCCAAGCGGCTTGCCGGATTCCACCGAGAACCCCATGTAGCTGATGTCGATGCGGATGGATTCCGCCATGGTCAGAAGTTCGGCGTTCACGCAGAAGGTGTAGCCGCCTTCTTCGAAGACGTTGTCGGTATCGTTAGGCTCATCCAGAGCCAGGGCCAGCCGGGGACCGCTTCAGCCGCCGGGGGCAAGGTAGACCCGGATGGGGTTCTTCTGCTTGTCCGCAAAGTAGGCATCAAGCTCCTTGCGGGCGTTTTCGGTGATTTCGAACATGTGTCCTCCACTGTTGGATGTGCGGAGAGCAACAAGTACGTATCCGAGGTGTGTTTGTCAATGAACAGGCCTTAGGTCCATAGTGATTATCTATGGAACGCTGGGGGCAACGCGAAATCTGGCTCGGCGTTCGCGCGTGAAAAAGGGGCTGCATAGCGTGCAACCCCTTGAATTCGTGCGTATGAGAATGGAGCAGGCGTGCCCGGAGCACGGCAGTTGGTGGTGGGCGTCGGCGGGCCAGTCTCAGGATGCTTCGGATGTGCGTGCGCTGAGGGGGCGTTCGCAAATCACTTCGAATCCGGCGTTGCGCGCCTTGATGCGCACGGCGCCTACCTGCTGGGCCAGTCGCTGGCTGATGCAGAAGGTGTAGCCTTCCACCTGCACCACGTGGTCGCGTTCCGTGGGGGCGTCGGGTCCCAGTACGAGGTGCGGTCCCTTGCTGCCGCGCGGCGAAACGTAGATGCGGATGGGGCTTTGGGGGTTCTCCGAAAAGTATTCTTCCAGAATGCCCCGCGCGTCGTGTTCGAGGGTGATCATGTCCGTTTCCTTGCGGCCAGTGGCGACGTTAAGGCATACCCTACCGCAGAACTGGTGAAAAGGCCAACCGAATGACCGCGCAATGACCGCGCATGGCATGCGGCGCCACAGGAGGGCGTAACAGGGGCATGCCGTTGCCCCAAAGGGGGCCATGGACGGTTTGCCAAGCCGTCGGAAACCGGTTAGCAATGAAGATAGCTACCAATTCGCACCGGACGGGTGAACCCGATGGAACAGACCATTCTGCTGACGGACGAGGAAATGCGCCGGGCGCTGGAGCGCTTGGCCTATCAGGTGCTGGAACGCCACGGCGATTGCGCTGGCCTTGTGCTGGTGGGTATCCAGCGGCGTGGCGCCGACATCGCCGTGCGCCTTGGGCGCATCATTGCCGAACGCCTTGGCTGCGCATTGCCCTCGGGCGCGCTGGACATCAACCTGTATCGCGACGACTGGACCACCCTGTCCGCCAAGCCCGCCATCGGGCCGTCGGACATTCCCGTGGATCTGGACGGGCGCGACGTGCTGCTGGTGGACGACGTGCTGTTCACCGGGCGCACCATTCGCGCCGCGCTGGAAGCCCTGCTGGACTACGGCAGACCCCGCCGCGTGGAACTGCTGGTGCTGGTGGACCGGGGGCACCGCGAACTGCCCATCCACGCCGACTACGTGGGCCGCACCGTGAACACGGGCCGCAACGAGCAGGTGGACGTGCTGCTGCGCGAGCGCGACGGACGGGACCAGGTGTTGCTTTCGTCACACTAGGGGCTGTTTCTAACTTGTCCTTTCGCCCGTTGGCATCGTCAAACTTCACCTGCCATATCGGTCGAATACGATAAGAGTATGCTCCCTTATGGCAGGCTTGTTTTCCTTGCCAACGAACGAAAATCCTAAGTTAGAAACAGCCCCTAGGGGCGTCGAGTTTTTACAGTTCCGCGCCGCCTGCGTGCGGTGCACGAAAAACGGGGCGATGCCGGTACGGCATCGCCCCGTTGTCGCGTCGTGCGCGGGAAATGTACGGGGAGCCTAGACGCTCCCGGGCTTTCCGGTCTGGTGCGTCTGCCCCGGCCTCTTGCGGCGCAGGGCGTTTTCGCGGATGCGCTGTGCCGCGCGGTAGATGCGCCGGAACCGTTCGCGCCGCGCTGCCGTGAACACGCCGAATCGCCCGTGCAGCGGGAAGGCCAGCCGACGGATCATGAACACCGCCAGCACCACGGCGATGCCGCCAAAGGCGCGCAGCAGGCGGGCGGCATCATTTTCCGCGGCGAACGTCCACCACAATTCGTTGGTGTAGGGCACGCGGCCGTGCACGAACAGCCCCAGCAGCAGGGCGCAGCCCACCACCAGCAGCACCGCCACCATCCAGCGTGCGGTAAACCGCTCGCGCAGCAGCGAGGTGCGGCGGAAAAAACGCCGCCGGGTCACGCACAGCGAGGCCAGCACCAGCGCCAGCAGGATGGCTTCCTGCCAGTCCAGGCCCTTCAGCACGCAACTGCCGATGCCCAGCACCACCAGTGCCGTCACCAGCCGCCAGGCCGAGGCCAGGCGGCGTTGCAGCCCGCGTGAAAGCAGCAGCAGGCCGACACCAGCAACGCCCCCCAGGAAGTGGGCCGACTCCATGGCCCACAGCGGCACGCTGGCCATGAGCACTGCGCGGTTGTCCGCCGCCAGGGGGATGGCGCTGGAAAACAGCAGGATCAGCCCTGCGGCAAAGGCCAGATAGGCCATCAATGTGTGCGAAAGGGCGTCGGTCCAGTGGCCCGCCTCGTCCAGCATCCGTTCCGCCTCGTGGCGGCGCAGGTGCAGTTCGTGGCCGCCCAGAAGCACGGCGGCAAAGAGCAGCGGCAGCAGGTAGTAGATGAACCGGAAGCAGATCAGCGCGGCAATGACCGTTTGCGGCGAACTGGTGTGCGACAGGCTGAGAATGACCAGTTCGAACACGCCCGCACCGCCGGGCACGTGGCTGAGCACCACGGCCACGATGGCCATCAGGTACACGGACAGGAACTGGACAAAGTCCAGCCCGAGGTCGGCGGGCATCAGCACGTACAGGCAGGCCGCCGCCACTACCAGGTCCAGCCCGGCCACCATGGTCTGCATGATGGCCAGCCGGAAGGGCGGCAGCGCGAATTCCTTGCCCATGATCCGGATGGGGTGCTTCGCCACCAGCGTCAGGATGTGGTAGCCGACGGTCAGCCCCAGCAGCACCACGCCCAGCAGGCGCACGTCGCGCATGGGGATGTCGAGCGATTCGGGCACCGGCAGCGGCTGGATGATGAACACGGCCCCGGCCACGCCCAGCGCGCCCACCCAGAAGGTGATGGCCAGCATGACCACCAGGCGCACCACGTCCACCACGGAAAATCCCCAAGCCGAATAGAATCGGTAGCGCACCGAACTGCCGCCCAGCAGCGCCCCGAAGTTGTAGCTGGTCACGCAGCCAACGAACGAGACAAGGGCGGTGCGGGCCATGGACAGCGGCTTGTTGATGGCGCGCAGGGCCAGCGCGTCGTATCCCACCAGCACCATGTAGTTGAACACCATCAGCACCATGGAGGCCACGATGCTGGTCATGGGCATCTGGCGCATGCTCTCGCGGATTTCGTCGATGTGGTATTTGCTGACTTCGTTGTACAGCAGCCACACGGCCCCGCAGAAAACGGCGAACACCGCAACCTTGCCCAGTGAACGCAGGTGCTTCTTCCACGGTGAAGGATGGTTGGGGGCGGCGGATTCGACGTCTGTGTGCTTCATGCGGAGATGGTGCCGTCAGGGATGAAGGTGTTTGCGTGTGCCGCGTTGCCACACCTGTTGGCGCGGCGGAACGCAGCCTACACTGGAGACCCGGTTACGGCAAGGCGGTGAAGCATGAATTCCCGTGCGGGGCATGTCGTTGTCGCAGGGGGAAGGACGCGGCTTTGCGCGCGGTGCGTGCGGCTGAACATGCGGGACTGGCTGCGGGGACAGGTTCCGTACGCGGTTTCCGTTTTATCGGCGAGAGGGGTGCGGAACTGGCCGCGTGGCTGCCGCCATGCCGCAGGGCGGGCGACGCGGTTGGCGGATCGGCAGGGTGTTGCATATGGACCGTGAACCCCATGTTTCAGTTGCGAGGTCTGTTCCGCATGTTTCACGGTTTCGGGAAACGTGGCGCATCCCGCCTATCCATGGGTGGTGCATGAATATTTTCTCCTGTCGCATGGGTGTGTTGTGCCAAGAAGTCGGTTCAGTAGCATTTCTGTCACTTGAACACGTTTCAACGGTGCAGTAGAAGGACGTTCCGCAGGGGGACTGTGCCCCGGCTGCATGGCGCCTTGCATGTGCGAGGCGCCCGTTTGGCGTGTCCGCAGCCGTAGTGCGGACAGACGCGCGCCGCATTCGGCAAGGGGTTGCCCGGGGGCGTCGCGTCGGTACCTTTTCATGCCGCATCGCGCTGCCGCAGTGTGTCGGGGGCGATGCCGGGCGGGGGGCCTTTGACGGCGCAGGAGGATGGTGTCAGGCGTCACCACCCGATATGTCGTGCGGGCCGAAGGAAGAACATGCACACAGTGAGTGTTGGGCAGGAGATGTACCGCTGGATGACGGACCTCTTTCCCATCTGCAGAAGCCTTACCGGTGACGGGGTGCGCGAGACGCTGGGCTATCTGGGCGGGTTGCTGCCGGGCCTGCGCCTGCACGAGGTGTCCAGCGGCACGCAGTGTTTCGACTGGACCGTGCCGGACGAATGGAACATCCGCGACGCCTACGTGGCCGACATGCAGGGCAACCGGCTGATCGACTTCAAGGCCAGCAACCTGCACGTGGTGGGCTATTCCGAGCCGGTGGACGCCGTAGTGACCCGCGAGGAACTGGATTCCCGGCTCTATTCGCTGCCCGATCAGCCGGACGCCATTCCCTACGTCACCTCGTACTACAAGCGCACCTGGGGTTTCTGCATCGCGCACGACAAGCGCGAGGCGCTTGGCCCCGGCCCGTTCCGGGTGGTGATAGATTCCACCCTGGCCCCCGGCCACATGACCTGCGCCGACCTGTTCCTGCCTGGCCGTTCGGAAAAGACGGTGGTGCTGTCCACCTACGTCTGCCATCCTTCCATGGCCAACAACGAGCTTTCCGGCCCGGTGCTGCAAACGGCCATGGCCCGCCACCTGATGCAGCGCGACCGCGAACTGTCGTACCTGCTGGTGTTCGTGCCGGAAACCATCGGCACCATCTGGTATCTCAGCCAGCATCTGGCCGAAATGCAGCGCAACGTGGTGGCCGGTTTCGTGCTGAGCTGTACGGGCGACGACCGGGAATGGTCGTACCTGCCCTCGCGCCAGGGCAACACGTTGTCCGACCGCGCACTGCTGCACGTGCTGGGCGCCTACCACCCCGATTTCAAACGCTACACCTTTCTGGACCGGGCCAGCGACGAGCGCCAGTACAACAGCCCCGGCGTGGACCTGCCCATCATTCCCTTTGCGCGCAGCCTGTACCGGCACTATCCGGAGTACCACACCTCTCTGGACGATCTTTCCGTGGTGTCGCCCGCAGGGCTGGACAATTCGTTCACCACGCTGGCGCGCTGTCTGGACATCATCGAGAACAACCGCACCTGGCGCGCCAACTGTCTGTGCGAGCCGCAACTGGGCAAGCGCGGCCTGTACCCCACCACGTCGATGAAGAACGGGTACTGCAACAAGGTGAACATCATCATCGACTACCTGGCCTACGCCGACGGCACGCTGGACCTTGTGCAGATTGCCGACCGCATCGGCGTGCCCGCCGACGAGTGCATCCCCGTGGTGCGCGAACTGGTGGCGGCGGGCGTGCTGGCCCCGGTGGACTAAGGCTGGGGTAGTGCCGTGAAGGGCGGGCGGGGGTATCGGAAGATGCGTCCCGTGCCTGCAGCATGGGCTGGATCGGTGCGCGGCGGCTGCCGGTAGCCCCGCGCCGGAGTTGCCCACTCCGCCAGCTTTCGTCCGATGCAAACCCAAATTCCCACGAACAACGAGGCCCCCGGCACAACGCCGGGGGCCTTTTGCATGCTGTGATGAGTGTGCGCGGCGCTAGTTCAGCCCGGCCACACCAGCCTTGGCGACCGCCATGTCGTTTTCCACCGAGCTGCCGCTGACGCCCACGGCCCCGATGATGGTGCCGTCCTTGGCGCGCAGCAGTTCACCCCCGCCGAAGATGACCAGATTGCCGTTGGTCACCTCTATGCCGTACAGCGGCTGGCCCGGCTGGGCCGCGTCCCCCAGTTCCTTGGTGGACATGTTGAAGAAGCGCGCCGTGCGGGCCTTGCCGATGGAAATGTCGATGCTGCCCAGGAACGCCCCTTCCATGCGGGCGAAGGCCTTCAGGTTGCCCCCGGCGTCCACCACGGCGATGTTCATCAGCGTGCCCTGTTCCACGGCCCTGGCCTGCGCGGCGGCAATGACCTTCTGCGCCTGGGCCAGGGTGATGTCGCCGGGCAGAACCAGCTTGGCCGCGTCCGCCGGTGCCGCCTGCGCGGGAGCGGCCACGGCCATGCAGCAGCCCACGGCCAGCAGGGCCGCCAGCAGCAGCCCGCCGATGCACCGGATGTTCACGCTGTTCCGGAAATTCACGGTGCCCCGAGTGTCGTGTGTCATTGCAGCCTCCTTGTCGGTCACGCCAAGCGTGAGTGCTTGCCGTTATAGGCTTTGGTGCCGCATAGCATATTTTTCGTGACTGTACACGTGCGCGATGGGGCCCGGCGGCCCAAGGACGGGGGGGCGGTGCTGGTCAGCGCATGGGGGGAGGGCAGGGGCCAGCGGGCGGCGGCAGATGGCGATAGGGGGGAGAGGGAGACGGGACAGCGATGCGGTGAAAGGATGTGGAGAGCGGCAATGGAAAAGGGGGTGTAATGCCCCCCTTAAATCAAGCGGCCTTTAAGGGAGAATTCCTCCAGGTTTTGTTTGCCTGCTGATGGACGCCTTGCGGAGTCTTCCAGCCAAGCGCCGAATGCAGGTATGTGGTGTTGAAGTTTTCTATCCAGTCAGAGAGGGCGCGGTCGAGGTGTTCCAGGCTACGCCATTCGTGCAGCCAGAAGAGCTCTTCCTTGATCGTACGCATTGTCCGCTCGGTATCCGCGTTCCCTTTGGGATTGTTGTAGCTGGTAAACGCCTGCGTGATGCCGAGAGTCGCGCAGTCGCGCATAAAAGCCGTTCCTGTCGGTTGGCAGCCGTTGTCGCTCATCAGGCTCAGGCCGTGCCCCCGGACGCCTCCGGGAAAGTGCGTCTGGATAGCCGTATCCAGAGCTTGCAGCCACTCATGGCTCCGGCTCCGGTAGTCGGCATGGTGGCCCACGATCTTCTTTGGAAACCAGTCCACCACCAGCACGATATACACCCAGCCGCCTTCCGTCATGACCTTGGTCATGTCGATGCCCCACCACTGACACGGGCGGACGGGGCGCGGCTTGCTTCCGGAAGGGGTGCGCTTTGCCCGCAAGGCTGCGCGCTTCACCCCAAGGCCATGCAGACGCATCAGGCGTGCCACTCGTTTGACGTTGATGATCAGGCCGTTTTTATACCGAAGGGTGGCCCATACGCGGCGATAGCCCCAAAAGGGATGTTCCATTTTCAGGGACTCGATCAACGGCAAGAGTTCGGCATCGCGCTGAAGCTGGGCCTGGCCGGATCGGCGCTTGCCGCTTACCAGTCGTTTTTTTAACTCCAGCGTCAGTTCGCCAACGGCTTGCTTGAGTTTTTGGTTCTCTGTCGCAAGGCGTTCTTCTCGTCGGTTAGTGGCGCCCACCTCAAAAGCCAGGGCGGCATTGGCCAACAACGTGTCGCGCCAGCGGTAATACATACCCTGAGTGATTTGATACTCACTGCAAATGCTTGCCACAGAGCGACCCTGCAATCCCTCAAGCACAATGCGGGCCTTGCTTTTGCTGTCCCAGACTCGGCGTTTCATGCTTCCTCCAAGGATGGAAGAAAACTACCTTAACAGGGCCACCTTGTTAATGGGGGGCAGTATAGGGGCACGACCCCCCTTCGCGTTCTGGTGAAATCAGTCCAGTTCCTCGTCTTCCATGTCTTCGCCAAAGCCGTGGTAGTCGGCAAGGCGGCGCGCCTTTTTCAGGGCTTCCGCGCATTCCTTGGCGATGGCCTGAATACCCTTGGCGGACACGGCATCGGGCTTGGGGGCTTCGGCCTGTTGAGCGACGTCGTCCTGATCCGCGCCGTCCCCCATATCCGTGTCGGCACTGCCCATGGCGTTGGCGCGCATGGCGTCGGTGAAAATCCAGACGCGGTTGGTGAGGTAGCGGCTGTCACCCGCCGTCCACGTAGCGCTGCCGCTCTTGCACGCGGCGGGAATGATGCCGCGCGTGCCCGGCCTGTCCGTGAAGCACTGGACGTACAGGCTGTAGTCCGCTTCGCGCCGCACCTCCACGAAGGCGCACAGGGCGTGCTCGTCCTCTTTGTCCATGCCCTTGGAGGTGGTGGGAATGGCCCCTTCTTCGAGAAGATCGTGTGGTGTAAGGTGGAAGACGTTCATGGTGGCTCCGGCTTATCTTTGGGGGGAGGGGCCGCAATCGGCCTCGCTTTCGCTGGCTGGCATCATAACGAAAGAAGGGGCCGGACTGTGTCCAACCCCTTGAAATATGGCGGAGAGGGTGGGATTCGAACCCACGTACCGGCTACTAACCGATAACTCGATTTCGAGTCGAGCGCGTTACGGCCACTTCGCTACCTCTCCGCGTGCCAATCGGGGCTTGCCCGTGGCGGAGTGACCTTTTAGGAAATTTCGGAAAGGAAAGCAAGCCCAAAGAGGGGGACTGGAGGACGGGGCGTGCGGCTTCGGCTGTAGGGATAGTTCTTGAGGCTTCGCACCTGTCTCGTTATAATATTAATTGGGTTCAAAAAGTACCTGCGTTGATTTTTCATAACTGCGGTATCCTCGCGTGGTTAGCGAGTAGAAATGGGCATCCAGTCGGATAGTTCGCTCAACGATTAAAAAGATAGGGCGCAGATGAGTCTAACAACCAACCTGTCGGGAAGATTAAGGAATACTACTCTTCCTAGAACTCATGCCTTATTGCCTCTCTTTGAAGCGGTTGTAAACTCTATACACGCGTGCGAAGACCTGCCTGGAAAGAGCATTACAGATGGGTCGATATGTGTACATATTCTGCGTGAGCCTAAGTCTGAAGAGCAAACAAACTTGCTTGGCGATGACGGTGCAAAAAAAACTGGCCCGGAAGCTTTGCCAGAAATTGTGGGCTTCAAAATTGATGATAACGGGGTAGGGTTCAATGATGAAAATATGATGTCTTTCAAGGAGCTTGATAGCGACTACAAAGAAGAGAAAGGCTGCCGTGGTATCGGACGTCTGCTCTGGCTAAAGGCGTTTAAAGATGTCAGCGTGAAGAGTAGTTATTTCTCTAAAGATGGAAAAATTTTTCAGCGGGTTTTTACGTTTGACAAACAAAATGGAGTGAAACCGGGATCTCCCGAAGGAAAGATCGGGTCGCATATAAGAGAGCCTCAGACTGAAGTCGTGTTGTCTGGATTTGTTCCCGGGTATCGAAAGTATGCTCCGAAAACTATTAATAAAATAGCACATAGCATGCTTGAACATTGTCTCTGGTACTTTATCCGCGAAGGGGGCAGGCCAAGGATTAGCCTCGTTGACGGAGACAATGCTGTTTTTTTGGATGATTTGTTTGACGGGTTTACTTTGGGGAATATTGAGCATGAGTCGATAAATATTAAAGGATGCAAATTTGAACTTACATATATAAAAGCAAGAAATCCCAGTCTGAGTAGTCATGAAGTGTGTTATTGCGCTGCTGATAGATTGGTTAGAAAAGAGAATATTACAAATAAAATTCCTGGATTGTATCGGAGGATATCAGACGCCTCCGGTCAATTCGCATATCTCTGCTTTGTTGTTTCCCCCTTTTTAAACGAGCGGGTTCGTTCTGAAAGGACAGGGTTTGACATTGAAGAGAGTAAGAATTGTAGCGGAGAGGATGCTGTTAATCAGTTGGGGCTTTTTGATGATAATGCCGATGATGAAATCGTTTTCGACGAAATTAATGATGTTGTGCTGAGGCAAATAGCTACACAGCTAGGTCCTATTCTTGATAAAAACAAAGAAGGCGGACGCAAACGTGTAGATACTTTCGTTTCGACTACTGCTCCAAAATATAAACCAATACTACGTCATTATCCTGAACTGACTGTTGATCCAGACACGTCTGACAAAGAGCTTGACATTATTCTTTACAAAAAGCTGTCAGATCTTGAAGTGAGCATGATATCCACGGGGCATGATTTGTCAAACACTCAGGATGATGAGCCCTTTGGGAATTATAAAAAGAGATTGGGGCAATATCTTGCAGTGGCGAGTGATATAAAAAAGTCGGACTTAGCAAGTTACGTTTCGCATAGAAAAGTGGTGCTAGATTTCTTTGAAGGGGTCATTAAGCGGCATAGAGATGGAAAGTATTCCCAAGAGAATATTGTTCATCAGCTAATCATGCCTATGCAGGTAGAATCCGGCGACATTAGGTTCGATGATGCAAATCTTTGGCTGATAGATGAACGACTTGCTTTTCATAACTTTCTTGCTTCAGATAAAACATTGTTCTCGATGCCAATAACAGGGGCGACGGAGGCTCTTGAGCCAGATATAGCATGCGTTAATATCTACGACAATCCATTGTTGGTTAATGAAGGACAGAAGTTGCCGTTGGCTAGCATAACCGTCATAGAAATTAAACACCCCATGCGTAATGATTTCTCGGAGGGCGAGAAAGATAATCCGATTGAGCAAGCACTGCTGTATGTTCAAAAAATTCGCAAAGGACAAGTTAAAACGTTAGAAGGTAGACCGATTCCTCAGTCGGAACCTATTCCCGCATTTTGTTACATCCTTGCTGACTTAACACCTAAGATGATTGAAAGGGCAGCGTTGATGGCACTGAAACCAACTAGCGATTATATGGGGTACTTTGGGTACAATGATAACTATAAGGCCTACATTGAGGTTGTAGGCTTTGATAGATTGATTTTAGCAGCTAAAGAGCGCAATAGAGCCTTTTTTGACAAGCTTGGGCTTCCCTCTAATTAACTGAATAGGACTTCGTTTATCCAGTATTTTCGGTGGCGAGAGGCAAAGGTAGGTTGTTAGTCTGTGCGCTGCCCCTACCTCCGCTCCCGGAAAAACTCCTGCAACAGCGCCCCGCACTCTGCCGCGCGCACATGGCCCATGTGCCACACCCGGTGGTTGTGGAAGGGCTGGTCCAGCGCGTCCAGGCAGGAGGTAACGGCCCCGGCCTTCAGGTCGGGCGCGCCGTACACCACGCCCGCCACGCGGGCATGCACCATGGCCCCGGCGCACATCAGGCAGGGTTCCAGCGTCACCACTAGCACCGCGCCGTCCAGCCGGTAGTTGCCGGTGGTGCGGCAGGCCTCGCGCAGGGCCATCATTTCCGCGTGGGCGGACGGGTCGTGCGTGGCCACGGGGGTGTTGTGCCCCGTACCGATGATGCGCCCCTGCCGGTCCACCACCACCGCGCCCACGGGCACTTCGCCTAGGCCTGCGGCCTTGCGGGCCTGCGCAAGTGCGGCATCCATCAGCACATCCCACGTCCAGCCGGGCGGGGCAGGGGGGACTGGGCCAGCCGGTCCGCGCAGGGCGTAGGGCGGCAGGATGAAGGCGTCGTCCGTCACGATACTGCTCCGAAAAATATCCGGCCCGGTTGCCGTCTGGTGGCCGGGCCGGTTTCTGTTGCGTCCTTGGCGCGGCGAAGGCCCGCAAGCCTCGTCTGTCGCGCCTTTGGGTGGTGTCGTCACGAGCGGGAATTTTGTTCTCTGCCAAGGAAGAACTATTTTTTATGTAGGGAGTGCGGCAGCCGTTAGGCGAGCCTGTGAGCCATACGGATGGCGACCGCACCGCGTACTCTTTTTGTACTCGACCGAAATAAAAAATGGTTCTGACGCAGGCAGAGGGCAAAAGGACGCTCGTGACGGCACCCCCTAGATGATCACATGCTTCCTTATGTAACTCACCACCTGCTCGGGGGTGTCCAGCACGGTGAAGAGTTCCATTTCTTCTTCGCGGATGAAGTTGTACGAGACCATCTTGTCGCGAATCCAGTCCAGCAGGCCGTTCCAGTAGTCACTTTTGTACAGGATGATGGGGAACGGCTTGATGCGGTGGGTCTGCGTCAGCACAAAGGCCTCGGTCAGTTCGTCCAGCGTGCCCACGCCGCCAGGCATGACCACGTAGGCCATGGCGTACTTGATGAACATCAGCTTGCGCACGAAAAAGTAGCGGAAGTCGCAGCGCGTCTTCACGAACTGGTTGGCGCCCTGTTCCATGGGCAGGTGGATGTGCAGCCCCACGGATGTGCCGCCCGCGTCGGCCGCGCCCTTGTTGCCCGCTTCCATAAGGCCGGGGCCGCCGCCGGTGATGACGCCGTATCCGGCCTCCACCAGCTTGCGGGCAATGGTTTCCGTTTCCGTGTACAGGGGATTGTCGGGCTTCACCCGCGCGGACCCGAAAATGGACACGCAGCGGTCCAGGTCGCTCAGGGTTTCGAAGCCGTCCACCAGTTCGGCCATTATCTTGAAGAGCCGCCACGACTCCTTTATGGACAGGTTGTCAATCACGTACTGCTTGGAAGAACCCATTGCACACTCCTTGAGTTTTGCGCACTATACGGGTTCCGCGCAGCCCGCGCAACGCTTGGAAATCGTTTGCGGGATTGGTATGCGGGGCGGATGGCTCCCGGCTTGGTGCGTTCTGCCGCCCGGCGGGCCTTCCCGCAGTCCTTCCAGGCTGACGGGTTCTTACGGCATGGTGTCGTCCGGTCACGCAGGGGGGCCTGTCACGCCCGTTCCGCCTGTCGCGCCCGTTCCGCCAGTCGCGCGTGCCCAGAGAAACGGTTACACACCCGGCGGCTGGTACCCCCGTCGTGTCCCGCACATTCGCAGCCACTCCAACGCAATCCCGACGCTTCGTTACGCGTTCAACCGCCCCGACTACCCGGCGCTTCCGGCATTTCCGCATCGCACGCCATCCGCGCCTTCACCACTCACCGGAACCAGAGGAACGGCATGAACATACAGTTTCTGGGAGCCGCGCAAACCGTCACCGGCTCGTGCTACATGCTGGAAGCCAACGGCACCCGCTTCGCCGTCGATTGCGGCATGCATCAGGGCAACTCCGAAATCGAAAAACGCAACGCCGATACGGAAATCTATCGCCCCGGCGACATTGCCTTCTTTCTCGTCACTCACGCCCACATCGACCACACCGGCCTTCTGCCGCGCATGACGCGCGAAGGCTTCAAGGGCGACATCTACTGCACCCCGCCTACGCGCGACCTGATGGACATCATGTTGCAGGATTCCGCGCATATCCAGGAAATGGAAGCGGAGTGGGAAACCCGCAAGCAAAGCCGCTTTGGCAAGCGCAAGCCGGTGGAACCCCTGTACACCATGGCCGACGCCCAAAGCGCCGTGCGCAGGCTGCGCCCCGTGGAATACAACGCCCCGTTCGAACCCGCGCCGGGCATCCGCGTAACCTACAAGGACGCCGGGCACATTCTGGGTTCCGCCTTTCTTGAAATAGAGGTGACGGAAAACGGCACCCCCACGCGGCTGGTGTTTTCCGGCGACCTGGGGCGGCCCAACCAGCTTATCGTCAACGACCCCGACCATCCCGCCCGGCCCGACTACCTGTTCATGGAATCCACCTACGGCGACCGTGACCACAAGGATTCCGAAAACAGCCGCGCCGAACTGGCGGAAGCCATCGCCTACAGCCACAGCCACGGCGAAAAGGTAATCATTCCCGCCTTTGCGGTGGAGCGCACCCAGCAGGTGCTGTACACCCTGCACATGCTGTGGAAGGACGGCAAACTGCCCGCCGACATGCCGGTGTACATCGACAGCCCGCTGGCCATCCGCGCCACGGAAATCTTTCGCAAGCACCCGCGTTTCTACGATGACGACCTGAAGGCCGCCTACGCGCGCGGCGATGACCCGCTGTCCCTGCCCAACCTGCGCTACACCCTGAGCAGCCAGGAATCGCAGGCGCTTAACGGCATGAAGGGTTCGGCGGTGATCATTTCCGCCAGCGGCATGTGCAACGCGGGCCGCATCAAGCACCACCTGCGCCACAACCTGTGGCGGCAGGGGGCGGCCATCGTGTTCGTGGGCTATCAGGGCGTGGGCACGCCGGGCCGCAAGATCGTGGACGGCGCGCAGACCATCCGCCTGTTCAACGAAGACGTGGCGGTGAACGCCAAGGTGTTCACCATCGGCGGCTTTTCGGCCCATGCCGGGCAAAGCCACCTGCTCGACTGGGTGGGTGCCTTCCAGCACAAGGACATGGAAGTGTTTCTGGTGCATGGCGAAGAAAAGGCCCAGGCCACCCTTTCGGAAAAGCTGCACGAGCGCTACGGTCTTACCGTGCACATTCCCACCTACATGGAAGAGGTGACGCTGAAGCCGGGCCGTACCATGCTGACCGCGCCCGACGAAAGCCGTGCCCACCCGCGCGTGGACTGGGAGTTTCTGCTGGGCGACACCGAGGCCAAGGTGGCCATGCTGCGCCAGCGTCTGGCCGGGGTGGAAAAGCGCCCGTGGGTGGAGCAGGTGGACATTCGCGACCGGATGGCCGACCTGAATCGGGAGATATTGAGCCTGCTGTCGCAGGTGTAGACTCAAAATTGTCTTTTTGCCCGTTGGCTGTGGGGGCGGGGGGTGCGTTCATACGCACTTCCTGCCTCCCCCCAAGGGCGGATGAACGTTTAGCGGATGCAGGAGTTTCATGCGCATCATCGCAGGTGAATACGGCGGCCGCGTGCTGAAGACGGCCGAAGGGCCGGGCTACAGGCCCGCCATGAGCAGGGTGCGTGAAGCGCTCTTTTCCATGCTGGAATCGCGCGGGGTGGTCTGGCCCGGCCTGCGCGTGCTGGACCTGTTCGCGGGCAGCGGCAGCCTGGCCTTCGAGGCGCTGAGCCGGGGCGCGGCGGAGGCGTGGTTTGTGGAAACCGCCCCCAAGGCGGCGGAACTGATCCGCAAGAACGCCCAGACGCTGGGCATTGCCCAGGAACGCTGGCAGGTGGTGCAGGAAGACTGCAACAAGCTGCTGGCGCGCCGGGCGCGCACCACCTTCGACGTGGTGTTCATAGACCCGCCCTACGGCGCGGGGCAGCTGTCGCCCACGCTGCGCAACGCGGTGCGCAACGGCTGGCTGGCGGACGGGGGTATCGTGGCCGTGGAGGTGGAGGCGCGCCTGCCGCTGGACCCGGAACGGGAAAACGCGGCGCTCGTGCCCATCGTGGACCGGACCTACGGACAGACAAGGATCGTGCTATGGACCACGCGCGAGAACGGGTAGGGCGTCTTGCCATCTATCCCGGCACCTTCGACCCGCTGACCAACGGCCATGTCAGCCTCATCCGCCGGGGCTGCCAGATATTCGACAACGTGGTGGTGGCCGTGGCCGCCGACACGCCGAAAACGCCGCTGTTCTCGCTGGACGAGCGGGTGCGCATGGCGGAGGACGTGTTTGCCGGGCACCCCTCCATCACCGTGGAGCCGTTCACCGGCCTGCTGGTGGACTATGTGGAGCGGCGCGGGGCCAACGTGATTCTGCGCGGGCTGCGCGCGGTGTCCGACTTCGAGTACGAATTCCAGCTGGCCCTGATGAACCGCAAGCTCAAGCGGCACATCCAGACCGTGTTCCTGATGACGGACTACCAGTGGCTGTACATCAGTTCCACCATCATCAAGGCGGCGGCCAGCCTGGGCGGCGACATCAAGGGGCTGGTGCCGGAAAACATCTACCGCAAGCTGCGCGAAAAGTACGGCTATCCCTATCCGCTGGGCGATGACATCGACCTTGGAGTGGGCGGGCCCGGTGGGCCGGGCGGGGCTGGCGGCAGGTCGGGCGGCGTGGGCTCTGCGGGGTCAGCCTTTGGAGCGGGCCTTGGCAACGGGGGCTTTCTGCCGCGCGGCCTGGGCGCGGGCCTGAGCGCCGAGTGTGACGATGCGCTACGCAACGGCGGCCTCGACCCCGACGACGACGGCTATGGGGGCGGGACGCCGCCCATGGCGCCGACTTTTTGAAGATTGCGACCGTGACTGAGCACTCTGTTTTGCATTCGGCGCACGACATCGCCCCCCCCATCCGCGTGATCTGTCTGGTTGGCCCCACGGGGGCGGGCAAGACGGCTGCGGCGCTGCACCTGGCCCGCACCTTCCGGGGCGGGGTGGTCAACGCCGATTCGCGGCAGGTCTACCGCGACTTTCCCATCATCACTGCGCAGCCCTCGCCGGAAGAACGCGCGGTGTGCCCGCACCTGCTGTACGGTTTTCTGCCAAGCACGGAAAAGATCAGCGCGGGGGTGTGGACCGACAAGGCCACGCAAGCCATCAACGACCTACTAGGCGGCGGGCTGCTGCCCCTGCTGGTGGGCGGCACCGGCCTGTACCTGAAGACCCTGCTGGACGGCATTGCCGACATTCCCCGCGTGGACCCGGCCATCGGCGCGCGGCTGGAGCGCGAATGCGACGCGCTGGGCGCGCCTGCCCTGCATGCCCGGCTGGCGGTCATCGATCCGGACTATGCCACGCGCATCCATCCCAATGATCGCCAGCGCGCCGTGCGCGCGCTGGAGGTGCACGAGGGCACCGGGCACACCCTGTCGTGGTGGCACGCCCGGCCAGTGCCGCCGCCGCGTTACGCGGCGCTGCGCATCGGCATGGACATGAACCTCGACGAACTGACGCCCCGGCTCGACCACCGCATCGACCTGATGCTGGCTGCGGGCGCACTGGACGAGGCCCGCGCCGCCCGCGCCGTGTGCGACGACCCCGCCGCGCCCGGCTGGTCAGGCATCGGTTGCGCCGAACTGTACCGCCACCTTGTGGGCGAACTGCCCTGGGCCGAGGCCCGGCTGTTGTGGCTGCGCAACACCCGCGCCTACGCCAAGCGGCAGCTTACGTGGTTCCGGGCCGACAGGCGCATCCACTGGATCAGGCCCGACGACCTCGACGCCATGACCGCGCTGGCCGCCGCCTTTCTGCGCGGCGAGGCAGCGGAGTAGGGCGCACGCTTCCGGCTGCATCGCTACCTCTTCATCCCCTCCTTGCCTCTTCCTCTCGCGGACGCCAGCCGTCTGGCTGTCACGCGCACTGAAAAACAGCCGCGTCAGTTGTCACATACTCACATGCGGTGTAGCATGCGCCAAACCTCAGGGAGGCGTCATGAACGCACAAGATATGGAGAATTCGGGTCGCAAGCCGTGGAGCCCCTATGTGGGCGGCGCGCTGAGCGGCCTTCTGGTGGTGGCCTCGGTGTGGGTGGCGGGCAAGTACTTTGGCGCGTCCACCACCTTTGTTCGATCGGCGGGCTTCGTGGAGCGGGTGTTTTCGCCCGAACGCGTGGCCGCGCTGGATTACTTCATCAAGGAAGTCCCCAAGGTGGACTGGCAGTGGATGTTCGTGGCCGGGATATTCGTGGGGGCGCTGCTGGCGTCGCTGGCCTCCGGCTCCTTTCGCTGGCAGGCGGTGCCGCCCGGCTGGGCTGGGCGTTTCGGTCCGTCACGGCTGCGGCGCGGCGTGACGGCCTTCTGCGGTGGCGTGCTGTCCATGTTCGGCGCGCGCCTGGCCGACGGCTGCCCCAGCGGGCATGGCCTGAGCGGTTCGTTGCAGCTTGCGGCAAGCGGGTTCGTGGCGCTGGCCTGCTTTTTCGCGGGCGGGCTGGTGACGGCATACATCCTGTACAGGGGGAGGTAGCCATGGACCTTACCTACGGGCTCGTCACGGGCATCCTGTTCGGCATCTTCCTGCAACGCTCCGAAGTGCTGCGCTACGACAAGCAACTGGGCGCGCTGCGCCTGCGCGACATGACCATCGTCAAGTTCATGCTTTCCACCGTGGTGGTGGGTATGGTGGGCGTGTACCTGCTGGTGGATCTGGAACTGGCGAAGCTGTCGGTAAAGCCGCTGGTGCTGGGCGGCAACATCGTGGGCGGGCTGGCCTTCGGTCTTGGGTGGGGGCTGCTGGGGTACTGCCCCGGCACCTCGCTGGGCGCGCTGGGCGAAGGGCGCTGGGATGCCCTGTGGGGCATTCTGGGCAGCCTGTGCGGCGCGGCCCTGTACGCAGAAGCCTACCCGAGCATGAAGGCCACCCTGCTGACCTGGGGCGACTACGGAAAGGTCACCCTGCCGCAATTGCTGGGAATCAACCACTGGGTGCTCATCATGCCGCTGGTGGCGGGCGCGCTGCTGCTGTTCCGGTGGTTCGAGCGCAAGGGGCTGTAGATACGGGATGAAATTCGGGCTTCGGGCCGCCGTTCCTGCGCAGGGATGGCGGCCCGCTTCGTTTTTCCGGGGGCGGCGGGCAGCGCGGCATGCGGCCACGCCGTCAGGCGTCTCCGCCCGGAATATGGCCGCAGGACTTGCCCGCCGGGCCGTCACCCCCTATGCTGGGCAAAACGGGGCGTCGGCTTTCCGACTGCGGCGCTCGTCCCGGCTGGCCGTGGTCCGTTTCCGGACGGTTCCGGGCGTGCCGGGACGCCGGGCTGGCGCGCATCGCATGGTCCTTGGCGCGGAATTTGCTTTTTGCCGGGCATGGATCAGCCACGGAAAACGATGCACACGGCAGCATGCACGCATGCAGGGGCGCAAGGGGTGCTCCGCATGGCATGCGAGCCGGGCACGTCATGTGCGCCGAGTGAATCGAGGGAACCGAGTGAGCTGGGCGAGTTGGGCGCGCCTGGGAGCATCGGCAACGGAGGATGGTGGGTGAAGCGCAAACGCACGGCATGCAGCGGCCTGATGGCCGTGGTCGCACTGGCGGTGGGCGTGCTCGGCCTGGTGGCCGGGTTCGTGCCCGACGCGGGCAGCCCGTTCGTGCGCGCCCCGCTGAGCGACAGGGTGCTGCGCGCCAGGCCTGCCGTCGAACGTCCGGTGGCCGTGGGTGAACAGTGGCGCATGCGCGCCACCGTTGCCCGACCCGGCGATGCGCCCCTTGCTGCTGAACCGGCTGAACCGGCCCTGCCCGCGTTGTCGGCCATGCCGTCCGCCATGGTTTCCGCAGATGTCGCGGACGGCGGGGCACAGGCCGTGGCGCTGCCTGCCTCGGTGCATGCGGCGGTGGCCGCCTCGCTGGGCGGGGCTGGTCTCTCCGGCATGTTGAGCGGCACGGCGGAGGAATTCCCGCCTTTTCATGCCGTTCCCTCGGTCAGCTTCGCCGGGGGCGGCGTGGCCGTATCCACCGTGGACGGGCACCGCCCCGTGGATGCCATGGCCGATGCCTCTCCCATGATCCTGCTCGGGCTCGACCCCATGCGTGTCGACGGTGGGCGCGCGGGAGAGCCGACGTTGGTGGCCGAGCCGGCTTTCTACGGCGAGGCCCTGGACCAGACCGGGCGCCCGTTGCGCTGGACGCGCGGCGAAACGACCCAACTGCTGGCCAGGGAATGCGCCGCCACACGTCGTTCCGTCGTGGCAGGGGTACGGCGACCGGTGTACGGCGGCGCCTCGCGCGAGGTGCTGGTGGCCGCGACGCCCGAGCAGATGTTGCTGCGCGCCCGCCAGTACCGTGACATGGTGGACCGCTACGCCCGGCGCTACAACCTTTCCCCGCGCCTGGTGCTGGCCATCATGCATGCCGAGAGCGGCTTCAACCCCAATGCGGTCAGCCCGGCGCAGGCCCTGGGGCTGATGCAGATCGTGCCGGAAACCGCCGGGGGCGAAGTGCACGCCTACCTGCACGGCACGCCCGGCCAGCCGCCGCGCGATGCCCTGTTCGACCCCGGCACCAATATCCGCTACGGCACGGTATACCTGCATCTGCTGGCCAACCGCCATTTCCCCGACATCGTCAACCCCTCCACTCGCGAACTGTGCGTCATCGCCGCCTACAACGGCGGCCCCAACGCCCTGCTGCGCGTGTTCGATGCCGATCGGGACAAGGCCGTGGCCATGATCAACGCCATGACCACCCAGCAGGTGTATGACAAACTGGTGCGTCACATGCCCGCCGACGAGTCGCGCAAGTATGTGGACAAGGTACTTGCCTCGTTGGAGAATTTTTCATCCCTGCATTGATGTGCACCGTCGGGCCCGTGGCGTCTCCCGGCGTTGTATTGCGAACCGAAAGGGCGTAAGGGAGTTTGGCTGCGCCATCCGGCGCGCCGCCATGCCCAGCGGGCACGGCATTTCAGTCCGTGGTCGCCCCCGCGCGGGGCCAACCGTTCCGAACACAGGAGTCGTTCATGAAGAGATATGCCCTCGTACTGCTGGCCCTTGCCGCCGTGGTGGCGCTTGCCGGGTGCAACCAGCCCAAGTCCGGCGGCATCGCCGTGGTGAATACCGCTCGCGTCTATCAGGAAAGCGAGGCGGGCAAAGCCGGGGTGAAGCACCTCGAAACGCTGCACGAGGAAATGCAGAACCAGCTCAACCAGATGCAGGAATCGCTGCAGAAGGACCAGAGCGACGACAACAAGCGCAAGTTCCAGGAAGCCTTTGCCGACTACCAGAAGCGCATGGGCGCCGAACAGCAGCAGGTCATCTCCGTGCTGAACGAGAACCTGCAGAAGGTGCTGGATTCCTACCGCGAAAAGAACGGCCTTGACGTCATCGTGGGCAACGACAACGTGCTCTCCGCCGGTCCCAGCGCCGACGTTACCGGCAACATCGTGGCCGAACTGAACAAGCTGAACATCACCTTCAAGCCTCTTGAAGCGGAAGCCCCGGCCAAGCCGGCGGAAGCTCCCAAGCAGTAGCACTTGCGGGCACAGGGCGTACGCCCGCCATGCCCGCATCCGACAGGTATTCGGTAACGACAGGGACGCTCCGGCAGGCCGGGGCGTCCCTTTTTTGCGCCCGGCATGGGGCAGGGCGGGCACCCGGCGCGGAAGACGGTCGCGCCGGGCGGCGCAGGACCGTTGCGCGGCACGTCATTCGTGGCGCAACGACCGCACAATTTCGCGGTAGCGCGGCGTTTCCGCCAGTTCGCTCAGTGCGGCATCGATGCGTGCGGCCGTGGCGGCATCCACCCCTCGTGCGACCATAAGGTAGCGTGGTTCTGCTGTGGGGTTGCCCGGCACCGGGCGCAAGGTCAGGCTGGAACCAAGGTCGGGGTGGGTGCGCAGCAGGTGGGCCGCCTCTTCGTGGCTCATGAAGGATATGTCGTGGGCGCCGTCCATGATGGATCGCAGCATCCGGGCGTTTTCATCGCGGGTGCGGGTGGGCGAGGTGCCGGTGCGTTCCAGCGCCTGCGCCAGCCAGGCGCCGTACCAGTAGCCGTCGCCCAGCACCACCCGCAGCCCCCCGGCCAGCAGCGAATCGAGAGACCGGGCGGAAGCGGCCAGCCCCGCATCAGTGCGTCGCACGACGATGACCGGCGGCAGTGGAACATACAGGGGGCCGATGAAGCGGGCGAAGGTTTCGCGTTCCGGCGTTCGGTACACGCCGGGCGTGCAGGCGAAGGGCGCACCGGCGCGGAAGGTTGCGAGGATTTCGGTGAAGGTGCTGGTGACAAGGCGGGGCTTAAGGCCCGCGCGCTCCAGTGCGAGCAGGGTCATTTCCACCAGCGGCCCGCCCCGGGTCTCGGGGGTTGCCGTGAAGAACGGTGGCCGGTGGTAGATAAACACCGTGATTTCGCGTGGCGGTGGGGTGGCGGTGGCGGCATGCCCGGCGTGCCACGGTGCGGTGCATGCCGCCAGCACAAGCAGCAGAATGCCCAGCGGGCGCAGGCAGGGACGGACGGTGGTGAGGCAGGCGTGGGGCCGGACGTGAAGCAGGGCCATGGCAACCTCCGGCTGTGGTCGGGGAGTGATACCTGACCACAGGGTGCCGCGATCATGGCTGGTGCTGAATGATTATCACGCAGGCGCGTGCGTCGCGGAACTTCCGGGGCGGATGCGTCCTCGGGAGGCAGTGCGCTCGTGAGGCTGGGTGACAGAGTGCTGGGGATGGGGCATGGCGTCGTGGGATGCGCAGAGGGGGCCGGGCGCGTGGTGCCGGACACATGGTGCCGGGCGCGTGGAACCTGCTCGCTGGGCAGCCCGCCTGCCCCGCCCGTGCGGCCCGCCGCGTCGATCAGGGCGTGGCGGGGGCTGCGTCCGGCAGGGTGGTCGCAGCGTCACCAGGCATGTCCCCCAACACGGCTATGATGGCGTCGTCTATGTGGCGCATGGTGGCATCGTCCACGCCACCCCCGCACATCAGATGGCGGGTCTGGGGGTGGCCCGGCAGCGCATCCTGCCCGGTCAGGGGCACCAGCCGCAGCGCCTGGAGCAGCCGGGGTGATCGGCGCAGCAGTTCGGTCGCCTCTTCCTGTTCCATCAGGGTCATGTCGTAGCGGCCGGATGCCAGCATTTCCAGCAGGGCTGCGTTATCGGCCGTGCTGCGATAGACCGGCGCGCGAGATCGGGCCAGCGCTTCGTCCATGGCCGGGCCGTATGAAAATCCGTCGCGCAGCACCATGCGCAGCCCGGCGGCCAACAGCCCGGTCAGCCCCTTGCCATCGGCCACCCGGTGCGCGGTGTCTGCCCGCAGCACCGCAGCCGGAGGCTGGTTGCGATAAATGGGCACGCTGAACCGGGCGAACTGTTCGCGCTCGCGGGTGCGGTACCAGCCGGGGGAGCATGCGTTCGCCATGGGGTTCTGTTCGAACAGCGCCGTGATGCGCTTGGGCGGCATTTCCGCGACGTGGTACGGAATGCGAGCGGCGTCCAGCACGCGGCGCACGGCATCGATGAGAAACCCTCCGGCCACGCCGTGGTCAAAGGTGTAGTAGGGCGGGCGATGAAAGGCGAGGATGGCCAGCTCGCGTTGCGAAGGCGCTGCCCCCTGCTCGGCTTCGGCGCGCGCAGGCGCGGGCAGGGCCAGCAGGCACCAGAACGTGGCTGCCAGGGCAAGGCCAGTGAACGTCGGAAGGCAAGGTGGGCAATGACTGGCGTGCATGGCTGCCTTTTCGGGTATGGCATGCGGTTGCCCGGCAGGAACTGCGGCAGATCCGGATGGGAAGTGCCGCAGGCAGGCCGCGTGTTCATGGTGGAACGATGGTAGGCGGCACGAGGGAGGACGGTCAAGCGGCAAGGGGGCAACGGAGGTTGCATTGCTTCATGCCGCCGGAATGCAACCCCCTGTCCGTTTGGCGGAGGCCTTTCGGAAATGCAAAAGTCCCCCGAAGCGGTGCTTCGGGGGACTTGCTTGCGTGGCGCGCCAGGAAGGATTCGAACCTCCGACCTACAGGTTCGTAGCCTGTTGCTCTATCCAGCTGGGCTACTGGCGCGCAAGGTGCGCTGTTTCGCGGGCTTTCGCCCGCCACGGAAGCGGCTGCCGTGGCGCATGGTCCGGTGCATGCAAGAGTGGCGCGCCAGGAAGGATTCGAACCTCCGACCTACAGGTTCGTAGCCTGTTGCTCTATCCAGCTGGGCTACTGGCGCGTGTCTCCGGAACACTACCGGAAAGGCGGGCGTATCGTCCTGCCAAATCCGGATTTTTTGCTGGTGCGCCAGGAAGGATTCGAACCTCCGACCTACAGGTTCGTAGCCTGTTGCTCTATCCAGCTGGGCTACTGGCGCAGCGAGAGAAGGCATATATGCCCGATGGGGTCGGATCGTCAAGCGATTTCGTGCGGGAAATGTTCTTCTTTTCCGGCGCGGCGGCAGGTTGCCCGCGAGACCGCGCCGAATGCGGATGAAAGGGGAATGCGTGGCTACAGGAAGGGCAGGTGTAACGTTGTTCCACGTCTACAGGCTACGAACCTGTAGGTTGGAGGTTTTAGTCATTCATTATCATCAGCAAATGTGGTTGGTTATATTTTTGAAAGCGAGCCGCGAAAGAAATTTTCGTCAGCTATTCGTCAACTCGCGCGACATCACGCCAGTTCACGTACGGCAACTGACGAAAATCCGGCGCGACCGTAACCCCGTTGGATAGATCTCGACGCTACGACCTGTGGGCGTTCTCTGCCCGGCAGACCGGTCGTTTCTCTTCCGCCTGTCGGCCACGGTTGCCCCGGCCTCGCGAAAGGGATAGACCGTCCGTCTCCGGCCCTGCCGGATGGAGGACCCATGAGTCTCGATGCCAAGATCGACGCTGCGCGCCAGCTGCTGCGCGAGGTGCTGGCCCAGCATGGGCCGGATCGGGTGGCCATGGCCTGGACCGGCGGCAAGGATTCCACCCTGGCGCTCGCCCTGTGGCGCGGCGTGCTGCACGAAAAGGCACCCGGCGCGCGTCCATTGGCCCTGAACCTGGACACGGGCTGCAAGTTTCCGGAAGTCATCGCCCTGCGCGACAGGCTGGCGGTGGAGTGGGGCGTAACCCTGCGCATCGCCCGACCCGACGTGCCCCCCGGCTATCCCGTGGCCGCGGACCGGACCGCCTGCTGCCGCGACCTGAAGGTGAGCCCGCTGCTGCGCGCACTGCGTGAACTGGACGTGGCCGTGCTGCTCACCGGCATCCGCCGCGACGAGCACCCCGACCGGGCCGCGCGGCCCATGCGCGAGCCCGTGGACGAACCGCCTCATCTGCGGGTGCACCCGGTGCTGGACTTCAGCGAGATGGACGTGTGGGCCGCCACCATGCAACTGGGGCTGCCCCATTGCGAACTGTACGACCGGGGGTACCGCTCGCTGGGCTGCATGCCGTGCACCCTGCCGCCGGAAGGTGTGCAGGGCGCGCAGGGTGTGGGAGCCGAGCGTGCCGGGCGCGCCGCCGACAAGGAGGCCATGCTGGCCTCGCTGCATGCCTTGGGCTATTTTTGAAGGCTTCAGCCCGTCAGGGTTTGACCTGATGGTCTGACATTCTCCCCCCCTGCGCATACGAAAGGGGACGGAAGCCGCGCGGCTTCCGTCCCCTTTTCGCGTGCCCGCCAACTCGGTCGGGTACGGCGGGTAGGGTCGATTTCGATCTGTTACGTCAGGCTATGTCCGGTCGCAGTACACGTTTTCCATGAACGATTCCAGGGCCTCGTCCATCTGGGCTACGTATTCGCCCACGTCGTGGGTGGAGCGGCAGGTGGTGCAGCGCAGGAACACCTCGTGGCAGGTGCGTTCCACGCGCAGCGCGGTGCCGCAGGTGCGGCAGGGAATGGTGGTCTGGGCGGCCCGGGCCTGGCCGAAGCCGTGGTTGGTGCTGTACATGTGGTCTCCTTGCGGCGCGTCCAGGACGTGGTGCCCGTTGAGCCGATGAAGGGCGGCGGGGCGGTCCCGCGCGTTGGCCGCGCAGGCGGGGCATACCGCATCGCGCCGGGACCGGCAATCCCTTTCCGCCTTCTTCCCCTTGCGCAAACCCGCCCTTCGTGTACTGTGGTAAATACTGCCGGTTATTGCGTGAACCGGTGCCCCTGGCCCGGCCCCGGCCCCGGCCCCGGCCAATTCCGCACTCAAGGAGACCACGATGCTTTCCGAACGCATGAACCAGGCCCTGAACGATCAGGTCAAATGGGAAATGTACTCCAGCTACCTGTACCTCTCCATGTCCGCCTACTTCGCGGACATGGGCCTTGCCGGCTTCGCCAACTGGATGCGGGTGCAGGCGCAGGAAGAACTGTTCCACGCCATGAAGTTCTACGACTTCATCAACGAGCGCGGCGGCAGGGTGATCCTGCAACCCATCGACGCGCCCCCCTCGTCGTGGGACGGCGTGCTGGACGCCTTCCAGAAGACCCTGGAGCACGAACGCCACGTCACCGCGCGCATCAACGACCTGGTCAACGTGGCCATCGAAGAGCGCGATCACGCCACCAACATCTTCCTGCAGTGGTTCGTCACCGAACAGGTGGAGGAAGAAGACGGCGTGAACGACCTGCTGCACAAGCTGCGGCTCATCAACGGCGAAGGCCAGGGCATGCTGCTGCTGGACAAGGATCTGGCGACGCGGGTGTTTACCATGCCTGCGGCAGCCACAGCCTAGACGGAAATCACACCGGGCGGGTGAACCGGCGGGGACTCTTCACGGCGTCTCGGGACCGGACGCCCGCCCACGCACGCGGCCAAACGGCGCGGCACAACGACGAGACGGCACACAAGCAAGGAGGTGCGGCGTGAGCCACACGGGCAGAAACATCGTCATCGGCGGCGAGGCCGGACAGGGTCTGGTCACCATCGGCCAGATGCTGACCAAGGCCCTGATCCGCAGCGGCTATGAGGTTGTCGTGTCGCAGGACTACATGTCCCGCGTGCGCGGCGGCCACAACACCTACAGCATCCGCGTGCACGACGCGCCCATCGCCGCCCCTGCGGAAGTCATGGACGTGCTGGTGGCCCTGAACCAGGAAGCCATCAGTCTGCACACGCACGAACTGGCCGAGGGCGGCATCGTCATTCTGGACGCCGGGCTGGACCCCGAAGGGGCCAAGGCTGTGCCCGTGCCGTTCAAGGACCTGTCCCCGCGTCCCATTTTCGAGAACGTGGCCGCGCTGGGCGTGCTGGGGTCGCTGCTGGGCGTGGACCGCCCCACCATGGAAGGGCTGGTGCGCGAAACCTTCGGCAAGAAGGGCGACGAGGTGGTCGGCCAGAACATGAAGGTGCTGGACGACGCCTGGAAATGGGCGGAAACCCACCGCGCCAGTTGCGCCGCCCTGCCCGCGCCCAAGGGGCCCAAGGGCCGCATGATGCTGCACGGCAACGAGGCCATCGCCCTCGGCGCGCTGGCGGCCGGGGTGAAGTTCTGTTCCTTCTACCCCATGACCCCGGCCACCTCGGTGGCGCAGGAGCTGATTTCCAAGGGGCGCAAGCTGGGCGTGGTGGTGGAGCAGGCCGAAGACGAGATTGCCGCCATCAACATGGCCCTGGGGGCCACATACACGGGCGCCAGGGCGCTGGTGCCCACCTCCGGCGGCGGCTTTGCCCTGATGACCGAAGGCGTCAGCCTTGCGGGCGTCATGGAGGCCCCGGTGGTCATCGTGCTGGCCCAGCGGCCCGGCCCGGCCACCGGCCTGCCCACCCGCACCGAACAGGCGGACCTGAACCTGGCCCTGTACGCGGGCCACGGCGAATTCCCCCGCGCCATCCTGGCCCCGGCCACCATCGAGGACTGCTTCCATCTCACCCACGCGGCCTTCGACCTGACCGAGCGCTTCCAGACGCCGGTCTTCGTGCTGACCGACCAGTACCTCTCCGATTCGTACCGCGCGGTGGTTCCTTTTGATCTGGATGCGCTGCCCCCTGTGGCCGAGCCGGACTTCAGCCCCGGCGGCGGCCCGAAGTTCAAGCGCTACAAGCGCTACGAGCTGACCGAAAGCGGCGTGTCGCCCCGCAAGGTGCCGGGCTTTACCGAAACCCTGGTGCTGGCCGACTGCCACGAGCATACCGAGCAGGGCAACATCACCGAGGACGCCGGCCTGCGCACCGCCATGAACGACAAGCGGCTGCGCAAGGGCGAGGGGCTGCACAAACTGGTCATCCCGCCGCGCGTATCCGGCGATGCCAAGCCCGACCTGCTGCTGGTCTGCTGGGGCTCCAGCGAGGGGCCGGTGGCCGAGGCGGCGGAAATGCTGCGCGCCAAGGGCCGCACCGTGGGCGTCATGAGCTTCACCCAGGTCTGGCCGCTGGACCCCGCACAGTTCCTGCCCGCCCTTCGGGCGGCCAAGGAAGTGGTGTGCGTGGAAGGCAACGCCACGGGCCAGTTCGCCCGCCTGCTGCGGCAGGAGACCGGGTTCGAGGTGTCGCGCACGTTGCTGCGCTATGACGGGCGCATCTTTACGCCGAATTGGCTTGCGGAACGCTTGGGCTAGGGGCTGCTCCAAATTGTCCTTTCGCCCGCTGGCGTCGTCAAACGTCACCGGCCATTTCAGTCGAATACGATAAGAGTATACTCCTTCATGGCCGGTTCGTTTTCCTCGCCAGCGAACGAAAATCCTAATTTGGAAACAGCCCCTCCGGAGCGCGGGCTTCACCAAAGTGGGAAAGTATGACCGACTCCCACAGTTCCGAGCAGGAATGGTGACCACCGACCGGACAACAGAATCCCGTAGGGAATTTCACAGGGAATTTCCAGGAGCGATCATGGATATCGAAGTCTACGGCGAATACAAGAAGACCGCGTGGTGCCCCGGCTGCGGCAACCACGACGTGATGAAGGCCGTGCGGCAGGCGCTGGCCGGGCTGGACCTTGCCCCCAACAAGGTGGCGCATGTTGCCGGCATCGGGCAGGCGGCCAAGGCTCCGCACTACATCGACCTCAACGGCTTCAACGGCCTGCACGGGCGCGGACTGCCCCCGGCGCAGGCCATCAAGCTGTGCAACCCGGAGCTGACCGTCATCGCCCAGAGCGGCGACGGCTGCAACTACGGCGAGGGCGGCAACCACTTCCTGGCGGCCATCCGCCGCAACGTGGACATGACCCTGCTGGTGCACGACAACCAGATTTACGGGTTGACCAAGGGGCAGGCCAGCCCCACCACTCCTGAAGGGCAGGTCACCAAAAGCCAGCCCGACGGGGTGCGCAATGCGCCGTTCAACCCCATTGCCGTGGCCGTGGCCATGAAGTGCTCGTTCGTGGCGCGTTCGTTCTCGGGCAACACCCCGCACCTGGTGAAGATGATCCAGCTGGCCATCCAGCACAAGGGCTTTGCGCTTGTGGACCTGTTCTCGCCGTGCGTGTCGTTCAACAAGGTCAATACCTTCGGTTGGTACAAGCAGCGCTGCCAGGAACTGCCGGAAGACTATGACCCCACCGACTGGGCCGCTGCCATGCAGGTGGCCCAGGAATTCGGCGAACGCATTCCCATCGGCGTCATTTACCGCAACGACAGGCCTTCGCTGGATGCCAGCCTGCCCGTGCTGCAAAAGGGGCCGCTGGCCCGCCAGCCCGTTGACAAGGACGGGTTGCGGGCATTGATGCAGTCATACGCGTAAGCCGGATCCGGCTTCCAGATGGCGTGACCGTCTGCACACCCGTGTCGGCCACGTCCAAAAATATGTCGCAACCCGTCTGCCGGGTCGGCCGCCACCGCGCGACCGGCCCGGCAGGATACGCAAGGGAGGGGCGTCATGCACAAGGTCGTGTTGTATGCCATTCAGGGCGAGGTGCCCTGTTTCGTGCACGTGATGCTGAACGCGCTGGACATGCATGCGCGCGGGTGGGACGTGCGCGTGGTTGTGGAAGGGCAGGCCATCAAGGTTGTGCCTGTGGTGGCGGGTACCGGGCACACCATGCGCCCGCTGTTCGAGAAGGCGCGCGACGCCGGGCTGTTCGCCGGGGCCTGCTGGGCCTGCGCAGCCACGCAGCGCATGGCCGAAGAGGTGCAGGCCACCGGGCTTAAGTTCATCGGCGACATGAGCGGCCACCCGGCCATGGGTGACTGGATCGAACGAGGCTACACGGTGATCACCATGTAGATCACCATGTGCGTGGATGTGGTGTGAACACCCGCCTGCCCACCCCCTGTCAGGGCAGCCGGGCTGCACACGCGGCGCGCCCCGTCGGAAGGAGTTCCGGCGGGGCGCGATGCGTTGTCATGGATGTGGCGAGAGCGGCGAGGCAAACGGGGCTGCGGGGTGTCGTCCCGGAGGGACAGGCTACGGGCGGCCCGTAGGGCTATGTGGTGCAGCGCGCGGCGCAAGGAGGGCGCAGCGGCTGCTATTCGCCCATCACGGCGCGCAGCAGCGAGGCCAGCTGACGGCGCACCAGTTCGGTCTCCGTCGGGGTAACCTGCGGCATGTCGACGGGGCGGTTGGCCCCGGCCAGCGCGTCGCCTTCCTCTATGTCGGCCAGCGCCGCCGCCGAGCGGCCCATGATGCAGAAGAACCGTTCCGGCTTCCAGCCCATGCGCTCCACCTCTGCAGCCGTCGCAGGCGAATACTCGAAGCCGGGCAGGCCGTCCGTCCCCACGGCGGGGTGAGGAGCTTCGCCCTTCTGTTTTGTCCAGTCGCGGAAGCGGGGAAAGTCGTCGATGAAGCGGGTCAGTTCTGCATTGTCGAACGGGGGCTGATCGTAGAACCCCGCCGCACGGGCTTCCGGCGCGGCCACCAGAAGCAGCGCAAGGCAGAGGCAGGCAAGGGGCGCGGCCAGGCCGAAGGCGCGGCGGAACGCGACAAGGCGCGATGCATGCGTGAACATGGAAATCCTTTGGTTGCGGTAGGGGGGCGGGGAGTGGCGGCGGATGTGCCAAACTGGCCCGTATATGGGCAGTCTGGCCAGTCTGGGCCAGACGCGTCAGACGCGTCAGGCACCTAGGCACACTCCGGATACACTACCTGTCTACAGGCGGCGCCGGTGAAAGGAAAGCCCGGAGAGGAACCGTTATGATGCAGGTCGTTACGGCGTGCGCCAGGTGTGCCTGTGCGCCGCAGGTCCACGTGTTCAAAACGTCGGCGCGGGAACGAAACGGCCGGTGCGTTGCCGCACCGGCCGGATGGAGCATGGGGACCGCATCGCCCGAGAGCGGGCGGCATGCGGAGGTGCCCGCTGCTAGTCGTACTTCACCGAGCTGATCTTCATCAGGCGGTCCCAGTTGTGGTACGATTCGATGTAGCGGATGGTGCCGGTCTTGCCGCGAATGACCACCGAGTGGGTGATGGCGCCAACGCCCGTGTACTGCACCCCGCGCAGGAAGGTGCCGCCGGAGATGCCCGTGGCGGCAAAGAATACCTCGTCGCTGCGCACCAGGGTGTCCACGGTGTGGATCTCGCGCAGGTCAAGGCCCGCGTCGTGCAGGGCTTCCTTTTCGGGGTAGGACTGCGGGTCCAGGCGGGCCAGCATCTGGCCGCCCACGCCCTTGATGGCGCAGGCCGCCAGCACGCCCTCGGGGGTGCCGCCGGTGCCCATCATCACGTCCACTTCCGAGCGCGGGTCAACGGCCATCAGCGCACCGGCCACGTCGCCGTCGGTGTGCAGCTGGATGCGCGCGCCCGATTCGCGGATGCGCTGGATGAGCTTTTCGTGGCGGGGCTTGTCCAGCACGAAGACCACCAGGTCGTCCACGTCCTTGCCCAGCGCCTTCGCGATCTTCTGAAGATTTTCCTTCACCGGGGCGTCGATGTCGATGACGTCGCGCGCGGCCGGGCCCACCACCAGCTTCTGCATGTAGAAGCTGGGACCGGGGTTGTACATGGTGCCCGCAGGGGCCACGCCCACCACGGAAATGGCGTTGGGGCGGCCATAGGCCAAAAGCTTGGTGCCTTCCACGGGGTCCACGGCAACGTCGATGGCCGGGCCGCGACCGGTGCCCACCTTCTCGCCGTTGTGCAGCATGGGGGCGTGGTCCTTCTCGCCTTCGCCGATGATCACGTGGCCAGCCACGTTCAGCGAATTGAAGGACAGACGCATGGCGTCAACGGCAGCGCCGTCGCCCGCGTCGTTGTTGCCCTTGCCCAGCCAGCGGGCGGATGCCAGCGCGGCGGCTTCGGTGACGCGCACGAGATCGAGGGCGAGATTCTTTTGCGGGGCTTCCATCAACGGTCCTCCAGTGGGGGTGGTGCTTCTTGCTTCGGAAACGCGACGCGCCGCGTGAGCCCGCGCGGCACAAGGCCGTGCGGGGCGCGGGGCTCGGGCTGCCTCCGGCGGTCGAAGGGGTGGCCCGGCAGGGCGACGAAGAGTGCGCGCCGTGCGTCCGGTGGGGACTCTAGCGCAGGCCCTTTGCGGCTTCAAGACAAAACACGGGCCGTTGCGAGACGGCGTGGGGTGGCTCTTGCTGCGGAGGGATAAAACAGGCACCGGGCAAGCACGCAGGAAAACAGGGAGAGAAGGAAAAACGCGCCCGGAGGCGATGGCTTCCGGGCGCGGTGCGTGCAGGGGCGGCGGTGTCCGGAGACGGTGTGTCTACCGGAACACCACGGTCTTGCTGCCGTTGAGCAGCACACGGTGTTCGATGTGAAAGCGTACCGCCCGGGCCAGAGCCAGGCATTCCACGTCGCGGCCCACGGCCACCAGGTCGTCGGGCATGTGCGAATGGTCCACCCGCGCCACTTCCTGCTCGATGATCGGGCCTTCGTCCAGGTTTTCGGTGACGTAGTGGGCGGTGGCGCCGATCAGCTTGACGCCGCGCGCGAAGGCCTGGTGATAGGGCGAGGCCCCCTTGAAGCTGGGCAGGAAGGAGTGGTGGATGTTGATCACCCGGCCCTTGAACCGGGCACAGAATTCCGGCGAGAGAATTTGCATGTACCGGGCCAGCACAACGAGGTCGATGGCCTGCTCCTCGATGATCTTCGCGATGCACTCTTCCTGCTCCGCCTTGTTTTCCTTGGAAATGGGCAGGTAGTGGAAGGGAATGTCGTGCATCTCGGCGATGCGCTGGAAATCATGGTGGTTGGAGACGATGGCCGGAATGGTGGCGTTCAGTGCGCCCGTCTCGCAGCGGAACATGATATCGTTCAGGCAGTGCCCGAAGCGCGAAACCAGCACCAGGATGCGTGCGGTGCTGCCCGCGTCGAACAGCTGCCACTCCATGTCGAAGGTGGCGGCCACGCCCGCGAACAGGCGCTCCAGTTCCGGGCGACCGGGGCCGTCGGCGGGCATTTCGAAATGGATGCGCAGGAAGAAGCGCTTGCTTTCGCGGTCGCCGAACTGGGCGCTGTCCAGAATGTTGCAGCGCTGCACGGCGAGAAAGGTGGAAACCGTGGCCACGATGCCGATGCGGTCGGGGCAGGAGATGGTCAGAATGTACGGAGAGGCCATGCGTGGTCCTTGTGCGACGGTGCCCGGTGCACGGGCGCGATGCGGTTTGGTCTCCTGCGGCTGTGGTGGCTGGTCATGTGGTGTGATGGGTTGCCTTACGACAGAACCGCGCGCGCTTCAACAGGATTGAAGAAGCACACGCGGCTGCGGGGCTGTGGCGCGGCAGGGTGGGGCAGGCTGGCGGCCCTACAGGCAGGTGCCGATGCCGTCCATGTAGAAGCGGGTGACCTGGGGCAGGCTGGCGTGGTCGCCTTCGCGGCGGCGGGCCCAGCGGCGGCGGAACATGCGCGCCGCCTTGCGGAACCGGCCCGATTCGAAGCCCAGCATGTTCAGGGCCATCAGGGCATCGTCTATGGTCAGGCGTCCCTTTTCGATGAAGGCGTCCAGTTGGCGGCACACGGCATAGAAGCACTGCACCCGCCGCCGGGGCGAGAAGAAGCCGATGGAGGGCATGCGCGCACGCAGGGCGTCCACCGCTTCGCGCAGGGCGTCGAAATCGTCGATGCAGCGGATGGCCTCGTGCATGGGCATGCACTTGCGGTTCAGGAACTCCGCGAATTCGTTCAGGGTGCTGAAGCGGCGGCGGGACATGACGCACCTCCCGGCCGGTGAAGGCCCGCGATGAAGGACGTGGATACGACATTCTGCGTCATTTGTCGGCAAAGGACAAGCGCATGCCGTCCACGGCGCGTGCGAAGGGGGCGGACCCCGGAGCTGGAAAAGGGACGGGGCCGGGCAGCACGCCCGGCCCCGTGCGGCCCTACTGGTTCTGGTACTTGCCGGTCTTCTTGGACGCCTTGGCGACCTTGGTCTGCTTCTTGGCGGCGGTCTGCTTGGTGTTCTTCTTTTTCACGGCCGCCTTCTTGGGGGCCTTCTTCTTCTGCGTCTGCTGGGCTTCGATGGTCTGGGGCTTCTTCACCGTGGCGGCTTCGCCAGCGGCGGGCAGGGCCAGAAACGACACGCACAGGGCGGCGAGAAGGGCTTTGGTCAGGGTCTTCATGGTATGCAGCCTCCTGCAAGGGATTGTTTGCGCCTTCTCTGCGCTCATGGCTGTAAAAGTCAACATAAAAATGCCGATGGATTGTGCAACTGTGGATACGTGCAGGAAGAAACGGGAAATATCCCGCAAAGTAGATAGGCATGAAGGGTGAGAAGCATATAGTGGAAGCAGGGGTGTGGTTCAAAATTCTTGCTTGAATTTCAAACTATATGTGCCAAAAGTTGCACTGTGCGCATGTGGCATATCAAGAATGAAGCAAAATGTGACATGCTGAAAGATGATACATGCTATAACTGCTGCTTGATTGCGGCATGACTGGGCGTCACGTGTGAATCCATGCGGAAAGCTGGGTCACGTGCGGCTGGGCGTGCACCATGCCCTGGCATGTGGCCTGTTGCGGCGTGTGCGTTGTCATTGTGGACACTTTTCCATAGCCGTGTCAGACCACGGAGCACCCGCATGCCGCATGCCGTCTGCTTGTAGTGTCATTTGTCACCCCAAACCCCACGAGATCATGTCCGCATCTCCTCCGTCCGGTGCTTCGGAACATCCCGCCTGCCATCCGCTCATCCATCTGCTGGCCACAGGCACGGCGTTGCCTGGCGCGCCGGAACTGCCCCCGCTTCCGGTGGACACCGAACTGCCGCGCTTGCTCGGGGTGCTGGCCGGTGGCATGCGCGCGGTGTTGCAGGCTCCGCCCGGCGCGGGCAAGACCACCCGCGTGCCGCTGGCCTTGCTGGCGGCCCCGTGGCTGGACGGGCGCAAGGTGGTGTTGCTGGAGCCCCGGCGGCTCGCCGCGCGGGCGGCGGCACGGCGCATGGCCGCCACCCTGGGCGAGGCGGCGGGCGAGACGGTTGGCTACCGCATGCGGCTGGATACCCGCGTGGGGCCGCGCACCCGCGTGGAGGTGGTGACCGAAGGCGTGCTGACGCGCATGCTTCAGACCGACCCGGAACTGGCCGACGTGGGCTGCGTGATCTTTGACGAATTTCACGAACGCAGCCTGCATGCGGACCTGGGGCTGGCCTTGTGCCTGGATTGCCAGGAAGGGCTGCGGCCCGACCTGCGGCTGGTGGTCATGTCGGCCACGCTGGATTGCGGCCCGGTGGCCACGCTGCTGGACGACTGTCCGGTCATCGAAAGTGCGGGGCGCGCCTTCCCGGTGGCAACCCGCCACCTGCCCCCCGCGCGCAACTGGCTGCCCTACGAGACAACTCCGCCCGGCGTGCTGGAGGACGCGGTGGCCGACGCCGTGCGCCGCGCCCTGCACGAGGAGCCGGGCAGCCTGCTGGTGTTCCTGCCAGGGACGGGTGAGATACGCCGCACGGCGGAAAGGCTGGCGGGGCTGGCAGGCACGCCGCACGGGGCTGTGACGGTGCATGCCCTGTACGGTGACCTGCACCCGGAGCTTCAGGACGCGGCCATCGCCCCCGCACCGCCCGGTACGCGCAAGGTGGTGCTGGCCACGGCCATTGCCGAAACCAGTCTGACCATTGACGGCGTGCGGGTGGTCATCGACGCCGGGCTGGCGCGGGTGCCGCGCTTCGACCCGCGTTCCGGCATGTCGCGGCTGGTGACCGAGCGGGTGTCGCTGGCCGGGGCGGACCAGCGCCAGGGCCGCGCCGGGCGTACCGGGCCGGGCGTGTGCTGGCGGCTGTGGCGCGAGGGTGAAGAGGCCACGTTGCGCCCCTTTGCCCGCCCGGAGATTCTGGACGCCGACCTTGCGCCGCTTCTGCTGGAACTGGCCCTGTGGGGCGTACCGGATGCGTCGGCCCTGCGTTGGCTGGATGGACCGCCGCAGGCCAACCTGGCCCAGGCGCGTGAGTTGCTGACCCTGCTGGGCGCGCTGGACGCTGCCGGGCGCATCACGCCGCATGGCAGGCGGGTGGCCGCGTTGCCCCTGCATCCTCGTCTGGCGCACATGGTGGTGCGGGCCGGGGAGCTTGGGCTGGGTTCCACTGCCTGCTGCGTGGCGGCCCTGCTGGAAGAGCGCGACCCGCTGCGCGATGCGGACGCGGATCTGCGGCTGCGGGTGGCCCTGCTGGCAAGTGGTGGGGGCGGTACGGGCAACAGGGGTAATGGCCCAATGCTGACCCGCCTGCGCGAGGCGGCCCGCCAGGTGGCCCGTCTGGCCGGTGTAGACCTTGATGCTGCCGCAAGCAGGGGGAAGGAGGCACGTGCGGGAGCTCGTTCGGGGGCACGTCCGGACGCGCGGCCCGACCCGGAGGCCACGGGCGAGGTGCTGGCCCTGGCCTATCCGGACCGGGTGGCCGGGGGGCGCGGGCAGGGTCAGTTCCGTCTGGCCTGCGGGCGCGGGGCGTATCTGCCGCCGGAAGACCCGTTGTCGCGCGAATCCTTTCTGGCCGTGGGCGACATGGACGGCGACGCGGCGCGTGGGCGCATCCGCCGTTGCGCGCCGTTGGCGCGGGCGCACATCGAAGAGGCTTTCGCCGCGTCCATCGTCGAGGGGGCCTTCGTGGTCTGGGACGACCGGGCCGAGGCCGTGGCCGCGCGGCGACAGCGGCGGCTGGGCGCGCTGGTGCTGGACGACGTTCCCCACGACGCGGCGGACCCGGAGGCGGTCACGGCGGCGGTGGTGGCGGGCGTCCGGTCCATCGGGCTGCACTGCCTGCCGTGGACGCCGGAACTGGAGCAATGGCGTGCGCGGGTGAACTTTCTGCGCGGGCTGGAAGCATGCGAGACGGACCGGACGGCGGAGGATGTACCACCCACTCCATCCTTTCCGCGCGAGCCTGTCAGTATGGGCGAGTCTGCCTGCCCGGACCTGTCCATCTGGCCTGACCTGTCCATCTGGCCTGACGTGTCCGATGCGGCCCTGCTGGCCGGGCTGGAGCAATGGCTGGCCCCGTTCCTGTCCGGCATTACCCGGCGTACGCAGTTTTCGCGCATCGACCTTGCGGGCGCGCTGGCGGCCCTGCTGCCGTGGGAACTGGCGCGACGGCTGGATGCCGAGGCGCCGGAGCGCATCGAGGCGCCGTCCGGCTCGCAGGTGCTGGTGGACTACGCGGCGGAAGGCGGCCCGGTGCTGGCGGTGAAGTTGCAGGAAATGTTCGGCGCACGGGAAACGCCCCGCGTGGGCGGGGGGCGCGTGCCGGTGGTGGTGCACCTGCTGTCGCCCGCCGGGCGGTCGTTGCAGGTCACGCGTGACCTGGCCGGGTTCTGGCGCACCGGGTACCCTGCGGTGCGGGCGGAGATGCGTGGCCGCTACCCCAGGCACCCCTGGCCGGAAGACCCCTTGGCCGCACCACCCACCCGGCTGACCACCCGGCGCATGCAGCAGGCGGCCACGGCGGTCGCAACGCCGCGGAACGGCGAAAATGGCGGGGGAAAGGGTGGTGGCCGCACCCGCTGACGGCGGTCCGCCGTCAGCCAGATGAGCGGCATGGCCGGTTGGCGGGCACCGTCCATATGCCCTCGGCAGCCTCGCGGCTGTGCCCCGGTGTCGCCAGTTGTTGCAGGTCGCTCGCAGTTGCCCATGGCTGCCCAAGGTTGCCCAGGCGGGCGCGGGTCTGCTATCGCGGAAAAAAGGAGACACACGAGATGACACATCAACGCCGTGCGCGGTCCGCACCGGATGCCGGGCCTGTCTGCGGGTCCGCCACCTTTTCGGGATTGCTGCCAATCCCGCTGCCGATCCCGCTGTTGATCCTGCTGCTGGCGGCCCTGCTGCTGGGCGGTTGCGGCCCCAAACGCTCCATCACCGGCTTTCCCGGCGAATCCTCGCAAGAGGCGCGGCCAGCCCAGCAACAGGCCGAACCGCAGCGGCCCCGTATCGTTACGTTGAACACTCCGTATGATTCCAAGGAGGCGCGCCGCAAGCTGGCCCCTGGCAGGAACACCATCCGGGGTACGGCTTCGGCCAGGACGCCCGGCGGCGAGGTGGTGACCTGCGCGGGCAAGCCGGTGACGCTGGTGCCGGTGACGGCCTATTCCAGCGAACGCATGTTCGCCATCTACGGCAGCGACGGCAGCCAGGACAGGGGCACCCTGCGCCTGGGGCAGGGGGCGGCTCCGCCGCCGGTCATCACCAACGACGACCCGCGCTACCTTGCCGACCACCCGCAGACGGTGTGCACAGACAGCGGCACCTTCGTCTTCAGGGATATCGCCGACGGACAGTTCTTCATCGTCACCGGGTTCACCTGGCTGACCGACGACAAGAAGCCGCAAGGCGTCGGTCTGATGCAGCGGGTTTCCGTGTCCGGCGGGCAGACGCGCAAGATCGACATGAAGCCGTAGCCGCCGACGGCATGCGGCCCCGTCCGGTCCGCATTCGATTCGCATTCGGTCTGCATCCGATTCGCATCCGATTCGCATCCGATTCGCACCCGGGGCACATTCGATGTGCATTGGGGCCGGTAATGGCTGGGGGGCTCCGCCCGGCGCGTCCCCCCTCCGGCCTTTACATTGCGCTGTTTGCAACTTTTGCCGAAAGGTGGGAAGTTGCCGTTCCGGCAACACATGCAGGTACTGTTACCGGCCAGGGGAAGCGCCATGCGCTTCTCACGGCCGTTTTTGCGTTTTGTGGCCCGCGATGTCTGCTGTATCTCGGCGTCAGTCTTGCGGATTGGGTGGATTGGGCAGATTGGGCCGTGGCGCCTGTGGCGCCTGTGGCGCCAGTCGCGACTGGCGCGACTGGCGCGACTGGCGCACCGGGCATGCCCGCCGTGCGCAGCACCCCGCCCCGTCCGCCCCACCTGGCCTGTCCGGCCCGCTTGGCCCGTCCGCCACCTTCCGGTCCGCTTTGTCGCGTCCGTCAGGCCTGGGCACGCGGATGGAGGCAGGCATCGCATCCGCCGTCCTGGCTCACCTGAACTGATGGAAGTTTTCATGGATAGAACAAAGGCCTTGAAAAGATATCTGGTCTTCGGGGGCTCGCTGTTTCTGTGCGCCTTCGGCATTGCCCTGGTCACCAATGCCCGGTTGGGCACCACGCCCATCACCAGCGTGCCGTACGTGCTCTCGCTGTTGTCGGGCCTGTCGCTGGGCATGCTTACCCTGCTGGTGAACATCGTGTTCGTTGCCCTGCAAATGCTGGTGATGCGTGAAGGGCTGTCGCGCAAGTACCTGGTGCAGATGCCCGTGGTGCTGGTGTTCAGCGTGTTCATCGACATCGCCATGGCCCTGACGAAGTTTCTGCCGCTGGACGGCTATCTGCTGCAGATGGCGGCGGTGGTGGTGGGCAGCGCCGTCCTGGGGCTGGGCATAGCCTTCGAGATCATCTGCCAGGTGGGCATACTGCCCGGAGAAGGGCTGGTGGTGGCCATCGCCTACCGCACGCGGCTGATCGTGGGCAACGTGAAGACCCTGTTCGACTGCGGGCACGTGGTGGTGGCGGTCATCCTCAGCCTGATATTCGCGGGCGTGGTGCTGGGGCTGCGCGAGGGTACGGTGGTGTCTGCCCTGCTGGTGGGCAATTTCGTGCGCCTGAGCGGGCCGCTGGCCCAGCGGTCCACGCGGCTGTGGGAGGGATAAGGGGCCGTTTGGGCGTGTGAACCTGCACGCCCGTGCAAGCAGGATGGGCAGTGCGCGACAGGGGAGCATCAGATGGCGGGTGCTCCCTTGTCATTTGGCGGGGTGCATGAAGGCGAAGCATTGCGGATGCCGTGCTGGTGCTGAACGCCGCCATGGAGGCGGCCCGCGCGCGTGAAGGGGGGCGTGGTGTTGCCGTCGTGGCCGACGAAGTGCGCAAGATGGCGGAAAAGACCATGACGGCCACCAGGGAAGGGGCGACGCCATACGCGACATCCAGGCTGAAACGCGCAAGAGCATGGACAGCGTGGACCAGCCTTCCCGACCATCAAGGATGCGATGCCCCTGGCGGCCAAGGGGGTGAGGCGTTGCGGCAGATCGTGCGGCAGATCGTGCGGCTGGTGGAGCAGGCGTCGGACCCGGTGTGTTCCATAGCCACGGCGTCGGAACAGCAGTCTTCCACCAGCGAGGAAATCAACCGCGCCGTGAGCAGGTGGCGGGCATGCCGTCGGAGACCTCGCAGGCCATGGGGCAGGCGTTGATGGCCATGTCGGAGCTGGCCCGACAGTGGCAGATACTGCACGCCTGATCGGGGACATGAAGTAGGCGGGCTGCCGCCCCCCCGTACGGCATGGTGCGCTGGCAGGCGGGGGCTGGCGGGCATCTGGCGGATAACGCCGGGTGCCCGCCGTTCTTTCGGGCTGGCAATGGCTGTCAGTCGCGCGCCATCCATGTTCAGGGTATCCCCGCGCTGGGCGTGTCGTCGGCCTGCCACAGTTCCACCCTGTTGCGGCCATTGTTCTTGGCCCGGTAGAGCGCACGGTCGGCCTGGCCGATCATTTCTTCCAGCGTGACGGGGCCGCCCGACCCGGCAACGCCTATGCTGACAGTCATGGAAAACCGGGTGTCGCCGTGGACCACGGTAGCCCGTTGCACGGCGGTGCGCACTCTTTCCGCAAGGTGCTCGGCCTGGGCCATGGATGTGTTGGCCGCGATGATGACGAATTCTTCGCCTCCCATGCGTGCAAGAAAGTCTGACTTGCGGGCGTGCTCGCGCAGTACCTCGCCCAGTTTGCGCAGAGCGGCATCGCCGGTCTGGTGACCGTACGTGTCGTTGATGGACTTGAAGCGGTCGATGTCCAGCACCAGACAGGCGTATTCCGTACCTGCGCGCAGGCAGGTTTCCGCGATGCGCGCGCCGTCTTCCTCCAGGCTGCGCCGGTTGGCGAGGCCGGTGAGCATGTCGGTGGACGTGAAGACCCGCAACTGCTCCAGATAGGCGGCCGTGCGTGCGGCCATGCTGCAGAAGTTGTCGTACAGCCGGGCCAGTTCCACGGGCATCTTGCGGGTGTCGATGTGTTGGCAGGTGGTGTCATATTCGCCCGACAACATGCGGGTGGACATTTCGGACATGGCCTTGACCGGTTTGGTGATGCCGGAGGCAAAACGCAGCATGAAAGGGGTAAGCACCGCCAGCGTCACCAGCGACGTGCCCATGAGTGTCAGCAGCATCCTGTGCATGTGCCCGAGAATTTCGGAAAGCGGCGTCTCGCGCACCAGCAGCCAGTCGCCCGCCGTGATCAGGCGGCTGGTGCCGATGACGTCCACCCCGTCGTTGTTGGTGTATACCTGCGGCGTGCGCAACCCGTTGGAGGCGGGCGGGGTGATGATGATGGTGTCCGGCTTCGAACTGTCCAGCAGCATGTGATCCTTGTTTCGCAGCAGGAACGGGGACCAGTCCTTCGTGGAGAACGACAGGGAAAACGTTTGTGCTATTGTATCGATGCGTATGGCGCCGGCAGCAACGCCAAGAAAGGTGCCCTCCGTGTCGCGGATGGGGCAGGTTACGATGACGGCGTTCGAACTGCTGACGCGGTTGTTGAAGATGGTGGTGATGGTGGACGTGCCGCTTCTGGCACTGGCGAAATACGCCCTGTCCGACACGTCGATACGCATTGATCCGTTGGGGTCGACGGTGACGATGCCTTTGGCGTCGATGAACACGAGATTGCTGAAATCACCATGCGATTCCATGAACAGCGTGGCGATTTCTCGCAGTTTCTCCTGGTCGCCCCGGGTTGTGGCAGCCAATTTCGCCACGTGCGCGATGTCGCCCATACGGTGGGTGAGCCAACGTTCGATGGATACGTGCAGGGCGTCCGTTTCTTCGGTGATGTAGGCGTAGGTGTCCGCGATGCTGCTGCTGCGCATGAAGCTGTAGTAGCCGATCAGCATGGCGCACGCGGGAAGGATGATGAGCACGGCGGTGTACGCGTGCAGTTTTCCTTCGATGGTGGAAAGTGTCGCCATGGTCGCTTCCTGCGTTCGTGGCCCGTTGGAGGGGCGGGATGGGCCCATGATATACACAAGGGGGCACGGCGGGAATTATACCATGCGAAATGAGGGGGCGGCAGCGCTTGGCCCGCCGCTGGCTCTTTGCCCGAGGGGACATGCATGAATGCACTCGGGTTCGATGGGTGGCGATGTATATCGGGGAATGCTTTGTGACTATATTGTTATTTTATGGTGGATTGAAGGGAGGCGTGTGTTTGTTGGTAGAATAAATATTTGCTGTTTTGCTAATATGGGTATCTGTCGAGATGTGGTATGATTGGTGTGCTGGTGGAAGATGTGTTGAGTAATTGAATGCGTTTTGTATGTGTATTTATTGATGGTTGTATAGCGCTTGTTGATTGTCATAATTTCAAGAAAATGAATAGAACATAACTGTGTTGTGTGATTATGTAATTGATGTCTTTAGAATGCAGTATATTGAATCTGGAAGAATTACGATACAATGAAGAATGCATATATAGATTTGAATGAGGATGTGATGTGATGTGATGTGATGAAAGGATATTCTGTGGTAAGTTGAAATGCGAGCTATGGTGTGAAGAAGTAGGAAGTATTGTTTTGAGAACATAAAGCATGACGGACATGTCAGATTATCATCGATGCATTGTCAAATACGGCGTGAAGTCGTTACATTTGTATGTAAGCGTGGTTTAAGAAGACGCATTAGTGCGCAGAGAATTGAAAGAATCGTGCGATATTTGAGGGTCGGTGATTGCGTGATGGGCCGTAAGTAACATGGCAGCACCAAATATCATAACTGCATCAATTGAATTGAATATTTCTATGTTTGCGTTAAAATCTGGATTTATACATTGCGATATGGCGGGAATGCTTTCAACTTCTTGATCGATGAAGTCGTTTATTGTTTTAAACGCCGAGAAGTGGATTTGCTCCCCATGCTCTTGAAGATGGTAAGTGTTATTTCAGGCAGTGATATTGCAACGGGTTGGCCCGGTTTGGCTGGGCCTTGTCAGGGTTATTGAGGAGAGGGGAGGCCCTTTTTACGCTTGCGGATGTCTTTGTGTGGCCCGCCGCGCAAAAGGGCCCCCCTGGAAGAGTTCGGGTTCGTCAACCGCTCATGCCGGACTTAACGCCCTGTCGAGCGGATTTTGGTGATGATCTCGTCCGTGACTTCCATTGTCTTCGACGTGCCGCCAAGGTCGGGGGTGCGCACCCTCCCTTCGGCGGTAACGTCCTTGATGGCCCCGACGATGCGTTGGGCCTCTTGTTTGTGTCCCAGAAAATCAAGCATGAGGGCTCCAGTCCAGATCATGGCGATGGGGTTTGCGATGCCCATGCCGATGATGTCGGGGGCCGAGCCGTGCACGGGCTCGAACATGGAGGGGAACTTCCGCTCCGGGTTGATGTTCACGCTGGGAGAGAGTCCCAGGCTGCCGCTGATGGCGCCTCCGATGTCCGTGAGAATGTCGCCGAACATGTTGGATGCCACGGCCACGTCCACGGACTCGGGCTTGAGCACAAGGCGGGCTGCCATGGCATCCACGAGCATATGCTCGGTGCGTACGTCGGGGAATTCGCCCGCCAAGCGTTCGAAGCACTCATCCCATAGGGTCATGGTGTGTCGCTGGACGTTGGATTTTGTTACGCAGATGAGGTGGTTGCGGCGGGTGCGCGCCAATTCGAAGGCGTAGCGGATGATGCGCTCCACCCCGACCCTGGTGAAGACCGACGTCTCCATGGCTACTTCAAAGGGCATGCCGGGGTGGGACCGGCCACCAGCGCCGGAGTATTCACCTTCGGTGTTTTCACGCACGATAACAAAGTCTATGTCCCCGTATTTTTTGTCCGCAAGGGGGCTTTTGACGCCCGGCAGCAAAAGGCTTGGCCGGGTGCAGACGAACTGGTCGAAGCCGAGGCGGATCTTGATGAGCAGGCCATGCAGGGAGACATGGTCTGGAACCTGCTTTGGCAACCCCACGGCGCCGAAGTAGATGGCGTCGAAAGGCCGCAAGATATCCAGGCCGTTCTCGGGCATCATCAAACCGTGCTGCAGGTAGTAATCGCATCCCCAAGGGAAATATTCATAGTGCATCTTGTACGTTCCGCAGGCCTCGCTGACCGCGTCCAGCACACGCACTCCTTCGGGCGTCACCTCCTGTCCAATGCCGTCGCCGGGGATGACTGCGACCCTGTACTCCTTCATGGCCAAACCTCGCTCCTGTTTTTCCTGTTTCCACGTGATTGCATTGATAATGCGCACTTGCTGATTTTGCAGCTGCACTGTGCCTGGTGTCGGTGACGATGCTTGGGCGGGATGAACTTTATCCGGACAATGTCAGGTGCATGGCCAGGTATCCTTTGTTGTGCCTATATGATGCCATCAAATACGTGGCCCACTGGAAGAGTGACGCCAAGCAACCTTGAGAAGACAAAGTAGAATACAATGACGCATGCCATTGTTCCCAGGCAATTCATTAAAATACAAGATGATGTCCGTTTTTCTTTTGGGATATACCTGATAATCAGGATTGAAATGCTTATGAAGCTGGCAAGAATAAATCCCAAGATATTCAAGAGAAGAGCCCATGCCGCGCCCACTACCATCGATAGCATCATGGTGTCGTTTATCTTGAATATGACCCTATTGCTTTCCTTTTTTTTCAATACACCCTTGATGACAAGGATTACGCCCAAGAAGGCAAGAAAGGGCAAGATGATTTCTGGAAAGAATGCACCGAAGGGCGTGAAGTCGTCATTCAGCTGGAAGTAGAAAAACGATGAGATGGCCAGAACGGCAACGCCGCCCACCGCATCGGTATTTGTATTAACTTGCATGAGAATTTTCTCCATTCCCTGCCGTATGCAGTTTGGAACTGACTTTTTTGATCAGGGGCCAGCACAGCGACAACGCACAGCAGGCCGCCAGCACGATGCAGATTGGACGTGTGAGGAAGATCAGCCAGGGGGCAGACTGGCTGACAGCCCCTCCCATGATTATGCCTTGCACGAAGCCGCGCTCTGCGATCGGGCCAAGGATCAGACCCAGCACGATCGGCCCCGGGTCGAATTCAAGCTCTTTCAGGCAATAGCCTAAAAGACCGCTGCCGAACATGATCAGCACATCAGCAGCATTGTTGCGTATGGCATAGGAGCCAACAACTGTAAGCAGCATGATGGCGGGGATCATGTAGCGGGAAGGAGTTTTTGTGACAACTTGAAATATAAATTTCCCTGCAAAAATACCGAGCACGGCCATGAGTATGTTGCAGAAGAAGAAAGAAAGCATGAATGCGTAGGTAATGTCGCCATTTTTACTGAAAAGTTCGGGGCCAGGTGTAATGCCTTGCATGAGCAGGGCGCCAAAGATGATGGCGGCGGGGGGTGATCCGGGGATTCCCATGGCAAGAAGAGGAACCAAGGCGCCTTCAACAGTAGCGTTGTTTGCTGATTCCGTGGCTACAATGCCCTGTGCATTGCCATTGCCGAAGGTTTCGGGATCCATTGCGGCGCGTTTGGCCTCGTTATAGGCGACAATGTTGGATATATTGCCGCCAGCACCGGGAAGGATGCCTATCAGTGCACCAAGGACGGATGAGCGCATGGTGTTGCCCATGTGATGCGTCACGTTCTTCCAGGCCTGTCGCAATGCATGGGAACTGCCGCTCAGCTTGCCCATGATGACAAGTTTCTGGTTGGGGGTGGCCGCCATGTTGAATACTTCGGGAATACAGAAAAAGCCGATCAAAACTGAAACAAGTTCCATTCCGCCCTGTAGCGACGCGACGTTGAGCGTAAAGCGGATGTCGCCGCCGATCGGGGCTATTCCGATCATGCTGAGCATTACGCCGATAAGCCCGCCAGCCACGCCTTTGATCAAGGATTTGTCCGACAGGCTGGTGATGATGGTCATGCCGAAGACTGCGGTCCAAAAGAATTCCGGGGGCCCGAATTTCAATGATACCTGCGCGAGAGGCAGTGCAAACATGATCAGGATGGCGGTGCCGATGAGTCCCCCGAAACTCGACGCCACAGAGGCCGTGTACAGCGCCTCCTCGCCGCGCCCCTGCCGAGCCATGGGGTAGCCATCAAAACACGTGGCGATCGAAGACGGCGTGCCCGGTGTATTGAGCAGTATCGCCGAGAAAGCGCCGCCAAAAATGGTTGAGGAATAGAGTGCGCCGATGGTTACAAGCGCCGGAATTGGATCCATGGTAAATGTGAATGGCACCAGTAAGGCAACTGCCATGGTTGCTGAAAAGCCAGGAAGGGCTCCGGCGATGATTCCCAGAAAGCATGCTATCAGCATGAAAAGCATATTTTGAAATGTAACAACATTGCTGAAAGCGGTTACTATTATGTCCATTTCTGCCTCCTTCTGTCTTGACATAGAATAGTAGGCATATCGTTTTTGTAGCCATTGGCGCAGAAGTAATTTGACGATAGTCCACTTGCTGCATCATCTATTCAGCTGTTCACCCTTTGCATGCATCTGTGCGCAGAACTATCCAGGTTATTTGTACATGATTGCAGAGGGTGAACAGTTTGTTGTCGTCTTGTGAAAGTCAGGATGCAAGGCTGATATTTGCTGTTGCTACTTGCTGAGCTCGTCAAGGATGTTCTTGTACTCTTCGAATTTTCGATTGATATAGTTCTGGCTTTCCTGTGGATTCATGTCGAGCAGGGTGAAACCCATTGGCGTCATCTTTGCGGAAAAATCAGGATCGGCGTTTATCTTGGCGCATGCCTCGTAAAGAATTTGCGTGATATTGTCTGGCGTCTGCGGGGGGACTGCAAGCCCGCGAACAGAGCCTTCAATGATGTCATATCCAAGCTCCTTGAACGTAGGCGCGTCGATGTTGTGCGCACGCTCTTCAGAAGCCACCGCCAGCACCCGCATGTCATTGGGGTATGGTCCAGATGTTGTGGTGAAGCCCATGACGGCTGTCACGTGCTTGCCCAAAAGCGCCGGGGGAAGGTCTGCCGTTCCGGGGAAGGGGATGTAGGCGAACTTGGCGGAAGTGTGCTTGTTCAACAGCACGGTTGCGATATGCCCCGCAGTCGCGTTGCCTACCCCGCCGATGATGATGCTGCCTGGGTTTTCCTTCTGGGCTTTGATGAGATCGTCGAGGGTTTTGTAGGGGCTGTCGGCTCGTACCACCAGCGCGCAAGGAGTAATCATGAATATCATGGCCGGTTTGATGTCGCTGGTCTTATAGCCGGCGTTCTTTCGCTGCAAAGGTTGCAGGATGATGTGCGGTATGTTGAATCCGGCCGTGTAATAGCCAGAAGGTTTGCTGTTGGCCAGTTCACTCCAGGCGACAGCACCACCAGCTCCAACTTTGTAGCTAATGAGAATCTTTTGCTTCAGTTCTTTTTCAAGGTAAGGTTGCTGTGCTCTGGCAAAAATATCAGATTCTCCACCGGGACTGAACGGGATCAGATAGTTGATGGGTTCTTCCTTGGGGTATTGGTCTGCTGCGAAAGCGTGTGTCGTTGCGATCATGAAAAATGAAAGAAATACAACTGAGAATAAACGTTTCATTCTTTCCTCCATTGATAGTGAAGATCGTTCAATGACGCATGTGTCGACAGCAGATGATAAACCGGCTGTCTAACCATTGTTGCATTTTCTTCGCCCCCTCACGTCCATGCCGTCGTATTTGGAGGTTGGAATTCCAGCATAGGGCACGTGCGTTTTTTTGGGCAAATCAAAAAAACGCATACTCCAGATAAGTTTTTGCAAGGATGGTGGCGAACCGCCCACGGGAATGTTTTGCGGGCGCCAGTGGGCAGTGGAAGCCCCCTTGTGGCTGTCTGCTTCCTCATTCTTGATGATAAAAAGCGACCCGGCGGGTGCCGGGCTTGTCTGGTTTCTGGAAAGCTGGACAGTCACAAGGTTTTTGGGGAATGCTTGCGCGGGGATCGAGATAAACGAACGGAGTTGGCCATGAACATTTCACGCCTCAGGACGTACCTTAAGGTCGCTTCCACCGGGAGTTTTACGCGGGCTGCACAAGAGCTGTTCGTAACGCAGCCAACAGTGACGCATCATATTCAATCTCTTGAGGAAGAACTGGGATATCAGCTGATTGTCAGGTCAAGCGCGCACATACGCCTGACCGCGGAGGGGAAGCGGCTTGTCCAGAAGGCCAATGAATTGTTTCAGATTATAGATGAAATAAAAGGAACTGCGGCAGAGCAGGAAAAAGGAATAAGCGGCACGTTGAACATCGCTGCTTCATCTGTGATGGGTGCTCATTTTTTGCCTAAAGCGCTGAATGCAATTATTTCAGAATACCCTAATGTAGACATAAGACTTCATTTTGGTACGGCATATTCCATTGCCACATGGGTTCAGAATGCTTTTGTGGATATGGGGTTTGCCCCGCGTTCGCCTGGGTTTGAAAAACTCAGGTTTGCGCCACTCCTTGTTGAGCCATGCGTTCTCGCAATAAGCTCATCACGCTATGCCATGTGGAATTCAGAATTGGACAGAGAAGACTTTACCAATCAGCCGTTCATCCTTCGTGAAAAAGGAACAAAAGCTCACGATATAGCTATGAGGTGGCTTAAAAAGCAGGCGTGGTATTCATCTTTTCGGCAGCCGGCGATTCTCTCTAGCATGGAGTCAATAAAGAACTTGGTGCTTGAGGATGCCGGGATGACCATTCTGCCACGTTGCTGTGTGGAATATGAATTTCAACAAGGTCGAATGAAAGAAATTAAAACGGATACGGGATTGGAGGACATTACGTACTTCATGATAGAACGGATTCATGAAAATGACAGTGAACCGATACGGATATTCAAACAGGTGCTTGGTATCAACATAAAGGCTTTCATATGCGTATGTTGCGGCCATTGGACGCCGTATGGCCCAAATAGAAATGGGCTGTGACCTAAGATCACAGCCCATTGTTTTACTTGGTCGGAACGACTGGATTCGAACCAGCGACCCCCTGCTCCCAAGGCAGGTGCGCTACCAGGCTGCGCTACGTTCCGGTGGGCCACGGCGGTGGTGTCGTGGCGTACGGTGGTCAGATAGTCGAAAGCGTGTCGCGGTGCAAGGGGAAATGGCGATGAGGTAGATTGGCGAGACGAACCGGTGATGCCGCGGCTGAGTGGCAGACGAGGGCGGTGAGAAGAACAGAGGCAGGTGAGATGCGGACGGGGCAGCTTCCCTGCCCATATCGACATGGGGGGACATGGCATGGATGTGGCCCCGGCAATGCTTGGGACAGGGCAGGATGAAGTCGGGCGGCAAGGGCGCGACAGGGGTGCGATAGGGGGGCGGCAGGGGGGCGGCAATCCGGTCCCCGTTCGTGCGCGTTCGCCCATCATTTGCCTCCCTGTTTTTTTGCAGTATTCTTGTATTGTTTGATTTCCATAACACGATGTAATCAAAAGTTTTTTTTGGCATTTGTTCGTCCCTGCGGCAAACTTTTCTGAAGCCGCGGATTATTTTGCGTGCGGCCCGCTTGACGACAGGGGGCAAGGTGCGTATTTACGCATCTCCTTACCAATTGGCAGCGTTCTTGTTTCCCTCGTTCGATCTTCGCATGTGCAAAGCTCCGGACAGATGAAAAGAAGAGCCTGAGAAAATTCCGGAGTATTTCACATGTCCAAGAAGCTCTACGTCGGCAACCTTCCCTTCTCCAGCAGCGAAAGCGACCTGCGCGCCCTGTTCTCCAACCACGGCGAAGTGCAGTCCGTCGCCCTGATCATGGACCGCGAAACCGGTCGTCCCCGTGGCTTCGGCTTCGTGGAAATGGACGACGACGGCGCCCGCGCCGCCATGGAAGCCCTTGATGGCCGCGACTTCCAGGGCCGCAGCCTGAAGGTGAACGAAGCGCAGGAACGCGCTCCCCGCCAGCCCCGCTGGTAGGTCTTCGCTCCCCCTATCGTCTGGACCGGGTCCCGCCCATTTCGGGCGGGACCCTTTCTTTTCGGCGCGGTGCGCGCCACAAGCAGGAGGAGACCCCATGGCCAAGGACGATTATTTCGAAGTGGCGGGCGTGGTGCAGGAAGCCCTGCCCAGCACGCTGTTCCGTGTGGAACTGGAAACGGGCCACACCGTACTCAGCCACCTGTGCGGCAAGATGCGCAAGTTCCGCATCCGCATCCTGCCCGGTGACAAGGTGCGTGTCGCCATGTCCCCCTACGACCTGACCAAGGGCCGCATCGTTTTCCGCGAACGCTAGGCGGCCCGCCACGGCCCCGCGCCGTGTCCCGTAGCCTGAAGGCCCCTGCCGGCATCGTGCCCGTGGGGGCTTTTCGTTTGCGGAAGATGTGGAGGCCAGACCGGCGGCGGACAGAAGTGACGTGCCCTGGCTTCCGGTTGCCCCGGTGACGTCGCCGTGGTCGTTGGGTTCGCCGGATCGCCCTGCCGGATGTCCCCAAGGTGCCCGCCAGATCATTAACCGTCCCGCTGCCTGCGCACCCCCCATGCCTTTGACACCCCCGTCGGCATGGGGCATTGCGGTGGCTAGGGGCGTCGGTCCGCCGCGCTTTCCCGTTTTTCGCACTCTCTCCGGAGCCGTCATGGGACACATCGCCGCCAGGGACATCTACCGTCGTCTCGGCCACGCCATCGACAACACCCCCGTGCGCACGCCGTGGAACGATGCCTTCCACGCCATGCTGCGCGAACTGTACACCCCGGAAGAAGCGGAACTGGTGGTGCGCATGCCATACCGCCCGTCGTCCATCGGGCGGCTGGAACGGGTCACCGGCATGGACCGCGTCCGGTTGCAGCTGTTGCTGGACCGGCTGTGCGACAAGGGGCTGGTGCTGGACATCCGCGAGGATGGCGACCACGCTGCCGAATCCGCCGAGCGTCATGCCGCATCGGCGCACGGGCATGACAGGCATGACGGGCATGGGCATGATACCTATACGGATCGCGCACATCCGCACGACCACTCCCACTCCCCGTCCGCCCACGGCCATTCCTCCCTCGGCTCTCCCGCTTCACCGGCCCACGATCATTCCGACAACAGCTGCCTGTACATGATCAGCCCCATCGTCATCGGCATCTTCGAATTCACCATGATGCGCACCGGTGGGGCGCTGCCCAGCAAGCGCTGGGCGGAACTGTTCCACGACTACATGTTCGGCGACCGGGCCTTTCTGGACGCCAACTTTGGCGACGGGCAGCGCGTTTCGGTCATGCGCGCTCTGCCGCACCAGCAGACTCTGGGCGATCATGTGGAAATCCTGGACTACGAGCGCGCCGCCGCGCTGGTGGAGCAGAACCGCACCTTTGCCGTGGGGCTGTGCTCGTGCCGCCATGAAAAGCACCATCTGGGCACCCGGCAGTGCGACGTGGACATGGAAACCTGCACCTCCATGGGCACCGGCGCGGAATACCTGATCCGGCACGGCTTTGCCCGGCGCATCGACAAGGCGGCCATGCACGACACCCTGGCCCGCTCGCGCGACCTCGGCTTCACCCTGTCCGCCGACAACGTGCAGCAGGGCGTGGGGTTCATCTGCCATTGCTGCGGCTGCTGCTGCAACCTCATGCAAGGCATCCGCCAGTGGGGGCACACCGGGATACTGGTCACCTCGTCGTTCATCGCCCGGTGCGACGCCAGCCTGTGCAACGGCTGCGGCCTGTGCGAACGGGCCTGCCCCATCGACGCGGTGTCGTTGCCGGTGCCGCCCGATGGCCGCAAGCGCGACCGGCGCTGTCTGGTGGACGAAGACTATTGTCTGGGCTGCGGGGCTTGCGCCCTGAAGTGTCCCACCGGGGCGTTGTGGCTGCACCCGCGCGAGCGCAAGGTGCTGCACCCGGCGGACAGCTTCGAACGGGTCATTTTGCAAAGCCTGGAGCGCGGCACCCTGCAAAACCTTGTGTTCGACAACCCAAACAGCCGCACCCAGGAATTCATGCGCGGGCTGGTGGGAGGTTTTCTGCGGCTTGCCCCGGTGACACGGGCGCTGATGGGGGATGCGCTGCGCTCGCGCTTTCTCGATGCCGTGCGCCGCATGGCCGAATAGGCGGAAACCGTTCGGCTGCATGTGGAGAGCTGGCAACTCTGCGAGCTGATTGCGTTCTGCAATGCGGGACGATGCTGCCCGAGAATCAGGTCGGGCGGGAGCCTGCGCCGACTCCCCTCCGCGCCATCCTTGTCCTTGCGAATGACGAAGCCCCCGCTGGCGATGCTGGCGGGGGCTTGTTGTCTGCAAAGCCGGAAGCGGAAACCGGACCGATGCCCGGCGTCACGGTGCGGCCTCCGGCTGGCCGCGTCGCATCAGTTGCAGGGGGTGGGGTGCGACTTCAGAAGGTCGTCGGCAATGGCGGGGCTGTCCTCCGCATCGGCGGGGTGCACGCACAGGCAGTCCGCGCCCTGGCCCAGCGCGGCAGCGCGCTTGTCGTGCCTGCCAAGGTGGCTGCCCAACTCGGCGGAGTGCCCGATGAACAGGGGGCTGTACCCCGTGTCCAGCACCGCCTGAGGCTTGCGGGCGAACATGAATACCCCGCTGAAGTCCGCCAGGGTGGCGCCCAGCGGGTACACCGCAAAGGTGTAGGCCTTGCCAGAAGCTCCGGTGAACGAGGTCATGGCGAGGGGTTCCATAGTGCCTCCTTCGTGTTGCGGGAAATACAATACCCTTTGGCAACATATAGGCATGGAACGGCAGCGCCGCAATGATTTGCGCGGGGCCGCAGCGTCGTCGTGCCGTTCCGGAGCGCCGCCCCCCTGGGGGCTTTTCTCCAAATGAGGATTTTCGTTCGTTGGCAAGGAAAACGAGCCGCCATGAGGGAGTGCCCTAGCCGTTATGCGAGTCTTCGAGCATTACGGATGAGGACCGCAACGCGCTCTTAACGTATTCGACCGAGCCTTAGCCGTCAGGTGAGCTTGCGAACCTTACGGATAAGGACGGCAGAGCCATGGCAGGCGAAGTTTGACCGCGTTGCGCACGATGTCCGTAGGGCTCGCAAGCTCGCCCAACGGACACGCTTCGCGCCCTTCGGGTCGGTCAGCAAACGGACGAAAAGACAATTCGGAGACCGCCCCCTAGAACTCGATGCCCTTGGTCGCCTGCACCCCCTTCTGCCACGGGTGCTTCACCTCGTTCATTTCGGTAACCAGATCGGCCCGCTCGGCCAGCCAGTCGGGCAGGCCGCGCCCGGACAGCACCAGGTGCCTGCCCTGCGGTTCCGCCAGTTCGAGAAGGTGTTCCACCTCTTCGCGGGTCACGATGTCGTAGCCGAGGGCGTACAGCGTTTCGTCCAGCACCAGCATGTCCACCTGGGGCAGGGTGTCTTCCGCCCATTGCAGCAGTTCCTGCGCGGCCTTGCGGTGGGCGGGGCGGTCTTCCTCTCGGCGCAGAAAGCCCTTGCCCCCGGCGCGAAAGCGTTCGCCCAGCAACCGTTGCAGCATTTCCTGCTCGCCCGCCTGTCCGGGGCGTTTCATGAACTGGCCGAAGGCCACGGTCAGCCCCTGGCCCAGGGCGCGGATGGCCTGCCCCACGCAGGCGGATGTCTTTCCCTTGCCGTTGCCGGTGTATATCAGCAGCATCAGTTCTCCGGGGTATCCCAGCCCACCCCGGGCATGGCGGCCCCGCAACGGGCGCACCGCGACGAGGCGGGCAGGTGGGTGTGAAAGCCCTCGCGCCGGGCGAACAGTGCGCCGCAGGCGGGACAGTGAGTAGATTCGGCGGGGTGGCCCGGCATGTTCCCAAGATAGACGAAGCGCAATCCTTCCGTCTGGCCGATTTCCCAGGCCCGCTCCAGCGTGGCGGGCGGGGTGGGGGGGCGGTCGGTCAGTTGGTAGGCCGGGTGAAAGCGCGAAAGGTGCCACGGCACGTCCGGGCCCAGTTCGTCGCGGATGAACCGGGCCATGTCGCGCAGTTCGTCCGGGGCGTCGTTCAGGCCGGGGATCAGCAGGGTGGTCACCTCCAGCCACCAGCCCATGCGGGCGATGGTGCGCAGTGTGTGCAGCACCGGCTTCAGTCGCGCGCCGCACTGGCTTGCGTAGAAATGCTCGGTGAACGCCTTCAGGTCGATGTTGGCCGCGTCGATGCGGTGTTCCAGTTCGGCAAGGCATTCCGGCGACTGGAACCCGTTGGAGACCATGATGGTGGCAAGCCCGGCGGCGCGGGCCGCGTCCGCCGTGTCGCTCATCAGTTCGAAAAAGATGGTGGGCTCGGAATAGGTGAACGACACCGACGCAGCCCCGCTGGCCTTGGCCTCGGCCACCAGCTTGGCCGGTGTGACGCGCTGGCCGCGCACCACGCCTTCTTCGGCGGGCGGGCGCGACAGCGACCAGTTCTGGCAAAAGCTGCACGCCAGGTTGCAGCCCATGGTGCCGAAGGACCAGGTAAGCGTGCCGGGCATGAAGTGGAACAGCGGTTTCTTTTCCACCGGGTCCAGGTTCACGGCGGCCACGTTGTCGCCCACCAGGGTGAACAGCCTGCCGACGGGGACATTCCCGTGCGCAACGCCTGGTCCAGAGGTGCCTAGTCCAGAGGTGTCTGGCCTAGCCGTGTCTGGCTCGGGCATGTCTGGCCGATTCACCCGCACCCCGCAGCGGCCCGTGCCGCCCCCAGGAATGATGCAGTAATGGCTGCACAGGCGGCACTGCACGCGCGCCGTGTCCGCATCCGGCAATGCGGCGGCGTCGAGGTCGCCGGACGGTGGCAGGGGCTTCCAGAGGCGTGCATCGAGCATGGCGAAGGTCCTTGATGGATGGAGTGGCCCCGAAGGGCGCAGGCGAACGGGGGTCGGCCCGCAGGGCGTGCAGGCAAAGGTCTTTCGACAGCAACAGGCCGGTCTGCTATTGCCGCCTGCCCGTCCCTATGCCGCCGGGGGGCAGGGGAGTGGGCCGCATCACGCCGCCCCCGCTTCCGCTGCTGCCGCCATTTCCCCAATTTCCACTATTCCCGCCCTGGGGCTGGCCCCAGGTGCCGTTCACGTTGATCTCGGGCGCGATGATCATGGGCACCTGCTGTTGCGGCATGTCCTGATGGCGTGGCGGTCCCTTGGATTCCATGACCCGGTCGCCGGTGTCCGGATCGCGCCCGATGTACGACTGGTCGCCGCCGGTACCCATGAAGGTGTCGTTGCGCGGGCGTTCCTGTTGCGGGGGAATGCCGCCGCCCGTGTCGCTGGTTCCGGTCACGGATGCCGCCACGAGCGTGTGGTGTTCCGCCTGTGCGGGCGTGCCTTCGCGGGCAAAGGCAGTGTCCGGCAATACCGCTGTAGACAGCATGCCCAGTACCAGTATACCATTGAATAAGGCCCGTGCCAGCAAGGGTTTCATGGTGTGTTCCTCTTGCGCTTCGGGGGGTAAAAGCCTATGAAGGGCTTCCGGAAAATCCGAAGCCAGCCGATTCAAGGAGCCTACGTTAATGTCTGAGGACCGTTCCAAAGCCTACACCGATGCGGGGGTGGATATCAACGCCGGCAATGCCCTCGTGTCGCGCATCAAGTCCATTGTCGCCCGCACGCACACCAATGGTGTGATATCCGACATCGGCGGCTTCGGCGGCCTGTTCAAGCCGGATCTCGCGGGGATGGACGAACCGGTCCTTGTTTCCTCCACCGATGGCGTGGGCACCAAGCTGAAATGCGCCTTCCAGTTCGGCAAGCATGATACCGTGGGCATCGACCTGGTGGCCATGAGCGTCAACGACATTCTGGTGCAGGGCGCCAGGCCGCTGTTCTTCCTGGACTATTTCGCCACCGGCAAGCTGGACGTGGACGTGGCCGCCAGCGTCATTTCCGGCGTGGCCGAGGGCTGCCGCCGCGCAAGCTGCGCCCTGCTGGGCGGTGAAACCGCCGAAATGCCCGAAATGTACGCCCCCGGCGAATACGACCTGGCGGGCTTCTGCGTGGGCCTTGTGGACAACACGCGCATCGTGGACGGTTCGTCCATCCGCGTGGGCGATTCCATCATCGGCATTGCCTCCACCGGCCTGCATTCCAACGGATACAGCCTGGCCCGCAAGGTGCTGGCCCAAAGCGGCCTGAACGGCGCCGATCCGCTGCCCGGCTCGGACCGCACCGTGGCCGAGGTGCTGCTGGAACCCACCGCCATCTACGTGGACATCGTGCGCTCGGTGATGCGCGACTTCGACATCAAGGGCATGGTGCACGTGACAGGCGGCGGCTTCTACGACAACATTCCCCGCGTGCTGCCCGCCACGGTGGAAGCGCACATCGATTTCGGCTCGTGGACCGTGCCGCCGGTGTTCAACTGGCTGTTGGCCCAGGGCAACCTGACCTGGCCGGAAATGCTCCAGATCTTCAACTGCGGCATCGGCTACATAATGATCGTTTCGCCCGACGTGTGCGACGAGGTGCTGGGCCGCGTCAACGCCATGCATGCCCAGGCCTGGCGCATCGGCAGCATTGGCCGCCGCCGCGACAAGACGACGGAGCAGGTGCAGGTGGCTTTCTAGGGCTTTCAGTCCCTGACTGCACGACTACATTGCATGCCATCGGGGCCGTTCCTTCGGGAGCGGCCCCGTTTTTTTTACCGGTACTGGCCGGGATTGTCAGTAATGGCATGGCATGGCAACGGGCCGGAACCTCGTGGTACCGGCCCGTTGCGGTGTCATTGGGATGATGGGGGCTGGCTGTATATCAGTCCTCGCAGCCGCAGGCCTGATCGTCGTCGTCCGGAACTCCCTCGTGCGGACCGGCTTCCAGGTGACCTTCGGGCAGGCCTTCGTCGGCGTCGTCCGGTTCGGTGTCTTCCACACCGGACAGGTCTTCCGTCGTTTCCGGGCCGCGCGCGTCGGGCCGGGCCTCCGGCGCGTCGCGCAGCAGGTCGACCAGCGGCGTGGGCTGCCATTCACCGGGCATGGGGACGCCCCGTTCACTCAGGTCCCCCCGGTCACCCAGGTAGGGGTTGAAATAGCCGAAACCCAGCCACGGGCATTCCCGGCGCAACCGTTTGCGGAAGTTGACCAGGCCCATGTTGGGGCCGAACTCGATGCCTTCCAGCAGTTCCAGGTACATTTCCGGGTCGATGTTCAGGTTGCGCAACTGAATGAAGCTGACCCCACAGGTGCGGATCATGTCCAGCAGGGCTTCCAGTTCCGGCTCGGTGTCGGTGATGCCGGGGAAATACAGCAGGTTCAGCGAAACGAACACCCCGTTCCGCCGCGCGGTGGCGATGCTTTCGCGCACGTCGGCCAGGGTATAGCCGTGCGGGCGGTAGTAACGGTTGTAGGATGCTTCGCGGGCGCTGTTCAGGCTGACCCGCAGCGAGGTAAGCCCCGCCTTGGCGATGCGGTCCACGGCGTCCGGCAGCGAGGCGTTGGAGTTCAGGTTCACCGTGCCGCGCCCGCCTTCGGCGCGGAACAGGCGCACCGCTTCCTCGATCAGCGGGGCCTCTGTCAGCGGTTCGCCCTCGCAGCCCTGCCCGAAGGAAAAGACCGGCTCGGTCACTTCGTTGCGGGCGTGATGGCGCATCACTTCCACGATTTCCGCCGCCGTGGGGGTGAAGGCCATGCGGTTCTGCGGCGTGGCGCAAATGCGCGACCCGGCCTCCTGCTGCGAGATGCAGCCCACGCAGCGGGCATTGCACGCGCGCGAGACGGGCAGCGGGGCCTCGTACCGGCCAAGGCACAGGTTGCGTGCGGCCGGGCAGGAATAGGTAAGGGCGCACTTGGCCGTCAGGTGCTGCATCAGCCGGTTGTCCGGGTAGCGGCGCATCAGTTCGCGGGCGGTCTGTTCCACCTTCTTGCGGTGGATGCCCCGGAACACCTGGCGGTTGGATTCATCCACCCGCTTGGCGCAGACGTAGAAGCGCCCGTTGGCAAAGCCCACTGCCCCGTAAGCGAACAGGGGCAGGGTGGGGGCGTCCGCTTCGCTGACGTAGGCGGGGTGTGCGGTCAGGGTGTGCGCGGGCGCGGCGAACGCGGCCACGGCCAGTTCGTCCATGCCCACGGCCTCGCCGGTTTCCGGGTCAAGCCCGACGGCGCGGCGGCCCGGCAGCAGGAACAGTTCGCTCTCGTCGGGCAGGGGCATCAGTTCGTCGGGGCGGGGCAGGGCGAATTCGTGCCCGCGCCGACAGACCATCAGCAGGTCCGGGTGGTCGTAGATTTCGCCGTGTTCGTCGGCAACGACAAGGTGGGGGCGGATATTGGATGAGGCCATGTGGTGCCCTTTGTTCTCATGTATTGTGGTGCATCGTGGGATGTGCTAGGTGCCGGATGGTTACTGCAAGCGGGGTTCCCCGGCAAGTGCATATCCGGTCCGCTGGCCGGTGGCCGGGGAAATGCCGCCTTTTTTTTCCGGGAGAAAAAGGAACCATGTTCGATAACGCCACCATGTTCATGATGTTCATCCTGCTGTGCTTTGCGGGATTGTTGGTGATGTTCTATTTCGTGCTGCGCGGCATGGAAGAACTTGCGCGCGGCATGCGCGACGAGCACGCGGCACTGGCCTCCGGCCTGCGCACGCTGGAGACGAGGGTCAACGAACTGGCCCGCGCCCAGCGCGCGGTAGTCGCCGGGCTGCCCCCCACCCCTCACGCGGATGCAGGGGGCGACGCCTTCGAGGAACCGGCGGGCCAGTACCACGTGCAGTACGGCACCGGCCCGGATGCCCGCATCGACGCGGGCTACGGTGCCGGCGTCGATCCGCTGTACGGCCTGGTGCAGGAGGACGCGGAATCCGACCTGCCGGGCGGCCTGGGCATGGACTTCGAGGAACCCGTGGAACTCGTGGACCGTCAGCCTGCCGACGTGCCCGGCTTGAGATATGACGGCATGCACGATGGCGGCTCGGCCAGCGTGTCGCGCGCGGCAGACCTGCACGAGGTGGAACTGCCCAGCCTGGACCTGTCCTCCCCCGCAAAGGGCGTGTCGGGCGCTTCGCGCGGCAGGACCGCTGGTCTGGATACCTCCGCGTTGGACGCCTCTTCGCTGGATGCCTTCGGTGGCCCGGACCGTGGGGACCGTGGGGACCGTGGGGACCGTGGGGACAGTGGGGACCGTGGGGACCGTGGGCACGACGACCACGAACCGCAACCCGCCCCACGCCTTTCTTCCGACACCGGAGGGACGGGGCTGCTCTCCTTTGGTGACGATGAAGCCGCCTACCGCGAAGCCCGCGAACGCCGGGCCGAGGCCCGTGCCTCGCGCGGCAAGGGGGGGCTGCCGGATCTCAAGCTGGACGACTAGCCGCGAGCACAGCGTGGCGAACCGTTGTTCAAGGGCGGATGGCGCATGGACTTCGTCAACATACTGCTGGCCTGCTGCGTGGCGGGGGTGCTGCTGTACACCAGGCTGGGCGGCGGTGGCGGCGGTGCCGCGCGCGCGGTCGAGGCAGCCCTTGAGCGTGATATCCAGCTCATGGAAATGCGTCTGGCCAATCTGACCGAAGACTGCGGCACCCTTCAGGCCAGCGTGGCGTCCATGCGCGGACGCCTGCACACCCATGCCGAGCACGAGGCCGACCGTGCCCGACAATTGCGCGAGGCCGCCGTGCAGTCCGCCACCGAACAGCGCGAAAGCCTGCCCGAACGCCTGGTGCGCAAGGGGCTGGTGAACGCCGACCAGGTGGCCAAGGCCGAAGTCTACCGCCGTAACACCGGCAACCCCCTGCCGACGGAGGAGATACTGGCCCTGCTGGGCTTCATCGCCCCCGACGTGCTGCGCGCGGAGCGCGACGAGCACAAGCGTCAGGCCCGGGTGGCCGCTGCGCCGGAAGCCGGGGCCGCCACCACCGAAGGCGGTGAGGGCACGGCCTGAGGGCGTCCACCGTAACCGGTGCTCCGGCGCATCACGCATTTCGAATCTTGCAGGATGGCATACGCCCGGCACGCGCACAGGCTGCCGGGCGTTTTCGCGTTCAGCGCGCTGCGGCCAGGTACGCCTTGCGCAGCAGGGGAGAAGGCATCTGCTCGGCCAGCAGCAGGTAGATCAGGCGCAGGTGGGTGCGGCGAATGTCGTCGGCCTGGGCGCATCGCTCTGCCACGATGCCCTGCGGCAGTCCGCGCAGCCGTTGGGTGAAGTCGCGTGCCCGGTGGCGTGCCCGGTGGGCGGCGTCCACCCTGGCCTGCCCGCTGGCGGCAATGCGCGCGCACCGTTCCGGATCGGCCAGCGCGGGCTGGACAACATCCAGCAGGCTGTCGATGTCGTCCGGTTCGTACAGCAGCAGGTCGCGCCCGTCCTCGAACAGGTCGGCAAGGCCATGGCCGATGCGCGGCGTGACCAGGCAGCCGCCGCAGCCCAGGGCCTCGAACACCCGGAAGTTCAGGTCGCCGTGCTCGCAGTAGTTCAGCAGCAGGCGTCCGCGCGGGTACAGCGCCCGGTAATCGCCCCTGGTCACGTGCAGGCCGGGCAGGCGCTGCGCCAGCCGTTGCAGGAAGGCGTGACGCGCCGGGGTGCGGGCCGCGTCCACGGTGCCCACGAACAGCAGGTCCCATTCCGGCGCGGGGGGGCGGGGCTGGTCCGCGTCCTTGGCGAAGGCGGGCGCCCACCAGATGCGCTCGTCGGGCAGGCGTCGCCCGGCCACCAGCGGAATGTGGTCGCGCAGGCTCATCAGGCACACGTCAAAGGCCTGGACGTACAGCGGGTACCAGCTGTGGATGTGCGAATCCACGCAGTAGAACACCGTCAGGCAGGGGAACGATTCCATGCCCAGCACGAAGGGCGGGCGGCTCTTGTCCGCCACCACCACCACGTCCGGCTCCCAGCCAGCCTCGCGCACGATGTCTTCCCAGCCGAACACCGCCACCTGCTGAAAGTCCATGGCGTGCACCTGCCAGCCCTGGTCGCGCAGGGCCTGCGCAAAGAACGGGCTGCCGATCCAGAACAGCCGGGGCATGCGGTTTTCGTGTTCGCCAGTCATGGCCGGGGTATACCGTGCCGGAGCGACGGGCGCAACGCACGCCTGATGGGCAATGGCGCAAGCCCGATCGGTAACGACGCGGCGTGCGGTCCGTCATGGCGGCGACCTTGCCAACCGCGCCCTTTCCCCCTTGCCAGCCGCCGTGCGAACGGATAGTGCTGGTACGTCGTGTTGTCGGCGTCACCGGCCCCTTCCCGTTGAGTCAGCAGCGGGGACCACCCATGTCCATTCTTACCAGGAACACCGCGCTCGCGGGCGTTCTCGACACTCATCTGGCGGCCCTGGCCGCGGACGAGGGCCTTGCGCCCCAGACCATTCGCGACGGCATCGAAGGCGGCACCATGGTGCTGCTGGGCAATCCGTCGCACCCTTCGTTGCGCCCGCTGCTTGTCGGCCAGCCTTCCCGCGTGAAGGTCAACGCCAACATCGGCACCTCTCCCCTGTGCAACAATCCCGAACGTGAAATAGAAAAGCTGGCCGCCGCCCTGGCCGCCGGGGCCGACACCGTGATGGACCTTTCCATCGCGGGCGATCTGCTGGCCATCCGCAAGGGCATGCTGGCCGCCTGCCCGTTGCCGCTGGGCACCGTGCCGCTGTATTCCGTGGCCCAGAAGTATCTGGACAAGGGCAAGGATCCTGCGGGGATGGACCCGGAAGAACTGTTCGCCGAAATCGAGATGCAGGCGGAGCAGGGCGTGGACTTCATGACCGTGCACTGCGGCCTGACCCGGCGCGGCGCCGAATGGGCCACCGAGGGCGGGCGCGTGCTGGGCATCGTCTCGCGCGGGGGCTCCATCCTGGCCCGCTGGATGCGCAAGAACGGCAAGGAAAACCCCCTGCTGGAACAGTATGACCGCATCCTTGAGATCGCCCGCAGGCACAACGTCACCCTGTCGCTGGGCGACGGCCTGCGCCCCGGCGCAGGGGCCGACGCGGGCGACGCCGCCCAGTGGGACGAGGTGATGATGCTGGGTCGCCTGGCCAAGGCGGGTCTGGCCGAAGGCGTGCAGTGCATGATCGAGGGCCCCGGCCACGTGCCCATGCACGAGGTGGAGGCGCAGATCGTCGGCATCAAGAAGCTGACCAACAACGCCCCGCTGTACGTGCTGGGCCCCCTGACCATCGACAGTTCGCCGGGGTACGACCACATCGCCGGGGCCATCGGCGGGGCCATCGGCGTGCGTGCCGGGGTGGACTTTTTGTGCTACCTCACCCCCGCCGAGCACCTTACCCTGCCCACCATCGAGGACGTGAAGGCCGGGGTGATGGCCTCGCGCATCGCCGCGCAGGCTGGCGAGGTGGCCCTTGGCCGCCGCCACGCGCTGGAGCGCGAGGCGGGCATGTCGCAGGCCCGCATGGCCCTTGACTGGGACGGCATGAAGCGCTGCGCGCTGGACCCGGAAATGGTGGATGCCCGCCGTGGCGAGCACCGCAATGAAGAGGAATGCGCCATGTGCGGCAAGTTCTGCGCCGTGAAGATGCTGCGCGACGACCCGCAGGGCACGCTGTAGCAGCGCGCGCCCAGGCCGCCTTGCCAAATCGGGCCAGGTCCCGAAGGAAGGGCCGGGCGGCGGATGGAATCCGGAAACGGGAGGGATGCCGACATCCTTCCCGTTTTCTTTTGCCGGTGGGGCGGCAGGGCATCCGGCGGGCCGGAACGGCAGGGGGAACGGACAGGGAAAGAGACAGGGAAAGGACAAGGGCGAGGCGGGGCAGGGAGCCCGGCCCACGTGCGGTGGCCGGGCCATCCCGCACTTGCCACGCCGTAGCGCGGATGTCCCCGCGCTACAGGCTAGGCCCCCGTCTCGCGGTCTGGGGCGGCCCGCTCCGGCGCAGCCGCGATGCCGTCCCATCCGGCCACCACTTCCAGGCATTGGGCGGCACTCACCGGGCGGCTGAACAGATACCCCTGAAAGACCTGGCACCCCAGAGCGACGAAACGCTCGAACTGTTCCCGTCGTTCCACCCCTTCCACTACGGTGGTGATGTCCAGGCTGCGGGCCAGTTCCACGATGCTGCGCACGATGTGTTCGTTGATGTCCCCGTGGCTGGCCTCGGTGAGCGAGCGGTCGATCTTGACCGTGTCCACGGGAAAATCGCGCAGGTAGCGCAGCGATGCGTGCCCCATGCCGAAGTCGTCGATGGCCACGCGCACCCCGGCCGCGCGCAGGCGGCGCAGGGCCTTGACGGTGCGCGTGTCGGGCAGCAGCACGGTGGATTCGGTCAGTTCCAGTTCCAGCAGGTGCGGGGCAAGGCCGGTGCGTGCCAGCACGTCCAGCACGTCACGATCGAAGCGCGGGTTCAGCAACTGGCGCGGCGCCACGTTGACCGACATGACGAAGCCGTCGGGCACCTGCCCCGCCCACGCCACGCGGCGGGCACAGGCGCGGTGCAGCACGAACATGCCCAGCCGGTCGATGATGCCGGTGTCTTCCGCCAGGGCCACGGTGATGGGCGGCGCGATGCGTCCGTAAGCGGGGTGGCGCCAGCGCAGCAGCGCCTCGGCCCCGTGCGGGCGGCCATCCACCCCGATCTGGGGCTGGTACTCCAGAAACACTTCGCCGTTGCGGCCCATGGCGGCGGACAGATCGTTGGCCAGCGAGGCGGCAAGACGCCCTTCTTCGCCGGGGCGGCCGATGCACTTGCGTCCGCCCGGCCCCACCTCGCTGCTGTTGGCGGTGCGCAGCAGTTCCGCCAGGATGTGCCTGCCGTGCCGTTCGCGCAGGGCGTCGGTTGCCCGCACGAAGGGCAGGTACAAGGCCATGCCGAGGCCCAGGTTGACGGCCTGCATCAGTGACCCCGCCACGGAACCCGTGGCCGCGTACCCGTTGAGCAGGGGCGGGGTGGTCCAGACCACGTCGGGCAGGGTGTACGGCACCAGATGCAGCAGGGTGGCCGCATGGGCGGCGGTGGTCTGCGCCAGCGGCACCAGCAGGAAGGGGATCAGGTACACCGGGTTCATGACCATGGGCAGGCCGAACAACAGCGGTTCGTTGACGTTGCACAGCGCGGGCAGCAGGGCCACCAGGGCCAGCCTGCGGGTGCCGCTGTCGCGGCTGGCGTACAGGATGGCGGCGATGAGGCACAGGGTGCTCCCCGACCCACCCATGCGCGTGAACACGTCGAAAAAGGTCTTGGTCAGCACGAACGGCGGCGCCTGCCCCGCCGCCAGCGCCGTGGCATTGGCCAGCCCGGCGGGGGCGAAGATGGCGTCTTCTATGGGAAACAGCAGGTTGGGGCCATGCGCCCCGAAGAACCACAGCACCTGCGACAGACCCGTGTACAGCAGGCCGAGCCCCAGGGTGTTGCCACCCTCCAGAAAGGGCCGGGTCATGGCGGCGCGCAAGGCCGCATGCAGGTCGGGGATGCCGCCTTCCACCAGCCCCACGCGCAGCAGGCCGAAGATGACGATGGTCAGCATGCCCGCGGGCATGACGGTCAGGATGTCGCGCACCACCGGGTCGTGGCCCACGGCCTCCAGCGGCAGTTGCAGGCGCTTCACGTCCGACAGGCGCAGGAACAGCCCCGATCCGCCGACGGAAACGATGAACGCCAGAAGCAGGCCCCGGTCCATGGAGAACATGTCGCGCCAGGGCATGTCGTTGGCCGGGTTGGTGACCACGAAGAAGCAGGCCAGCACGACGATGGCGGACATGACCGGGCTGACGAACTGCCCGCCGCGCCGCTGGTTGTAGACCATGGCCATGGTGCCGCTGAAGGCGCACAGCACCGCCAGCGAGGCGACGCCGAAGGTGCCGGAAATCAGGGCGTCGCCCATGGTGATCCACGCGGGGCCAAACAGCGCGTCCAGTGCCCGGCGCAGCAAGGGGAAGGGCGTGTGGCGCATCATCAGCGCAAAGGCGCCCACCGTGACCAGCGGCAGCACCAGGGCCAGGGCGCGCTGCACCGCGATGACCACGGGCAGGTCGGCCACGCGCTCGGTCACGTCGGCAAAGGCCGCCGTCAGTGGTCGCCACCACGGCGCGGCACGGCTGGCCGCGTTGTCGGCGGCCTCGTCCCCCATGGTCCGCTCCCCGTCCGCGGGCGGGGAAGCGGTTTCTTCGGCGGCGCCCGCCTTCATGCTGCCTCCCGGGTGGTGCGGCGGCCCGCGTTACGCCTTGGGCGCATTCACCACGTTGGCGGGCGCACCGGCCAGGAAGGCGCGGATGTTGTCCGCCGTGACGCGCATCAGGGTCTGGCGCGCGGTCAGGGTGGCCCAGGCCAGGTGCGGGGTGATCAGGCAGTTCTTGGCCGTCAGCAGCGGGTTGTCCGGACGGATGGGTTCCACCGCCACCACGTCCACGCCAAGGCCGCCCAGATGGTTGTCGTTGAGGGCGGCAGCCACGGCGGCCTCGTCCAGCAGGGGGCCGCGCGCGGTGTTGATGAGGATGGCCCCCTGCTTCATGGAGGCCAGGCGCACCCGGTTGACCATGCCGCGCGTGGCGTCGGTGAGCGGGCAGTGCAGGGTGACCACGTCGGACCGGGCGAAAAGTTCGTCAAGAGATACGTAGGCGAACGGCTCGTACCCCGGCATGGTGCGGGTGTTGGGCGAATAGGCCAGCACCTTCATGCCGAAGGCGTTGGCGATCTGCCCCACGCGCTTGCCCATGTTGCCGAAGCCCACGATGCCCATGGTCTTGCCGGTCAGTTCGATCTGGGTGGTTTCCCAGAAGCACCAGTCCTTGTTGGCGCTCCAGTTTCCCACCTTCACGCTGGCGTCGTGCCGGGCAATGCGGCGGCACAGTTCCAGCAGAAAGGCGAACACGTGCTGGGCCACGGCGTCGGTGCCGTAGCCGGGCACGTTGCAGACCGGGATGGAGCGCGCGGCGGCGGCGCGGACGTCCACCACGTCGTACCCCGTGGCCAGCACCCCGATGTAGGCCAGGTCGGGCAGTGCCGCGATGGTGTCGGCATCCAGCTGGGTCTTGTTGGTCAGCACCATGTGCGCGCCCGCCGCACGTTCCCGGATGGCCTCGCGCGGGGTGCGGTCGTACACGGTCAGTTCGCCGAGCGCGGCAACGGCGTCCCACGGGTTGTCGCCGGGGTTCAGGGTGTAGCCGTCCAGTACGACGATACGCATGGCAGTACTCCGAAAAGGTTTTTCTGTTGCCACGGGGCGTTGTGTCCAGTAAACCGAAACGTAACCTTCGGAATCCTACGTGAGTCCGCAGCCGGGGTAAAGCCCGGCGCCGCATCCGGGGGTATCAGCCGCATACGGGACCGGGGACCATGTGCAAGGCGCAAGCCGGGATGACCTGTCAGCAGTTCTGGGTGGCCGTGGTCTGCACGGCTCTTCTGCTGTTGGCCGTGTGGCCGGATCCGGGCGCCCGGGCGGCGCAGGACACAGGGCGGGGAGCGGGGCAAGTCGCCGCCGACCAGTCTGGCAACCTGTCTGGCAGTCCGGCAGGCAATCCGTTCACGCCTTTCATCCGTTCCGCCAGCCCCGCACATTCTTCTGAATCCGCACATGCCACGGCAGCCGCCAACGCTGCCGCCATCCATCCCTCGGGATTTCCCACCGGGCTTCTATGGGCCCAGAATTCCCACGCCGCAGGCGCGGCCCTCACCGGCGCGGCCCCTTCCGCCCCCGTGGGGGCGTCCGTCGCGTCCCCCCGTCCCGATCAGGCCGGGTTTGCGGAGGGCACGCCAACAGAGGACGAACTGGCCCCCGGTGAACCGGTGCGCCTTGGCATGTCCGCCCCCTTCAGCGGTCCCGGCGCGTCGCTGGGGCGTGAATTCCATCGCGGCGCGGCCAGTTGCCTGGCACGGGTCAACGCGGCGGGCGGGGTGCACGGCAGGCAGGTGGAAATCGTGGCCATGGACGATGGTTACGACCCGGAACGCACCGTGTGGAACGTCATCCGGCTCATCGAGGAAAAGCGCGTTTTCGCGCTGTTCGGTCTGGTGGGCACGCCCACGGTCACGCGAGTGCTGCCCCTGCTGGGCGGCCATCCGGAACGCACGGTGCCGTTGCTGTTTCCCTTCACCGGGGCGCGCCCCCTGTCCTTGCCGCGTCACGAGGGGCTGGTGTTCCGCCTGCGCGCCTCGTACGACGCCGAATTCTCCGAACTGGTGGACCGCCTGTACGGAGCCGGGTGCTCTCGCATCGCCGTGTTCTACCAGGCCGATGCCTATGGCCGCGAGGGCTGGGCCGACCTGCGCGACGCGCTGGCCCGCCGCCGTCTGTCCCTGGCGGCAGAGGCCTCTTATCCGCGCGGCGCGGGAAGCGACGCCGGCTTCACCCAACAGGCGGAGCTGATCCTGCAAGGCATGCCCGACGCCGTGGTCTGCGTGGGCACCGACGCCGCGTGCGCGGCCTTCATCCGTGACCTGCGCGACCTTCTGTCCACGCAGGGCGCAAGCTGGCAGGCAAGCCACGGGGCAAGCCAGGGCACAGGCCAGGGCGCAAGCCCGCCATCCCCGCCGTTTTCCCGCAAGCCCGCCATCCCCGTGGCCATGCCCTCGTTCGTGGACAGCGCCCACCTGCTGGAGCTGCTCGCCGCCATGGGCCGCACCGCGCAGCGCGACTACACGCGCGATCTCGTGCTGACGGAGGTGGTGCCCGCATGGACCGGAAACCTGCCCGCCGCCAGGGACTACCGCCGTGATTTCGCGGAGATGGCGGAGGCCCCCGATGTGCCAGATGTGGTGGCCGTTCCCGGCGACGAGGCTGCCCCGCCGTCGGTTTCGGGCGGAGGGCAAGCGGGGATGGCGCCGCATCCCGGCGACGTGAGCTTCGAGGGATATCTGGCCGCACGACTGCTGGTGCTGGCGCTGGAACGCATGGGGCCGCATCCCTCGCCAGCCGGACTGCGGGCGGCGCTGGCCGGGCTTGACGGGCACGACCTGGGCGTCGGCCTGCCGTACCGCTACACCCCCGCCGAACAGGGGCTGGGGCTGGTGCGCTTCACCACCGTGCGCGGCGGCGTGCCGGTGGACCTGCGCGATTTTTCGGAGTGGCGGCGATGAGGCGTTCGCGTCTGTTCGGGCGCACCCTGCGGGGGCTCATCGTGCTGTTTGGGGTGTATGCCGCCGTCACGTCCATCTATTCCGGCTGGACCCTGCACACCCTGCTGACCCGCGAATACGAAAGCAAGGCCCTGGCCATCGCCCGCGCCATCGCCGGGGCGGACCTGGAAAGCCTGATCGGGCGCGACGTGACCACCGTGCAGTCGCGCATCGACCAGTTTCTGGGCATCGACGGGGTGTCCTACGTGCTGGTGGTTGATGGCCGGGGCGAAACCGTGGCCCACACCTTCGTGCCCGTGGTGCCGGAACCGGTGCGCGAACTGGTGGCCTCGCTGGCGGGCGCGCGCATGAACGAGGTCACCGTGCTGCGCGACCGGCTGCATCTGCCCCCCACCCCGGATGGCCCGGCGGGCGGCGGGCATGGGGGAGGCCGCGAGGTGATGCACGTGACCATGCCGGTCTTTTCCGGCGTGGGGGGCTTCGTGCACATCGGCATGGACCGGGGGCGCATCAGCGAATACATCGACGGCGCCATCCTGCGCCAGCAGGGGCTGGGGCTGGCCTTCTTCGTCGCGTGCACTGTGGGGGCGTGGGTGCTGCTGCATTCCATCTCACGGCCGCTCATGCGCCTGACCGACCAGGCCCGCCGGGTGGCCGCGCACGATTTTTCGGCCCCGCCAGACCTGCCCGCCATGAAGGGCGACGACGAGATCGGCGATCTTTCCCGCGCCATGGACACCATGTCGCGCGACCTGGCCGGGCTGGTGGAAGGACTGGAGGATTCCGTGCGCCAGGCCACGGCGGAACTGGGCGGCGCGCTGGAGCAGCTTTCCACCATCGTGGCGGGCATGGCCGACGGCCTGCTGGTCACCGATCCGCAGGGCATGGTGCTGCGCAGCAACGCGGCACTGTGCGAGATGTTCGGCCTGAATGCGGACCCCGACGGCAGGCCGGTGCGAGAGGTGTTCGGCTTCGTGGCGTCCGCCGTGCCGGTGCCGCCAGTGCCGGGGGACGGCATCCACGAATTCGCTTTCGAGACGGAAGAAGGCGAGGACATCCTGCCCGAGGCCGTGGTGCAGGACAACGCGGCGCTGCTGGCCTTTCTGGACGGGGCCGACGTGCCTGGACAGCCCATGCCCGGCGTGTCCTGCACTCTGCCCGGCCCGTCAGCGGTGTACGCCACCGGCCTGGACTCGGGCCAATCAGGAACATCAGACTCGTCAGGTTCACCAGGTCCATCAGAATCATCTAAATCATCAGGCCCGTCGGGAACGGGCATGGCCCTGCGATCGGGAGAGGTGGCCGCCGTGCGGCGCGACGGCACCCCATGCTGGGTGGAACTTTCGCTGGTGCGGCGGCAGGTGATGGGCACTACCTACGGCATCTGTCTGGTGCGCGACGTGACCGAGCGCCGCCGCGCGCAGGACGCCCTGCACCGTGCCCACGGCATGCTGGAGCGCAAGGTGCGCGAGCGCACCCGCGAACTGAGCCGCGCCAACGCCCAACTGATGCTGGAAAACGCCGAGCGCCGCACCGTTGAGCAGGCCCTGCGCCGGGCCGAGGCGCGTTTCCGGGGCATTTTCGAACATGCCCTGGAAGGCATCTTCCAGAGCACGCCGGAAGGGCGTTTTCTGAGCGTCAACCCGGCCATGGCCCGCATTCTGGGCTATGAAGGGGTGCAGGATCTGCTGGAGGGCGTGGAATCCATCGGCGAAGGGGTTTATGTGGACCCGGTCCGGCGCGACGAGTTCGTGGCCCGCATGGAGGAGCACGGACAGGTCAACGCCTTCGAATTCCGGGGGCGGCGCAAGGGGGGCGAGCTCATCTGGCTGTCGGTCAACGCCCGGCGGGTGCCGGGGGCCGACGGGGCCACCATGTACTACGAAGGCTTTCTCGAAGACGTCACCATGGGCCACGAAAACCGCGAACGGCTGGAACACCAGGCTTTCCACGACCCGCTCACCGGGCTGCCCAACCGGGTGCTGTTCCACGACCGGCTGCAAATGGCCCTGAAGCGCGCCGCCCGCCGCCGCAATTACACCTTTGCCATGCTGTACCTGGACCTTGACCGGTTCAAGGTCATCAACGACAGCCTGGGCCACGACGTGGGCGACGCCCTATTGAAGGTGGTGGCCGCCAAGCTGCGCGAATGCGTGCGCGACGTGGATACCGTGGCCCGCTTCGGCGGCGACGAGTTCGGCGTGCTGCTGGAGGAAACCCCCACCCGCGGCACGGCGGTGCGCGTGGCCCGGCGCATCCGGGCGCACCTGGCGGAGCCGGTGCGCATCGGCCCGCACGAGGTGTTCACCACGGCCAGCATCGGCATCGTGCTGCGCACCGACCAGTACACCACGCCCGAAGAACTGGTGCGCGACGCGGACACCGCCATGTACCGCGCGAAAGAGCAGGGGCAGTCGCGCTTCAAGGTGTTCAACAAGCGCATGCGCGAAGAGGCGTTGCGACTGCTGACCATAGAGACGGATCTGCGCCGCGCCGTGGAACGGCAGGAGATGCGCTTGCACTACCAGCCCGTGGTGGCGCTGGAAGACGGTGGCCTGCACGGGGTGGAGGCGCTGCTGCGCTGGACGCGCACCGAGGGGGGCGACATTTCGCCCGCCGAATTCGTGCCCGTGGCCGAGGATACCGGGCTGATCACCTCCATCGGGGCCTTTGCGCTGGAAGAGGTGTGCATGCAACTGCGCCGCTGGAACGATGCCGGCCTGCCGCCGCCGGGGGTGGTGCACGTGAACATTTCCGGGCGCCAGTTCATGCAGCCCGGCCTGCCCCACGCCGTGGAGATGCTGCTGGACCGCACCGGCACCGACCCGCGCGCGCTGCGCTTCGAGGTGACCGAAAGCGTGCTGATGCGCCACGGCAGCCAGGCCATCACGGTCATGGCCCAACTGCGCGACCTGGGCATCCGGCTGTGCCTGGACGACTTCGGCACCGGATATTCCTCGCTGGGCTACCTGAAGCGGCTGCCGGTGGACTCCATCAAGATCGACCGCAGCTTTGTGGCCGGGCTGGAGCACGACCGCGACGGGCAGGCCATCGTGCGTTCCATCGTTTCGCTTGGGCTGCACCTGGGGCTGGAGATCGTGGCCGAAGGGGTGGAAACGCCCACCCAGGCGGAAATACTGGTTTCACTGGGGTGCCGGTACGCCCAGGGCTTTCTGTACGCGCCGCCGGTTTCGGCGGGCGATCTTGCCGCCATGCTGGGCGCGGCGCCGTTTCCGTCCGCCGGGGGTGGTGTTTTCGCGGGGGGTTCGGTATAGCATGACACGCCGCACTTGCCCGCGCCGCCCGGGAACGGGGGCGGGGCGCGTGTCGCCTCATGCGTGCTTCACTTCGTCGAACCGGAACCCTCATGCGCTTGCGTCCCCTGCCGATCATCCTGTGTCTTGTGCTGCTTGCCGTCGGCGGCGGCTACGCGGCCTTGCGCCAGCTGGTCGATTCCGAGGCTGCGGCACGGCAACTGGGTGAATCGCTTACCGCGCTCACCGGGCACGCCAGCCGGGTGCAGGGCGGGGTGCGGGTGATCTTCGACCCCGACCCCACGGTGGTGGCCCGCGACGTGGTCATGGACCAGGCCGCCCCCTTTGCCGGGCAGGAGCCGTTGCTGCGAGTGGCCGAGGCGCGCTTCAACCTGCGACTTGCGGCCCTGTTCTCCGGTCGGGTGGAAGTGCGCGGCGTGGAAGTGGCCCGCCCGCAACTGGTGCTGCTGGCCGATGGTGAAGGCCGCAACGGATGGGACGGGCTGCTCGAACGTCTAGGCGGGAAGGCTGCCACACCGTCCGGCGTGCCATCTTTTTCCTCTGATGCCTCCGTTTCTCCCCCCGCTTCACCTGACGCGCTCCAGGCATCCCGTTTGCCGGAAGACGGGCCGCGCATCGAATCTCCCCCCCCTTCGACGGGCATATCCTGGTTCACCCCGCAAGTGGTGCTGACCGGCACTGCGACGCTGCGCATCGAAGACGCCGATCTGCAATGGCGCAACACGGCCAGCGGCGCGCAGATGCAGATCCGGGGGCTGGATGTCGACCTGGTGGCCAGCAAGGGGCGTCTGGCCGAGGCGGCGCTGCGGCACGGCAACCTGGAATGGCGCGCCGATCCGCAGGCACGCCCCGCCACGGTGCGTGACCTGGACGTGTCGTTCACCACGCCGGGGGGCGGATGGAAGGCGCTGCGCGACCTGTTGCAGGGCGCGCTGGACGTGATGCCCCACCGCGAGGGCGCAGGGCAGAAGCCCCCCGCCAGGCAGGAACGTCCGGCAGAACAGGGCGCCCCCACCGGGCAGGGCAGCGCCGTGGGCCGGGGGGCAGGGGGCAGGGCGGGCGTGTTGCGCATGTCCTGCACCTATGATGTGGCCCCGGGCGTCACCGGTACACTGGGGGTGGAGGCGGCTGTTGCCCACGCGGCGTCGGAACATGCCCCATCGGACATGACCGCGCTGTTGCCCGCAGAGGTGCACGGCACGGCACGGGCGCGCGGTCACCTGCCGCTGGGCGGGCAAGCCGTGCCCTTTGAACTTGTGGTGCCCTTCGACGCGCAGCGCGGCACGGACCCGCGCATCACCGGCGCGCGCCTGCAACTGGAGCAGGACGCCCTGGAGGTGACCGCCAGCCTGCGCGGGCTGGGCACCGGCGGCGCGGAGATGCACGGCACGGCAGAGGTGCGGCGGCTCAGCCTGCCGCGCTGGTTCGGTTTTGCGCGCAACCTGCCCGTGGGCCTGCAGCACGCGCTGGATGCCCTTTCCGGGCACCTGGAATTTTCGCTGGACCGGCACGGGCTGCGTGTGCCCGTGCTGCACGCCGAGGTACTGGGCATGCCCCTGCGCGGCTCGGGCGGGGTGGCCGATTTCGCCGCGCCGGTCGTCGCCATCGACGTGGCCGGGGCGGACATCGACGTGAACAAGGTGATGCCCGAACTGGCCGGGGCCGATCCGCACCCGCTGGTTCATGCCGGACCGCCCGCCGTGGAAGCTGCGGACACGCCCACCAGCCCCGCCAAGGCCAACGGTTCCGCCAGAAATGGGCAGCAATCCGCGGCAACTGCGGACGAGATTCCGGACGTGGGCTACGACATCCGCGTGCGGGCGGAAAAGGCGCGCGGCTGGAAGTTCGACGTGGGCGGGCTGGCCTTCCGCTGCTCGCCTTCGCGCGAGGGCACGCTGCTGGAATTCACCGCCGCTTCGTTCTACGGCGGCACGGCAAAGGCCCTGCTGGATATCGTGGGCGACTACCGCCTGCAATTCACCGCCGCCGAAGTGGCCCTGGCGCGCCCGGCGGCCATCGTCAGCGGGCGCGAATCCGCGGCCGGAAAGCTGGCGGTCAAGGCCTCACTGCGCGGTCAGGGGCACAGCCTGGGGGCCGTGGCCGCCTCCATGCGGGGCACGCTGGACGCGCGCATCGACGACGGTTTTCTGCTGGTGTGGCGCAATGGCGCGCTGGAACGGCAGCCGTTCAGCCGGTTCGACCTGCGGGGCGAGGCAGTGGGGCAAGGGTTCCCGGGCGGCAGGGTGCCCCCCAATCCCCCGGCGCGCCTGCCGTGGACCGGGGCCTGGCGGGCGGCCATGCGCACCCCCACCGGCACGGACTGGGAAGCCACGGCCAACGGGCCGTTGCTGTTCGACACGGCCACCGGCCTGCCCGTGGCCGCCGACCGACTGCCCGCAACTCTGCGCCTTTCGCTGCCGCCCGCGCTGACCGACCTTGACCGCACGGTGGAGGCGCGTTTCTCCGGTCCGGTCCGCTTCGATTTCGACATGGGCTCCCTGAGTTCCGACCAACTGGACGTGGAATCGCTCGGCGCGCGGGGCCGTCTGGCCCTTACCGCCACCGGCATGAACAAGGTTGCCACCTGGGCGGGCAGTCTGACCGCCCGTTTCGCCGATCCGCGCGCCACCCTGCGCGGGCTGGGCCTTGCGCCATGGAAGATGGACGCCGCCGCATTGCGCTTGGCGGAACTGTCGGCGGGCTTCCGCCAGTCCGGCAACACCTTCGACCTGACCGACGCCCGGCTGGTGCTGGACGGCCAGCCGATAGCGGGTAACGTCTCGCGCATTTCCGGCCAGCGCCCCCTGTGGCGGTTCAGCCTGCACGCAGACGACTTCGACGCGGACCGCTATCTGGCCCCCCGCACGCCGGATCCCGCCCCCGGCGAACCGGAGCCCGTGCCTTCCGACGAGCCGCTGCACTACGCCTGGCTGCGCACGTTCGATGCCGACGGGCGCGTGTCGGTGGGGCGCGGCACGTTCAAACAGCTGCGCTTCGATGGCTTTACCGCGCCCATCCTGCTGCGTGACGGCCAACTGGAGGTGGGGCCCATCGCCTCCGGCTTCTATGGCGGCACGCTGGGCGGCAGCATTCGCGCCACGGCGGGAGACGCGCTGGCCACGCGCCTTGTGCTGGACGCGCGCGACTTCGATCTGGAACCGGTGGGGCTGCGCTTCGCGGGCAAGGATTACGTGGGCGGCAAGGCCCTGCTGGTGCTGGACGTGCAAGGCCCCCTGCGCACCGAACTGGACATGCCCGCCGCCCTTTCCGGCACCTGGGCCTTCGAGGTGCGCGACGGCTTCTACAGCACGCGCGGCAAGTCGAGCACGCCGGAACAGTCCAAGACCCCGTTTTCGGAGGCGCGGGCCAGCGGGTACATGCGCACCGGGGTGCTGCACAACGAGGACTTCACCCTGAACAGCCTGCTGCTGACCATGGAGGGCCGGGGCTGGGTGGACATTGCGAAGAAACGCATCGACTACACCACGGACGTTTCGCTGGTGCGGGTGCCCACCTTTCCCATCCGCTTCCATGGCGACCTGCGCAAGCCGGAAACCAGCGTGCGCCAGACCGGCATCGTCACCGGCACCCTGGGGAATCTGGGCAGCACCGTGTTCGACCTGCTGGGCGGGATTATCGGCATGCCGTTGCGGGTGCTGGAAGGCCTGCAGGACGCCGCGCGCGGCAACGGCACGACACCCAATGGGCAGCCGTCGCAGCAACAGTCGGGGCAGTAGGCCCGCAGATACCAGTTGGCGCGCCGTGTGCCGGGGGTGATGCCCGTGCGGGCAACCGCCAGCCGGATGCCGCCGGACCGCCAGCCGACGCCGTTGCGCAACCCGCCGATATCGCAGTTCCACGGGGGCGGACGTGCGATCAGCTTTCCCCATGTCTCCCGCGTGTTGCTTCTGCTTTCGCTTCTTCTGCGTTCTCCCCGCAAGCTTTCCCCACCCTTCCGCATTGCACACGTGCAACCGGGGTTGCGCGTTCTTTTGTTGTGTGCAATTTTATGCACAGATGGATGCGGATTTGTGCTGCTTGTGCAATGCATTTCTCGTAACTGTTTGAAATTGCATTGTGCACACGTTGGCACGAGGTTTTCATGCCAGTTCCTCACGCCCGGCTTCTTGTGCAGCCGGGCGTGTGCATCACCACGGTTTTTCAAGGACGTTCCATGGATATCGCCGACAAGAACACCGAGCGCAGTACCCTGATCATCGCGGTGATGGCGCTGGTGACCATCGGACTTTCGCTCATCGTCTCCACCGGGCAGACCCTGAACCGGCAGGAAGAGGCGGGCACCCAGCACCTCATCCTTACCGCCCGGTCGGTGTTGCAGGCGGTGGAAACATCGCTGCGGCGCGGGCTGTTCATGAGGCCCAACGGCCCCGGCCTGTTCAGCCCCGGCACGGCGGAACTGTTCCGCGAACTGGAGCAGAGCGGCGACGTGCTGTTCGTGGGCATCATCGACCGGCAGGGGGGGAGGGTGCTGACATCCCGTCCCACGCAAGAGGCGGGCGGTACGCTGGTCTTTCCGCCCGAAGCCTTGCAGGACCTGGCCCAGAAGGGCGAATGGCATGGCCGCGCCACCTTCGGCAAACTCAGCGCCTACGTGTACGGCAAGCGCATCCTGCCGCGCAGCCATGCCCTGATGCACGACCCGGAACTGGACGACGGCGAGCAGGCCCGGCCCGAAGCCGGAGCCGACGGGGGGACGGCGCATGTCCCCGGTTCGTTGGGTCCGTCCGGTTCATCCGGCCCGTCCGGTTCATCCGGCCCGTCCAGTTCATCCGGCCCGTCCAGTTCATCCGGATCGTTCAGTCAGGGCGACTTTGCCCCGGACGACCCCAACCAGTTGCCCACCTTTCTGGTGGTGGGGCTGGATATGGCCAAGCACCTCGCGGTGTACCGGGGCTTTCGCCAGAACGCATTGTTTCAGGCGGCATACATCCTGGCGGCGGCGGTGTTCATCTGGGTGCTGACCATGAGCTTCCTGAAGCGCCGCGAGCAGGCGGGCCGCGCCGCCGTGCTGGAGCGTTTCCAGGCCCGGCTGGTGGACAACCTGCCCGACGGCCTGCTGACCATCACCCAGGACAACGTGGTGCGCGCGGCCAACCCGGCGGCCCATGACATCCTGAAGGCCCGCGACGGCAGTCTGGCGGGCACCGACGTGGCCGAGTTGCCGCCGGAAATCGCCGGGTGCATCGCGGGTCCGGACAGTGGGGCAACCCCCGGCTGGACCAACCGCACCGTGGACGGCGCGCATCTGGAAATCCTGACCCTGCCCATTCGCGAAAGCGACGAGGAGCACGATCGTCTGGTCATCATCCGCGACCGCACCCAGATCCGCGAGTTGGAAAAGAGCCTGAGCGAGGCGGAAAAGCTGGCCGCCGTGGGCACCCTGGCCGCAGGGGTGGCGCACGAGATACGCAACCCGCTCTCGGCGCTGCGCGGTTTTGCCCAGTATTTCGCCAAGAAGCTGGCGGGCAAGCAGCCGGACGAGAACTACGCCCAGACCATGGTGCGCGAGGCCGACCGGCTGAACCGGGTCATCACCGACCTGCTGTACCTGGCAAGGCCGCGCGCCATCGAACCGCGCGAGGTCAGCCTGGGCCAACTGGCCGCGGAACTGGAAAGCCTGGTGCGTTTCGATGCGGGCAAGCTGGGGGTGCGCATGCGCACCAGCCTGGGGCCGGACCTGGTCATGGCCGACGAGGACGCGTTGAAGCAGGCCCTGCTGAATCTGGTCCTGAACAGCCTGGACGCGCTGTCGCAGTGCCCCCAGCCCGTTGGTGACGACGGGCGCGAGGTTCACATCTCGTCCATGGCTTCCGATGGCGGCGTGTGGGTGTTCGTGCGCGACACCGGGCCCGGCATGAGCCGCGAGCAGCGCGAACAGGCCTTCGAGCCGTTCTACACCACCAAGAAGAAGGGCACCGGCCTTGGCCTTGCGCTGGTGCACAAGACCATGCGCGACCACGGGGGCCGCGCGCAGATAGATTCCGAGGTGGGGCGCGGCACCACGGTGGCGCTGTTCTTTCCGGGGGATGGGCACGGCGCGCCGGTCGGCACGGTCGGCGCCATGGACGATGCGGACAGCCCCAGAGGCGGCGACCCGCTGGACCACGGCGCGGACATTCCGCCAGGCAGTTGCCCCGGCGCGGCAGCCTTCGACATGGCCGCGGCCAACCGTGGGGGCAGGGGCGAGGGCCACGGCGGCCCCGTGCCGGGTGGCGACGCCCGGAGTGCGAGCGGCCCTGCGCATGCCGATCACGGGCATGCCGATTCCAGACAATCCACGACAGACCAGCCCACAACGGATACGGTCATCGACATAACCGAGGACAAACGATGAAGCGACTTCTGGTCATCGACGACGAACCCGGACACCGCCTGATGGTCCGTGCCGTCATGGAGGACAGTGGCTGGAACGTGGAAGAGGCAGGTTCCGGCGAAGAAGGCCTGGAACAGCTGGCCCAGGACCGCGTGAACGTGGTCCTGCTGGACATGCGCATGCCCGGCATGGACGGGCAGGAGACATTGGCCCGCATCCAGGAAATGTATCCCGGCCTGCCCGTGGTCATGCTGACCGCCTTCGGCACCGTGGGCTCCGCCGTGGTGGCCATGAAGAAGGGCGCCTTCGATTACCTGACCAAGCCCGCCGACAACGAGGAACTGACGGCCGTGCTGGAGAAGGCCTGGGACTTCGGCAGGCTGATGGAGGAAAACGAAAACCTGCGCCGCCGCCTGAGCAACGACGATCCCACCGCGCCCATCGTGGGGACCAGCCAGGCCATGTGCCGGGTGCGTGATTTCATCCGCCAGGCAGGGCCCAGCGAGGCCACCATCCTGGTCATGGGCGAGTCGGGCACCGGCAAGGAACTCATCGCCCAAGGGCTGCACGATGCCAGTAACCGCGCCGACCAGCCGCTGGTGAAGGTGAACTGCGCGGCCCTGCCCGGCCACCTGCTGGAAAGCGAGCTGTTCGGGTACATGAAGGGCGCGTTCACCGGGGCCGTGCGCGACAAGCCGGGGCGTTTCCAACTGGCGCGCGGCGGCACGCTGTTCCTCGACGAAATAGGCGAGCTGCCGCTGGAATTGCAGTCCAAGCTGCTGCGCGCCTTGCAGGAACGCGTGGTGGAACCGCTGGGCGCGGTACGCCCCGTGCCCGTGGACGTGCGCATCATCGCCGCCACCAACCGCGACCTCAAGCGCGCGGTGGAGGCGGGTGAATTCCGCGAGGATCTCTTTTTCCGGCTCAACGTGCTGGAGGTGGTTTCGCCCCCCCTGCGCGACCGGCTGGAGGACTTGCCCATGCTGGCGGGGCGACTGCTGGAACGGCTGTGCCGCAAGAACAAGAAGGGCATCCGCAGCGTGAGCCCGGAATTTCTCGAAGCACTGATGCGTTATTCCTGGCCCGGCAACGTGCGCGAACTGGAAAACGTGCTGGAACGGTCACTGATTCTCAGCCGCTCGGATACCCTGGGGCCGGATTCGCTGCCCTCGCAGGTGCTGGCGGACCGCCCCGACCGCCCCGACCGCTGGGACCGCCCCGACCGCTGGGGCAGGGAGCAGGACCGCCAGCGCCCCGACATGTCCGACAGGTCGGGCCCGGTTGACCGCTCCTTCGAGCGCCAGGGCAGGGGGTGGGGGCAGGACAGCGCTTCCGCCATGCCGCGCGACGACGCGGGTTGGCCCGGCGAAGGCGACGGCCTTGTGTCCGGCGGTTACGGGGGTGTTCCGGGGGCGTATCCCGGCTCGCTGGACGACGCGGAGCGCGACGCCCTGTTGCGCGCGCTGGAAGTGCATGGAGGGCATCGGGAACGCACGGCCGACGCGCTGGGCATCAGTCGACGTACCCTGCAATACAAGCTGAAGAAGTTCGGGTTGATCCGGCGCGGCATGTAGCCCGCCAGGGAGGCAGCATGAACAGGGTGCACGGCGTTTCGGCTTTTGCGGCTCTTGTTGTTGCGACGACCATCATGTCCGGGTGTTCCGGCGCAAGCATGCGGGCCTCGTCCCTGCTTGAGCAGGGCAGATACGCAGATGCCGCCACGGCCTATGCCCGGGTGACGGCGGAAAACCCGTCCGACTGGCGGGCCGGGGTGCGCCACGGATATGCCCTGTACCGCAAGGGTGACTACGCGGGGGCACGTGCCGTGCTGACGCCGCTGACGGAGGATTGGCGTTCGGCGGAATACGCCCGGTTCTGGGCAGGCATCGCGGCCATTGCCGCGCGCGACGGTGATGCGGCCCGCGCGGCGTGGTCCGGCTGGACCACGGACAGGACCGAGGTGCTGCGGGCGGTGCGCCCGCGCGTGGATCTGCTGCGTGACGGTGAACTGGCCCTTGGGTCGCAGGCGGCGGACATGTATGCGCGCGAAGCCGCCCAGGCCAATGCCCTGGAAGAAATGAAGCGCTCGCGCGACATGTTCCGGCGCGGTATGGACAAGGGTGACGTGCCCGACCCGGCGTTGCCGCCGAGCCCCGTGGAGTATCTGCCGTAGGCGGGGGGGCCTGCGGCCGGAGCGGTGGCAAGGCTGGCTGGCGAGCCCCGGACAGGGCTGCCGCCAGAAACCGGGCCGCGTTGATGTGCGTGCCGGTATGGAAAACCACCCGTCAAGGGTGGTTTTCGCATTTCGAATGCCGATGATGAAGCACCCGCGAAGGGTATCCGCTTGCGTACGAGGGGCGTATTGCCGTAGGCTGTAAGATGAACCTCGGCACCACGTCCGCATTCCGCGGGATGTTCGCCAACGGCGTGGTCCGGCAAGCCGCACGAGTGTCCCATGAGCCAGTCCGCCCACCCGCCCGTCTTCGACATCGATGGAGTGCTGCACCGCCTGCAAGGCGACCGCGAATTCCTGACGCTGCTGCTCGACACCTTTCTGCCCGACTTTGCCGACCGGCTGACCAAGATGCAGGCTGCCCTGGGTGAAGGGCGACTGGGCGACCTTGCGCGCCTTGCCCACAGCCTGAAAGGGGCCTCCGCCACCATCGGCGCGTCGCGCCTGCACCACCGGGCCGCCGCCCTGGACCAGGCCTGCCGCGACGAGGACATGGCCACTGCCCGGTTGGAATGGCTGGGCCTTCTGGAAGATGCCGAAGCCACGCGCGAGCAGATCGGGGCGTGGCTGGCGGCCAACAGAACCTGACCGGATGGCGTGCTTCGGTGTGAATCGGAGGACCTGCCAGACCTGACGGGTCTTACGGATGGGGAGATTCGGCGGAATTGGCAGAGCTGACGCCAACTACCGTATCAGGCCCTGGCTGCGTCAGACCGCGTCAGACCGCGTCAGACCGCGTCAGACCGCGCCAGACCGCGTCAGACCGCGTCAGGCCAGCAGGCCGTAACAGGCCGCTCCGGATTGCGTCAGGCCGTGTCCCCGTCTTCGAAGCAGCCTTCCGGGCAGAAGGCCATCAGTTCGGTCAGCACCCCGTCCGGGGCCATGTCGCTGACCAGGAATGGCCGTTCATCCCCTTCGCGCCACCCGACAATGTCGGGGGCCAGTTCCGTGCACGCCCCGCATCCGCTGCAATCGCCCGGCGAAAGCAGCACTTCCCTGAAGCCGCGCGGGGTGGTGGGCGTATCCTGCTGCACCTGCGATGCCGCCGTTGAATCCTGACGATTGGTCATCTGGCCTCCCGGGCGCGCCCGCGCGCCCAATCTTCAACTATGACCTGCGCAGGGACCAGGCAAGGTGCCCCGCGCGGTCATGCAATCTGAAAATACCCGCTACGTGCGGTGAACGAGAAAGGGGCACGACAAACGTCGTGCCCCTTCGCATGCATGGGCGGCAGATCGGGGTCCTGCGTGCGGGCCGGTGTTGCATGGGCGGCCGCACGTACGCCGTCCGGCGAACTAGGGAATGAGATCCTCGTACACCTTGCCCACCAGTTTTTCGGAGGGGGTCAGGGTGCGGGCGCCGGGTTCCCAGCGGGCGGGGCAGGCTTCCGCCGGGTGGTCGCGCAGGTGCTTGTTGGCCTGCATCTTGCGCACCAGTTCGGCGGCGTTGCGGCCCACGTTGTAGAAGTTCACCTCGGAACCCACCAGCGTGCCTTCGGGGTTGATGATGAACGTGCCGCGCAGGGCGGTGCCCGCGCCTTCATCGTACACGCCGAAGTAACGCGACACCGCGCCAGTGGGGTCGGCGGCCATCTGGAAGCGCACGTTTTCGAGCAGGCGTTCGGAATTGCGCCAGGCAAGGTGGGCGAATTTGGTGTCGGTGGATACCGAGATGACTTCCACGCCCATGTCCTTCAGCGCCGCGTGGCGTTCCGCAAGGTCCGCCAGTTCGGTGGGGCACACGAAGGTGAAGTCGGCGGGGTAGAACACCAGCACGGTCCACTTGCGGTCCTGCTGCAGCTTTTCGAGCGAAATCTGTCCGAAGGAACCTTCGGTGGGGTCGTAGGTTTCCAGGGTGAAGGGCTTGACCGGGCGGCCAACGGTGGCAAGGGCGGGGTATTCCTGTTGGGTGGGGCAGCTCATGTTCGGTGACTCCTTTGAAAGAGTTGTTAGTAATGATTTCTGGTATCATTTATGACACTGGCAGCCTCATGCGTCAAGAGGGAAGAAGAAAAAAGAAGGCGAAAGTTGCGGCGTACCCGTGAACCGTGCGGCGCGGCCAAGAAATTCATGGCTGCGGCGCATACGGCAGGGAATCTTGCTAGACGGCATGCGGACTGTCGCATGCCGACCACGCATGCCGTCACGGATGCGCCAGACATTGGCACATGACGTGGGCAGGGTGAGGTGGGTGCGGCGGGCGAGGCGGGTGCGGTGGGTGCCGTGCGGGCAAGGGGGCTGGACCCCGTAACGCAACACGCCGCACGAAAGCGGGTTCCGTGCGGCGTGCGACAGGCTGTGCGGGCGTGGAGCGCTAGTCTATCCACTTGCCCTTGTCGTAGCGGATGATTTCGGTAACGCGGCGGGCCTTGACCACGGAGAAGTTGCCGGTGAGGGCTGCTTCCTTGGTGGCGGCGCGGCTTTCGTATTCCTGTTCGTGGTAGACGATCAGTCCCACGTACCTGGCGCCGGGGCCCTGGGCGTCATGCACGTCGGTGGAGAGCGAGTCGGGGTCCACGGCCATGTAGCGGGCCACGAATTCGTTGCCGTTCTGCACCACATCCTTGCGGCTCTGGCAGGGCCGCAGGCTTTCGTTCATGTGGCGCAGCTTGGCGCGGGCCAGGGTGTCGAGCTTGTTGTGCACGTCCTCGATGGTTTCGCCCACCGGCTTCTTGGCGGGGGTCACCTTGGCCACCTGCGTGCCGGGGGCGGCCTTGGCGGATTTCGCGGGCTGGGTGGACTTTTGCGGTGCGGCCTTGGCGCTCTTGTCCGGTGATTTAGCAGGGGACTTTGCGGAAGCCTTTTCCGGGGTCTTCTTGGCCTGCTGGGTCGGCGGTACGGCAGTGGCATCCGCCGCTCCTGCCGGAGAAACGCAGACAGCCCCGCTCAGGAGCAGGGCCAGGGTAACGGGCAGCGTCAGGGCCTTTGCGGCCAATGCGATGCGGCCTTGCTTCATCGACGTCGTCTCCGTTTGCGGAAAGGCCCGGCGGGTTTCCCCACCGGGCCTTCAAGGTCCGTTGTGCTACTTGATGAAGGAGAGTTCAACCCGGCGGTTCAACTTGCGGGTCTCTTCGGTGCTGTTGTCGTACTTGGGCATGGATTCGCCGTAGCCCTTGGTGATCAGGCGCGAGGACTCGACGCCCTGCTTGACCAGGAAGTCCTTGACCGACTTGGCGCGGGCTTCGGACAGCTTCTGGTTGTATTCGTCGGTGCCGAGGCTGCAGGTATGACCGGCAACTTCAACCGAGCCCTTCTTGGACTTCAGGATGGCGGCGGTTTCCACCAGAATGCTGGTGGCGGTGGCGTCCAGCTTGGCCGAGTTCAGGGCAAACTGGATGCTGCGCAGCACGATCACTTCGTCCATGGGGGCGACAGCGGCGGCGGGAGCGGCCTTTTCTTCGTAGAAGACGTCGCGCACGAACTTGTCGAGGGCGGCTTCGTTGGCCAGCAGTTCGGGGCCCTTGGCGGTGACGGCGCAGCCGTTCAGCTTGGCGATGGCGTCAAGGGTGGCCTGACCGGCGGGCTTGTCGGCCATGGAAATGACGTGCAGGCACAGGCCGGGGTTGGTGGAGAGCAGCAGCTTGGCTTCGGCCACGGGGTCGGAACCCAGGTTGGATTCGCCGTCGCTGACCATGATCATGGCGGCCTTGCGCTTCATGGCCTTGGCATAGGTGGCCTTCTGCAGGCCGGTGCCCATGGGGGTCATGCGGGCAAAGGTGTCTTCGTTTTCGTTCAGCTTCTTGATGGCCTTTTCATAGGACGCCTTGTCCCACGCGGCCACGGGCTGGATTTCGGTCGAAGGGGCAAAGGTGTGCAGGCCGCCTTCGTAGCCCAGCGCCGGGATCTTGGCGTTGATGGCCGAGAGCAGCTTCTTGGTCATTTCCATCTTGCCCTTGCCCGTCTTCTCATGGGACATCATCATGGACCCGGAATAGTCCACGAAGAAGTCGAAGCTGGCGATCTTGGGCACAAGGGTGGATTGACCGGCGGCGAAGGCCGGGGCAGCGCAGACAAGCATCAGCGCCGCGACCAGAGTCAGGATTTTCGAAAATTTCATGGGAGCCTCCAAAGAATAGCTGATGTTGACGCAGGGAAAAAACTCCAGCCCGGAATTATCTTCATATTGTGCAAGTTACCGTCAAAGCATGGTCGTGACAAGACCCTTCTGCGTTTTAGGGCACAATCTTTCCGATTTTTTACGGGCCGCATGCCGTCATGCAGGCTCTTGCGGAGCCTCCATGGCGGCTTCCAGCGCTTCATCCAGCGTCGGGTGGGCGAAAATGACAGAACCCGCGTCATGCGCTGTCCAGCCAGGCGCCGTGCCGCTCCCTCCCGCAAGCACGGCAGCCAGCGTCACCAGATGCGAAACCCCGTGGCCCACGGCGGTCACGCCTCGGATGCGCCCGTCAACCCAGACTATCTTGATGAAACCTTGCGTCGTTCCATACGCCTGGGCAATGGGATTGGCAATGAGCATAGAGCGCGAAACACGGGGGGAAAATCCCGTATTTTTCAGATCTTCCGCAGTAGGGCCAACCCGCATGGCCTCCAGATGGCCGTAGATGCACGCGGGCATCACGCCTGCGTCGTAGGGCGCCGGGGCGTCGCTGCAGGCATGGCGCACGGCGTAGCGGCCCTGATGGTCTGCCGCGTGGGCCAGCAGGGTGCGGCCGTTCACGTCGCCGATGGCGTACACGTGCGGGGCCGCACGCAGCCACTCGTCGGTCTGCACCCAGCCGGGGCCGCGCAGGGTTGCGCCCAGCGCCTCCAGCCCGATACCGGCGGACGCGGGGCGGCGCCCCACGGCCAGCAACGCCTTGCTGGCGGTCAGTTCCTCGCCATCGTCAAAGCGCAGCACGGCGTTACCGTCCACGGTCGCCAGCGAGGCCACCTTGCGCCCGGTGTGGATGGTCCACCCTTCGCGGGCGTAGACCTTGCGCAGGGTGTCGCCCACTTCGGCATCCTCGGTGGGGGCCAGGCGGCTCATGCCTTCCACGATGGTGATGCGCGTGCCGAGGCGAGAGAAGAAGTCGGCCATTTCTAGGCCGATGGCTCCGCCGCCCACCACGATCAGGCTTTCCGGGGCCTCGGTCACGTCGAGCAGCGCGGTGGAATCGAGCACCGCCGCGCCGTCGGCGGCAAGGCCGGGAAAGCTGGCCGGGGTGGAGCCGGTGGCCACGATCAGGGTCCCCCAGCCAAGCCGGGTTTCCTGCTCCGTGCCGTCGGCCTGCACGGCGGTGACGGCCAGTTCGCCGTCACCATCGCCCTGCCGTCCGCTGGTCACCCGGCCCTCGCCCGCGTACACGGCGATGCCCGCCGCCTTCAGGCGCTTTTCCAGCGCCTGGCGGGTGCCCTTGACGTACCTGTCCTTGCGCTGTTGCAGGCCGGGCAGATCGAAGGCGATGTGCCCTTCGGCGCCCTTCAGCTTCTTTTGCGCTTCCAGCAGCGGCAGGGCGGCGGTGGCCCCCAGCAGCAGCTTGGTGGGGATGCACCCCCGGTTCAGGCAGGTGCCGCCCAGGCCGTCACGGTCCACCAGCGCCACGGAAAGCCCGCGCGCCGCCGCATCGAAGGCGGCCCGACTTCCGCCGGGCCCTCCTCCGAGTATGATCATGTCGTAGCGGGTGCTAGGCGTCATCCGTCAGCACCATGTTGCGGGCCGCCGCCGTCTCGTCCAGCCTGCGCACCGGCGTGGTCACCGGGGCCGCGTGCAGGGCGTCGGGGTTTTGCGCCGCCGATTCCAGAATGGCGATGAGGTCGTCCGCGAATTCGTCGAGCGTCTGCCTGCTCTCGGTTTCCGTGGGCTCGAACATCATGCATTCCTTGACGATGAGCGGGAAGTAGATGGTGGGGGCGTGGTAGCCCTTGTCCAGCAGGGCCTTGGCCACGTCCAGCGCGCGGATGCCGCATTCGGCGTGGTTGCAGGCGGACGCCACGAACTCGTGCATGCAGATGCGGTCGTGGGGGATTTCCAGCACCTTTTCCAGCCGCTTGCGCAGGTAGTTGGCGTTGAGCACCGCGTATTCGGACACGCGTTCCAGCCCTTCGCCGCCCAGGCGCAGGATGTAGGCATAGGCCTTCAGCAGCACGCCGAAGTTGCCGTAGAACGGCGCCATGAAGCCGATGGACTTCGGATGGTCGTAGTTCAGGTAGTAGCGGCCATCGTGCAGCTTTTCCACACGCGAGATGGGCAGGTACGGCACCAGCCGTTCGCTGACGCCCACCGGACCGGCACCGGGGCCGCCGCCGCCGTGCGGGGTGGCGAAGGTCTTGTGCAGGTTAAGGTGCACCACGTCAAAGCCCACGTCGCCCACGCGCATCTTGCCGAGGATGGCGTTAAGGTTCGCGCCGTCGTAGTAGAGCAGGGCGTCCACTGCGCGCAGCTTTTCGACAATGCGCGGCAGGTGGCTTTCGAACAGCCCCAGGGTGTTGGGGCAGGTCATCATCAGGGCGGCCACGTCGTCGGTCAGGGCGGCTTCCAGCGCGTCCGGATCGACCATGCCGTCCTTGGATTCGATGTTCACCACCTCGTACCCGGCCAGTGCGGCGGATGCGGGGTTGGTGCCGTGGGCGGAATCCGGGCAGATGACCTTGGTCTTATGGTTGCCCTTGTCCTTGTGGTAGGCGGCGATGAGCATGGCGCCGGTAAGCTCGCCGTGCGCGCCCGCCATGGGGTGCAGGGTGAAGGCGCGCATGCCGGTGATTTCGCACAGCAGGCGCTCGGTCTCCCACATCACCTCAAGGGCGCCCTGGGTGTACTGGCCCGCGCCCTTCAACTGGGCCATCAGCGGGTGCAACCGGGTAAAGCCGGGCAGGGCGGCCACCTGTTCGGTGAATTTGGGGTTGTACTTCATGGTGCACGAGCCGAGGGGGTAGAAATTGGAATCCACCCCGAAGTTCAGGCGCGACAGCCGCGTGAAGTGGCGCACCACGTCCAGTTCGCCCAGTTCGGGCAGGGCGGGGCGGGTGGCGCGCAGCAGGTTTGCGGGCAGCATGTCCGCCGCGTGCTTCTTCGGTTCTGCGGGCAGGCAGGCGGTGCGGCCGGGGACGGATGCGGCGAAGGCGGTCTTCACAGGATACCTCCCAGCATTTCGGCCAGAATGCCGACCTGTTCGAAGCTGTTCTTTTCAGTGCAGGCCACCAGCAGCACGTCGTCCATGCCTGCGTAGTAGCGCCCCACGGGAAAGCCGGGCACGTAGCCGCGCGCGGTAAGCCTGTCCACCGCCTCGAAGGCGGGAATGGGCAGCCGCACAGCGAATTCGTTGCCGTAGGGGGCGGTGTTCAGCGGGCGCACCCCGGCGATGGCGGTAAGCCGTTCCATGGCGTAGCGGGCGCGCTCCATGGAAAGTTCCGCCGTGCGGGTCAGGCCTTCCGGTCCCAGCAGGCACAGGTGCACCAGCGTGCGCAGGGCGCACAGGGCCTGGTTGGAGCAGATGTTGGACGTGGCTTTGGCGCGGCGGATGTGCTGTTCGCGCGCCTGCAGCGTCAGCACGTAGCCGGTGCGGCCTTCGGTGTCGTTGGTGCGGCCCACGATGCGGCCCGGCATCTGGCGTACCATGTCCTTGGTGCAGGTCATGACGCCAAGGTACGGCCCGCCGAAGCTCAGCGGCTGGCCCAGCGACTGGCCTTCTGCCACGGCGATGTCCGCGCCCATTTCGCCGGGCGTTTTCAGCACCGACTGCATGACCGGGTACACCGAAATGACCGACGCGGCCTTCTGGCTTCTGGCATGCGCGAACAGGTCGGTGAAGTCTTCCACCACCCCGAAGAAGTTGGGGTTCTGCACCACCACGGCGGCGCAGCCGGTATCCACGGCAGCCTTCAGGGCGGCCATGTCCGACGTGCCGTCCACCTGCGGCACGGTGACCAGATCGAGCGAGAGGTTGGACGTGTACGAGGCCAGCATGGTGCGCCAGATGGGGCTGACGGCCTCGTCGATGACCAGCTTGCGGCGCTTGGTGGCGCGCACGGCCATCATCATGGCTTCGAAGATGGCCGAACCGCCATCATACACGGACGCATTGGCGCAATCCATGTCCAGCAGGCGGCACACCGCCGTCTGGTATTCAAAGATGGCCTGCAGGGTGCCCTGCGATGCTTCCGGCTGGTAGGGGGTGTAGGCGGTGTAGAATTCACCGCGCGAAACCAGCGCATCGACGGCAGCGGGGATGTGGTGGTTGTAGAAACCGCCGCCCAGAAAGCTGACCACGTCGGTGCGGTTGCGGGCGGCCATTTCTTCCATCTTGGCCATCACCTGCATTTCGCTCAGGCCCTGGGGCAGCTCGAAGCTGCGCGAGCGCATCTCTGCCGGAATATCGACGAAAAGGTCCTCGATGCTCTGCACGCCGATGACGGAGAGCATTTCCCGGACCTCCTCTGGGGAGTGCGGGATGAACGGCATGGGTTGCTCCTTGCCGCTAGTGGGCTTCGCGCGCGACGACGGCTTCGTAGTCGGCGGCGGAAAGCAGGCCTTCGGGCTTGCCGTCCAGCTTCACGCGCACCATCCAGCCGTCGGTGTAGGGCAGCTGGTTCACCAGTTCCGGCGCGCCGGAAAGGGCGTCGTTGACGGCGCTGACGGTGCCGGCAAGGGGCGAGTACAGTTCGCTGGCGGCCTTCACCGATTCCACCGAACCCATTTCCTGGCCGGTGGCCAGGGTGTCGCCCACGGCGGGCAGGTCGACGAAGGTCAGGTCGCCCAGTTGTTCCTGGGCAAACTGGGTGATGCCGATGACGGCCTCGTCACCTTCGATGCGCACCCATTCGTGGGTATCGGTGTAGAGCAGGTCGGCGGGAATGGACATGTGTTGCCTCCTGGAAGGGGTCGGCCTGTGGTGGGGGCCAGTGGGGGGTGAGTGGAATGCGCGGCGCGGGCGCGGCGGTCACGGCCCGGCTGCGGTGTGTGGCGCTGTTGCGAACGATGCGGGGCGCGGTCTGCCCCGGTGCAGGCGGGCGGCGCGGCCCTTGCTGCGGTGGTACGCAATGAAAGGATACGCCGGACAGGCCAGACCGTGGCCGGGAACGCGGATAGCGCGCCGGTGCACCGGTAATAGCCGGACACGGCGCGACCCGCAAGTGCCGCGACACATTGAAAAGGGGGGAGAGGCGCGCCTACTTTTCGGTCTTTTCCAGATGCACGCCGAGCTTTTCGATTTCGTCCAGCAGCAACTGGCGGCGGATGGGCTTTACGATGAAGCTGACGGCATCGCCCAGAAAGAAGGCGTCGTGCACTTCCTGCGAATCGTCCAGGCCGGAAATCATGATGACCTTCACGGCCTTTTCGGGGGCAACGCCCTCTTCTTTTTCGATTTCGCGGATTTCGCGCAGGGCCTGTTGCCCGTCGGCGTTGGGCATGAGGATGTCGAGGGTGACGACATCATAGGGTTCGCCGTCCTTGAGGGCGGAAGCGAAGGCTTGCACGCCTTCCTCGCCGTCGGTGGCGATGTCGACATACCCGTAGGGATGAAGGAGTTTCTGGACCAGTCTGCGGCTGTCGAAGTCGTCGTCAACGACCAGGAATTTCATCGGAACGTCCTTCTGCCTGCGCGCGGTGTGCGCCGTGGTTTCGCCGCCGCGCCTGCGTGAGGCGGCGGCCTGATGGATGCCCGGTAAACGTGATGCGGTCCGAATTTCGGGCTTTGGCTGGCGCATGCCGCGTCCGCCCCCGGAATTGCTGACGAACATAGCCGCCAGCGGTAGCGCGGTCAATGAGCGTTAACGCCCTGCGTGACTTTCTATCACGTGGCGTTGTTGTGCCGCCTGCCGTCTATACCCCGGCCGCCGCAAAGGCCCGGTCCACGATGTCCACGGCCTCTTGCTGAATGCGCTTCAGGTGGTCGGAACCCTTGAAACTTTCGGTGTAGATTTTATACATGTCCTCGGTGCCGGAGGGGCGCGCGGCAAACCAGCCGTCGTCGGTGATGACCTTCAGCCCTCCGATGGACGCGCCGTTGCCGGGGGCCTTGGTCAGCATGGCGGTGATGGGCGCGCCCGCAAGTTCGGTGGCGGTCAGCACGTCGGGCGAAAGGTTGGCCAGCACGGCCCGGCGTTCCGCCCCGGCGGGCGACTGCAACCGCTCGTACAGCGGCGCGCCGAACTGCTCTGTGAGTTTCGTGTACAGTTCCGCCGGGTCGCGGCCTTCCACGGCCATGATTTCCGCCGCCAGCAGGTTCAGCAGCAGGCCGTCCTTGTCGGTGGTCCACACCGTGCCGTCGCGCCGCAAAAAGGACGCCCCGGCGCTTTCTTCCCCGCCGAAGCCGCAACTGCCTTCCAGCAGCGGCTGCACGAACCACTTGAAGCCCACGGGCACCTCCACCACCTTGCGGCCCAGCGATGCGGCCACCCGGTCCACCATGGAACTGGTGACCAGCGTCTTGCCCACGGCGCATTGCGGCGACCACTGCGGGCGGTGGCGGAACAGGTACCACACGGCCACGGCCAGGTAGTGGTTGGGGTTCATCAGGCCCGATGCGGTGACGATGCCGTGGCGGTCTGCGTCGGCGTCGTTGCCGAAGGCCACGTCAAACTTGTCGCGGAGATTGATCAGCCCGGCCATGGCCCACGGGGACGAGCAGTCCATGCGGATCTTGCCGTCCTTGTCCAGCGGCATGAACCGGAAGGTGGGGTCCACCGCGTCGTTCACCACGGTGATGTCGAGGCCGTAGGCTTCGGCAATGGGGCGCCAGTACGCCAGCGACGAGCCGCCCAAGGGGTCTGCCCCCAGTTTCAGCCCGGCGGCCTTGATGGCGGGCATGTCCACCACGGATGCAAGGTCGTCCACGTAACCGCGCACGAAGTCGCGCTGGCTTACGCACGGGGCGGCCAGCGCATCGCGCAGGTGCATGCGGCGCACGGCGCGGTTGCCGTCATCAAGTAGTTCGTTGGCGCGGCGCTGAATCCACTTGGTGGCGTCGGTATCCGCCGGGCCGCCGTGGGGCGGATTGTACTTGAAGCCGCCGTCTTCGGGGGGGTTGTGCGAGGGGGTGATGACGATGCCGTCACCAAGGCCCTGCGCGCGGCCCGCGTTCCAGGTGAGGATGGCGTGCGAAATGACCGGGGTGGGGGTGTAGCCGCCGCCCTGCTGGATGACCGTGGGCACGCCGTTGGCGGCCAGCACTTCCAGCGCGGAGCGGTGGGCGGGTTCCGACAGGGCGTGGGTGTCCATGCCCAGGAACAGCGGGCCGGTTATGCCTGCCTGCGCGCGGTATTCGCACACCGCCTGGGTGACGGCGAGGATGTGTTCCTCGTTGAAGCTGCCGGACAGCGCGCCGCCCCGGTGGCCGGAGGTGCCGAAGGACACGCGCCGCTCGGGCGCGGCGGTATCCGGGTGCTCGGTATAGTAGGCGGCGACCAGCGCCGGAATGTCCACCAGTTGCGAAGCTTCGGGCCGCTGCCCGGCCCGTGGATGCGTTGCCATGGCGTGCTCCTGTCCTGACGGCGCGAAGTGTGCCGAAGTGTTTGGAGAATTTGTATACCGTCGGGGCAGGGCAAGCGCAAGGGCAAGGGTGGAGTTATAATTAGCTACATTGTGCTGGTTGCTCGTACAGGGGGAGAGTTTGCTCCTCAAGGTGTTAACGTGCATGTATGATGGAATATTCTCCCACTGCTCTCTGTTTGGCTTCAGCTTCCAATATGGTTTTTCTTGAAAAAACAGGATAAACGGATTTATCTTCAAGTATTCAGAGTTGATACCGCGTGTGTGCGCGTCTGTAGCGATGGTTAATGGTATAGCAGGGACATGATATGGATGGTTTCTTTTTAAATATCAGCGAAGGGCTTCATTTCTTGCTAGCCACTTTCAACGGCAAAGCACTTGCGGTTGCAGGCACTGTCAGCACAAGGGACCTTGCACTTCTTTCATGGATTGGAATGGCTGTTGCTTTGGTCTTTGCTTTCAAAAAGACAAGGGAGCCCGCTTTTCAGGTTGTCAAAGCTGCTTTGAGAAAAAAATTAGTTTCAGTCTGTTTTGCCATATTGGCATACACTGGTGGCTCCTTGTACCTGCTTGAGCAACTTGGCCTATTCACAGTGTATCAGCTTAAATACGCCTTCATCTGGATTGTTTCAGTAGGATTTATACCACTTGGGAAAATGAAAGAATTTCAGAAAAACATGGTTGGAAACGCTTTCACTCTTGTCAGGTCAGGTTGGACTTGGCTGGCTTTGTTTTCATTTTTTCTCGGCCTTTATCCGTTTGATTTCTTGGTTGAGTTTTTTATTGGCGTTCCACTCATGCTTTTTTTCGGAATCATACTCGCTTACGCGGAGAAGATGGAGGAACAACGTATCGTCAAGATGACAAGCTTTATGATTTTGGGGATTGTATTGTTCGTCGTCGTACGAACAGGCTTTGACATGTATAGCAATCCGAAGGCGTATTTCAACCAGCATGTTCTCTTGAACTATGTCTCCGTCGCATCCTTGACAGTTCTGTATGTGCCGTTCGTGTTTGCCTTCACCATGTTTTGTGCCTACGAAAGCGTGTTTGTATTGGTAGATTTCCATGTAAAGAAGAGGCCAGTGGCTCTTTATGCGAAGATAGTGTCTTTCATTGTCTTTAACTTCAATGTTAATATCGCAAAGAGGTGGTCTCAGATTGTAGCTTGCACAAGACCGCAAAATATCGCAGGAATCAATTCGGGAATAAAAATAATTATGCAAACATGGTTGTCTGAGATATTTCCTGAGCCTGTTTCAGGAAATGAGGGGTGGCTTCCAAAAGATGCTAGGCATTTTCTTGATGATTATGAACTGATGCCTGATGACTACGACTGGAGATATGGAGATTATTATTCCGCATCAGATACCACGACAGCCAATGATATAAACATTATGAACACGTATTGTTATTCGATTCGTGGCGTCAAAGGGGTTGTTAAAAAGCTTGTCTTTAAAATGTCAGTGCTCAACGTCGCAAGGCATCTAGAACGGTCCGTAACCAAAGGTCAAGTGGTCAATGACTTCCTTGCAATGTGCAACATGCTCTGGTTTCGGGCAAATGGTGTTGATTTGCTAGGTTCGGTTATTGACTCGATCCGTTCCTGTTCCAAGTCCGAATTCTCCTTAGGTGAAATCCACGGCCAGTTTGAATGTGTTTCGTTGGAGAATGGATGCGAAATGATATTTGTCGTCCAACAAGGACAATGGGATGAAAACTGTACAGAGATAGTATTCCCCTGACACAGCCGTGCCCGGGGAGGTGCTGATCAGGCGGCCTGTTGGCCCACGCCATGCTCGCCCGGCATTGCTCTTTGACGTGTAAAAAAGCTTGTGGGGGCAGCCTGCGGTGACCAAGGACGGCAGCCGTTACACACGCCTGCGATAGTCACCCTGTCCGTCAGTTTTTGCCGCGCCGCAGTTTGTCGCGTGTTGAAGACATCGTCGGATGTTCGGGGGCTTTCGGTTCAGGCAGCGCTTTGGCGGCGTCTTCCAATGCCCGCACATTGAACGTTTCCCCCTCGGCTTCCAGCAGTGCGCGCCGTTGTGCGGCAAACTGCTCATACTGGCCTTCCGCGTGGGTGTCCGCCTGCTTTTTGGAAATCCGGCCCGCGCCTTCAAGCACGTCGCGGTCGTTGAATTTCAGGAAGGAATCAAGCTTTTCGGCCCAGTCCTTGAGAAAAATTTCCTTGCGGCGGCGGGCTTGGTCTTCTGCAAAGTCCAGCCACATGGTGACGATGCGGTTGAGTTCACCAATCTCCGTTTCGTGCAGATAGTTCTTGGCAACGGTGACGTCCGCCTTCTGCACGCTTCCCGACTTCCACGTCGTCAGCCCCATGTTCGGCAGGCTGCTGTCGGCCCGTTCGGCGATGAGTTCCGCAGCGGTCTTGCCGGTGACGGCAAAGTGCAACTTGTTCTGGATGAACCGGAAAAACTGGGTGGTTTCCGGCAGCGTGGGGGAGTAATCCGCCGCCATTGCGAATATCTCGCGCACGCGCAGGTACATCCGGCGTTCGCTGGCCCGAATGTCGCGGATGCGATCAAGCAGTTCGTCAAAGCGGTCCGGCACGGCTGATCCGGCAACGGGCGGGTTCTTCAACCGTTCGTCGTCCAGAGTGAAGCCCTTGACCAGATATTCCCGCAGCCGCTCCGTGGCCCAGCGACGGAACTGGGTGCCGCGAGGCGAACGGACGCGATAGCCCACGGCCAGTATGGCGTCGAGACTGTAGAACTTGACGCTGCGCCGGACCTGCCGCGCCCCCTCGGCCCGAACCTGTAAGTAACTCTTACAGGTTGCCTCGGGGGTAATTTCGCCCTCTGCGTACAGGGCCTTCAGATGCAGGGTGATGTTTTGCGACGAAGTCTGGAACAGCTCGGCCATCATTGCCTGCGAAAGCCAAAGCGTATCCTCGGCAAACCGGCATTCCACACGGGTGTGACCATCCTCGGTTTCGTAGAGCAGGAATTCACCCGGCAGTGGCGATTGAAGGTCGGTCATCCCTCCTCCTGTCGGCATCTTGCAAGGATGGCGGCTTGCGTCCGGTGGGGCTGTGGGGCATGGCCCGCGCCCCGGTCAGCTGTTCTCCGGGGCGTCAGGCCTGGCGATGCATGCGTTACACGTTGAACAGGAAGTGGACCACGTCGCCGTCCTTCATCACGTATTCCTTGCCTTCCACGCGCAGCACCCCGGCGGACCGGCAGGCCGCTTCGGTGCCGTGCTTCACGTAGTCGTCGTAGCCGATAACTTCGGCCCGGATGAAGCCGCGTTCGAAGTCGGTGTGGATTACGCCCGCGCAGGCCGGGGCCTTCCAGCCCTGCTGGATGGTCCAGGCGCGCACTTCCTTTTCGCCCACGGTAAAGTAGCTGGCCAGGCCCAGCGTGTGGTAGCCGGTGCGGATGATGCTGACGAGGCCGCTTTCCTTGATACCGTAAGAAGCCAGCATCTCTGCCTGTTCCTCGTCGGAAAGGCCCTGAAGCTCTTCCTCGATCTTGGCACAGATCACCACCATGTCGCAGCCGCGCTGCTCGGCCAGTTCGCGCACGCGGCGCACGTGGTCGTTGGCGCCGTCCAGGTTGGCCTCGTCCACGTTGGCGCAGTAGATGACCTTCTTGGCGGTGATCAGGCCCATTTCGCGCATGGCCTGCTTGAACAGGTCGTTGTCTTTGCCTTCAAAGGTGGAGGCCGGGTTGCCCGCGTTCATGTGCTCCAGCAGGCGGCCCAGTTCGTCAGCCGCGGCCTTGGCTTCCTTGTCGAACTTGGACGTCTTGGACAGGCGCTCGTACCGCTTTTCGGCGGACTGAATGTCGGCCAGCAGCAGTTCGGTCTCTATGGTCTCTATGTCGCGGATGGGGTCGATGGCCCCGTCCACGTGGGTGATGTTCTCGTCGTCGAAGCAGCGCACCACTTCAAGAATGGCGGCGCATTCGCGGATGTTGGCCAGAAACTGGTTGCCCAGCCCTTCGCCCTTGCTGGCCCCGCGCACCAGCCCGGCAATGTCGATGAAGTCCACCGTGGCGCTGATGGTCTTCTGCGGCTTGGCCATTTCGGTCAGCTTGTCGATGCGCACATCGGGCACGGCCACAGTGGCCTTGTTGGGTTCTATGGTGCAGAAGGGGTAGTTGGCCGCCTCGGCGTTCTGGGTCTTGGTCAGTGCGTTGAACAGGGTGGACTTGCCCACGTTGGGCAGCCCGACGATGCCTATGCTGAGAGCCATGTCTGTCTCCGGAAATTGCGATGATGGCGCGCGCGCCGTATGCGGCGCGGGGCGCGGGTTGGGGGGCGGCGTGGCCGCCGGGGCTTCATAGCGTCTTTTGCGCGGTTTGGAAAGGGCGGGCGGGGATGGGGGACAGCGGGGGCGGCGCTGGGGCGCGACGGGACGCGGCAGGCGACGAAAGGTGGCATGCGCGCGGGGCGAGGTGCGCGCGGCCAGCATGCGGCCCGCACACGACCAGCGCATGGCCCGCACGCGGCGTCGGCATGGGATCGAAGGTCGCTGGGGCCGGGCGCAGTCAGGACGGGGCGGGCGGGCCGGGCACAACCTGCGCGCCACCGCCCGTCAGCCGTGGCTTAGAACAGCGAGAAAACAGAAATCGCCAGCAGCGCGCCCATCACCGCGTTGCACCAGCGTATCGCCACCGGGGAATGCAGCAGCCCGCGCAGGGCCGTGCCGCCCGCACACCAAAGGGCCAGGGACGGGAAGGCCATGGCCGCGAACACTGCCGTAAGCGCCAGCAGTTCCGGCGATACGCCGTGCAGGCCAAGCACGTTGGCGGCTAGGGCGGATTCTTCCCCGCCATGCCCGGAAACGTAGGTGGTCACCCCGGCCACGGCGGCCAGCCATGCCTTCGGGTTCACCCACTGGAACAGCGCCCCTTCGATGAAGTTCATGGGGCGCGCGGCGTTGCGGCCTTTTGCCGCTTCGCCCGGCGTGGGCGGGGCGGCGGTGGCGATGCGCCAGGCCAGCCACAGCAGGTAGGCGGAACCTACCCAGCGCAGCCAGTCGTGCAGTTGCGGCACGGCGGCGAAAATCCGATCCATGCCGAGGCCCACGGCAATGATCATCAGCGGAAAGCCCAGCGAGACGCCCAGCAGGTGGGGCATGGTGCGCCAGAAGCCGAAGGTGAGGCCCGATGACATGACCATGGTGTTGTTGGGGCCGGGGGTGACGCTCATGGCGATGGCATAGGTGCTCATGGCGGCCAGGGTCGCGAATTCCATGGGATGCTCCGGTGAGTGTGTCGTGTCGTTGTACAGGGCGCGGGGGCAAAGGGAAAGCGTTGGGAGGGGGAGCAGGGACGGGCGGTGGGGTTTGGTAATGCGCGAGGGCACTGCTGTCGGAATCCGCGCGCTGCGGTCGCCATCCGTAATGATCGTGCTGCGCACTCTCATAACGGCTGCCGCCTTTTTCCGCCGGGCTGTGTTGGCTGTCTTTTTTTGATGCTCACGTACATAAGTACAGCGCTGCTTTCGCCATCCGTAACGTTCGCGCTACGCGCTCACCTAACGGCTGCCGATCTCCGCTCAAAAAAAGCCATCCGCCTTGCCCGGCGAAAAAACTCGTAATTCCTTGCATCGCCCCCGCACAGCCCTCCGCGCCGGAAGACAGGCGCGGAGTATAAGGACGCAAGGCAATTTGGGGCTGAAGAATGAGGAACCCTTGGCAACGCTAGCAGGTTCCTCATTTTCATTTAGAAACGGCGGTCCCCCAGCTAATACGAAAGCGCCGGGACATCCATGCGGATGCCCCGGCGCGGGAACGGCATCAGATTACGGTATTGCGGTCTGGTTTAGGGCAGCACGCGGACGGTATACGCCCCCTCAACCTTCAGATACTTGCGGGCCAGCGCGCGCAGGGCCTCGGCGTCCAGCTTGGCCGCCTTGTCCACCACCTGCTTGTTGAAGGCCAGCGGGTACCCCTGCGACGTCAGCACCGCCGCCTCGGAGCTGCGGCTGCCAAGGCGCTGGTGTTCGCGGTAGTAGTCGCCTTCCAGCTGGTTCTTGCCGCGCCGCAGTTCGTCGTCGGGCAGGGTGTCGACGTGCAGGCGGGCGATGACGTCCTTGAAGCCCTGCGTGGCCTGGTCCAGCTTGCCCGGCTCGGTGCCTATGTAGAAGATCATGAACCCGGCCTTTTCCGACTGCCAGTTCATGGCGGTGACGGTGTAGCCCAGGCCCTGCTCGTCGCGCAGGTCGCGGAACAGCAGGCCGCTCTGGCCGGACAGGATGGCCTGCATCAGTTCAAGGCCGGGGGTGTCGTCGCTTTTCAGCGGCGTGGTGGGGAATACCAGCATCAGGTGGGCCTGATTGCGGCCCGGCAGGTGCAGGTCCAGCCCCTTGTCCTTGTTCCAACTGGGCGCGGACAGGCTGGCGGGCCTGGCGTCGGGCGCGGGCAGTTCCTTTGCGTGGCGGATGATCGCTTCGCGGTCGTACTGGCCGCACACGGCCATCACCCACGGCTGGCGCACCTGCTGCGTCCAGAAGCCGCGCACGTCGGTCACGCCGAACTTCTGCACCGTTTCGGGCATGCCCAGATGGTAGTAGCCGTAGGTGTGACCGGGGAACAGGAAGGGCGTCAGATGGCGGAAGGCCAGGCCCATGGGCTGGTCCTCTCGCGCCTTGATGGCGGCCACCTGGTTCACCCGTTCGCGCGCCACTTCCGCGTCGGCAAAGGCGGGCGCGGTCAGCACCTGCCCCAGCAGGGCGAACATGTCGTCATTGAAGCGCGAAGGCTGGCGCAGCGCCAGGCTGAAGGTCTGACGCCCGGCGGCAGCGCCAAGGCTGGCGGCGCGGTCGGACTGGTAGGTCTCCATGGACGGCGCATCCAGCCCGTCCGCAATGCCTGCGGCCTTTGCCCCGGCGGACTGCGGCGTGGGCAGGGTGCCCTTCAGCAGCGCGCTTGCGGCCAGAGAGGCCAGACCCTGCTTGCCTTCGGGCAGCAGCGCGTTGCCGCCGCTGAACACCATGTCCACCGCCGTGTAGGGCAGGGTGGCGTCTGGCATGAGGATGAGCGTGCGGCCCTTGCCAAGGTCGATGACCTCGGTCTTGTCGGCCACGGCGGCGGATGCGGCGTCGGACCCGGCGTGGGCCGGGGCGGGCCATGCTTTCGCCAGCGTGGCGGCAAGGTCGGGCGTCTGCGATGTTTCCGGCGTCAGGGCCACCACGGAAAGCCGTTCGGGCCGCAGCCAGCGGGTGATCAGGTCTTGCAGGGTGGCGGGGGTGACGTCGTGCAGGCCGCGCAGGTAGTTGGTTTCACCCTGCATGCCGGTGAAGAACTGGAAGTAGCCGAGCTTGGATGCAAGGCCGGGCAGGGTTTCCTTGGCCCGGAACATGTCGTCTTCCAGGTTCAGCTTGGCGCGTTCGATGTCTTCCGCCGTGAAGCGGCTGGCGGACAGCGAGGACAGGTCCGCCGTCAGCGCGGTCCAGAAGGCGTCCAGCTTGTCGGCGTCCAGTTCCGCCATGATGTTCAGCATGCCCACGCGCTCGAAGCTGTAGTTGGACACCGAAATGGAATCAACCAGCTGCTTTTCGTACTTGTAGGTGCGGTACAGCAGCGAGGTGCGGTCGCCGCCCAGCAGGTGGGCCAGCACGTCAAGCTGGGGCGACTGCGCATCGCCAAAGCCGGGCGCGGGGAAGGAAATGCCCAGGTACACCTTGTTCCACGGCCCGGGTTCGATCTTGACTGTCGGAGCGGGGATAACGGGGGCGGCGGCGACAGTGCCGGAGGCGGGCTTGGCCGTCTTTTCCGTTTGGGCGGGCTTGGCGGACTTTTCGGATTTGGCCGCTGCGGGCGCGGCGGTCTTGCCGCCGTCCGCCTTGCCGCCATCGATAATGGTCAGCGGCTGGGCCAGCAGCTTTTCCGCGTCGATGGGCGCGGGCGGGGTGACCGTGGCGTCGTTCTTCAGGTCGCCGAACAGGCGCTGCGCCTCGGCCAGCGCTTCCGCAGGGTTCACGTTGCCGACCACGGCCAGCAGCATGGACTGCGGCTGGTAGTGCCTGCGGATGTAATCGCGGATGTCGTCCGCCGTGAACGACCTGATGGTTTCGCGCAGGCCGATGATGGGCGATGCGTAGGGCGTGCCGTTCAGGGTCAGGGCCTGCATGTGCTGGAACAGCCGGTTGTCCGGGCTGTCCTCTCCGCGTTGCAGTTCGGCGAGGATGACTTCCTTTTCGGATTCAAGCTCGGCGGGGTCCAGCGTGGGGTGAAAGGCCATGTCCTTCAGCACGTCCATGCCCAGCTTCCACTGCGCGGCGGGCATGTCGGTAAGGTACACGGTGTAGTCGAAGCTGGTGGCGGCGTTCAGGTAGCCGCCCGCGCGTTCCACGTCGCGGGCAACGGCGCCCTTGGGGCGGCTTTCCGTGCCCTTGAACACCATGTGCTCCAGCACGTGGCTTATGCCTGCCTCGCGCGGGGTTTCGTAGGTGGAACCGGCGTGCACGTACAGGCGCAGCGAGGCCAGCGGAAAACGCTCGTCCTGCTGGATGAGCACCGTCAGGCCGTTGGACAGGCGGGTCAGCTGTGGGGCCGGGGCTGTGGGCGTGGCGGCCGTGGCTGCGGTCGGCATCGTCAGGGCTCCGAGGAGAAGAAACAGGGTGAGAAGGGTGCGCATTGCGAATGTCTCCGATGCGCCGCGCGGGGCGGCGTGCGCTGTGTCGTACCGGCTGTCGGAACGGCGGCCGGTGATGGCCGTAAAACGTGCGGCGCGGCCCTTGCAAAGGGCATGGCCGCAGGGCCGGGGGCGTCGGTCTGCCGACGCCGCGAACAAAGCCGCGTGTGCAGGCTTTGCATGGCGGGGCCGACAGGTACATGTAATCGTTTCCCGGCGCAAGGCAAGGTGGCGGCGGAAGACAAAACGGCGCTTTGTTGCTACTGACGCAGTGGAAAGCCGTGGCCAGGGCGACGTGCAGGCAGAAACGACGCGCGCCGCTGTACGGCGGGGCCCGGGTCAACACTGCCGCAGGGCGGCCCTGCCCGATGCACTTCGGCCTCGCGCAGACCGGTCCCGTGTAGAGACCGGTCCCGTGTAGACCTGCCCGACGCAACCGGGGTCGACGCAACCGGGGCCGACGCAACCCTGCCCGACGCAACCGGGGCCGCGCGCCCGCATAATCATGTTTCCGGTACGCCATCCGGCGTACAGATCACAAGGCAATGCAACGACTTCTCAAGCAATACCGCAACGACGTGGGTGATGTGCTGGCCGAGGCCGACGTGCATCTGCTGGAACTGGAAGTGGCGGGTGAACGCGCCGATCCGGAACTGCTGGGCCGTCTGTCCCGCCTGGTGCACGGGCTGCGCGGCGCCGCGGGCCTGTTGGGGCTGGATGGCGCCGGTCGCATGGCCCGCCTGCTGGAGGCGGCCTTTGAACTGGCCCGTGACGGCTCGCTGCCGCTTTCGGCGCCTGCCGTATCCGCGCTGGAAGGGTGCATGCGGGCGCTGGCCGGGCTTTCCGGCGTGGTGGAGACGGATGAGAGCGCCGAAGGCCCTGCCGGGGACGCGCCACCCGAGGGTGCCGGGCAGTATCCGGCGGTGTGCGTTACCGGCGATCCCAATGCGCTGGACCGGGATGATTCGCCCGCCGGGCGGGCCCTGCTGCGGCTGGTGGCCCTGTTGGACGACGCGCTGCCTGAACCGTTGCAGGGCACCGCACGCGAGCATTTGTCGATTTGCGACCCCGATGGGCATTGTCTGTTCGATCTGCACGGCATCGATGTGCTGCGCGCCCGGCGTGACGGGCTGTACGTGTACGTGGTGGAGTTTGGCGGCTCCGACGACCTGCTGCGCAAGGACCTGAGCCCGCTGGGGCTGCTGGCCTTCCTGCGCAAGAGCGGTCTGGTGCTGGATGCGCGCTTTGTGCCCGGTCCGGGCTGCGCTGGGCCGGGAACGCCCGGTTGCGGATTGCACGTGCTGTACGCGTCGATCCTGGAGCCGGACCTTGTGAACACGGTGTTCCAGGTGGAATCGGCCAGGGTGCACCCCATCGACGTGGAAAGGGTGCGGCGCGGCGAACCGGGCTGGCAGCGCGCACCGGCGCGCAGCGCCACCATGGCGGTGATGGCGGCGCACAAGGCGCCCGACGCCGACAGCATCGACGACCTGATGCGCCAGTACGACACGGCCATGCGGAAACTGCGGGAGGATACCATGAGCAACGGCACCGACGACGAAAGCAAGTTTTCCGGCACGGTGGTGGACCCCGATGCCGAGGAGCGCAGGCTGGCGGAACTGGAGGCGGAGCTTGCCGCGGGCATGGACGCCCTGGCCCTTGACGATGACGGAGACGGAGCAGGGGGCGATGACGCCTCGCGGCGTGCCCTGGCCTCGCTGATCGGCGGCATGGTGGGTGACGATGCGGTGCCGGGCGGTTCCGGGGACGTTGCGACTGCCAGTTCAGGCGACGTTGCGCCGGGCGGTTCCGCTGACGTTGCGCCGGATGACGACGACGCCGATCTGTTCGCCGATGCCGATGCCGAGACAGAACAGGGTGATTCCTCCGATCAGATCGAGCCCGAGGGAGCAGCGCCGACCGGGTTTGAGGCCGAGCATCCCGACATGCGTGCGGGGATGGTGGACGACACGGCTTCCGCGGGCTCCCTTGCACCAAACGCTTCCGACGATCCTGACGTGGACCCCGACGCCGACCTGTTCGCCGACAGCGGCGAAGCTCCCGATCTTTCGTACCTCGACGCCGCATTGGCCGACAGGCCCGTTGACGGCGTGGCCCTGGATCTCTCCGCCGGGGTTGCCAGCCGCACCGTGGCCGGGTTCACCGTGCGCGCCGCCGATGGCGATGCTTCATTTCAGGGAGGCGCAAAGGGCGTGCTGGTGCTGTCCGGCGAGGTGACCATCGAACGCGGGGCCGACCTGCGCGAGGCGCTGCTGGACGTGCTGGGGAGTTTTGCGGCGGTGCGCATCGACATGTCCGGCGTCACGGCGGCGGACCTGACCCTGGTGCAACTGCTGCAGTCGGCAGCCGTCACCGCGCGTTCGCGCGGGGTGGACCTGGCGACCACCGGCCCGGTATCCGAAGCCGTGGCCGAGGCGGCGCGCCGCACCGGGCTGGATGCTCCGGGCATCCGCCGCGTGGGACTGGAAAAGTTGTTGCCGATCGAGTGCACGTAGCTCCGGCGGTACCGTCCTTTGCAATTCCGCAACGCACCACGAAACGGCGCGCTCCCATGGGGAACGCGCCGTTTTTCGTGGCGTGCGGCATCGTCGGCCGAGGCGACGACGGAGTCCGGGTATCCGTGGTGCGGAAGACAGGGGAAGGCAGGTGGAAAGCGTGAGGAACCAGAGTGGAGAGCGGCAGCTATCCGGAGGAGCGGCAGGGGGAAATTTTCGTGCTTCGGGTGGGCTGCCTGCATCGCAGCGGCTGACCGGGCCGTCAGGCCGCGCAGGCAGCCACGGGACCGTCGCAGTAATAGTTGATGAACTGGCCGATCTGCACGCCCAGATGCACGCATTCGATGCCGTCCTTGCGCAGGCGGACGATCCAGGCGTCCTTGTCGTTGTCGAAGGTGACGTGCAAGGCAATCCCGTGCCTGTCCAGGGCCGGATGTATCTCGCGGATCTTGTCCGCGAGGATGGTGGCGGTGATGTTCATGGCGTCCTCCCGGCGGTTGTGCCCGCCTATGGGAAAGATAGTGTCGCTTCAGGCTATGGCAACCAGCATCCCTTGCTGGTGCCGATGAACGGGGAACTCGGATCGCCATTCCCGATATCGCGTGCCTATGAACGTGTTTTCAAAAAGACGGGGCCGCCTCCTGATGGAAGCGGCCCCGTGAAGCATGCGGCATTGCGGCGGGTTATGCCCGCGCCACCCCGTCAAAGCGCTGGGACACCTTGAGCAGATGCACCTCGTGGATTTCGGCCTGCGGGGTCACGGCGCGGGCCAGCGAAAGAGGCGACACGTACAGCTCGGTCCAGTCCATGTCCAGCAGCACGCTGCCGTCGTCGCGCACCTCTATGGACCGGAACAGGGGGCGGATGTCGGTGGTGCGCGGTCCCTTCTTGGTTTCGCGCGTCCATTCCAGCGCGGGGGCGGCGGCAAAGTCGCGCCAGGCCTGCATGAAGGCGTCGCGACGAGCATCATCCACGCCGTAGCGCAACTCGAAGTTTTCTCCGGCGGGTTGCGGCGCGGTGTTGCGGCCCACGGGCAGTTCCTCCACAAAGGTTACCCGCATGCCGCGCGGCAGGCGGCCATCAAGGGCGCGGCGCACCTCGTCGGCGGTGCGGTATTCGCGCAGGTACACGGCCAGCCATTCCGCCCGGCTGGCCACGCCCACGGGCAGGGCCCGCCCGAATGACAACAGCGGCAGGGGATGGAACCCGCGCGAGAACGCGGGCGGCAGACCGGCCCGGCGCAGGGCGCGCTCGAACAGCGATTGCAGTTCAAGCTGGCTGAGGAACACCGCCATGTCTTCCTTGGTGTACCAGATGCGGTAGTGGCCCGCCTTCAGGGCCAGTTCGTCGGAAATCTGCGGCGGCTTGTCCGCCTTTTCCGGCATGCGTATCCGGCCCTGTTCATCCAGTGTGGGCTGGTGGGCCTGCTGGTCGCGCTGGGGCAGGTTGGTGCGGTTGGCATAGGCGGTAACGCCCGGCAGCTTGTCCAGGCGGGACGGGGAGGACTTGGTGTCGCACACCCCGCACAGGTGGCAGGCGCCGTAGCGGCAGTCGCCCGTCAGCTTCATGTCCAGCGCGCGGTGGCGTTCACGCAGCAGGAATTCGCGGCTGGCCCCGGCATCCAGATGGTCCCAGGGCAGCGGCTCGTCCTCGCCGCGCTCGCGGGTGTAGTCCGAGGCGGCCAGGCCGTGTTCGGCCATGGCGTCCAGCCACGGGGCAAGATCGAACCCTTCGATCCAACTGCTGAAGATGGCGCCCTTGCGGTAGGCGCTTTCCACCACGTCGGCCAGCCGCCGGTCCCCGCGCGAGAAGATGCCTTCCAGCGCGCTCATTGATGCCTCGTGCCAGCGCATCTTCAGGCATTTTTCGCCCTTGAAGCGCGAAAGCAGGTAGCCGATGCGCTCGCGGATTTCTTCAAGCGATAGTTGACGTTCCCACTGGAAGGGGGTGTGCGGCTTGGGCACGAAGGGCGAGATGGCCGCCGTGACCTGCAAGCGGCGGATGCCCGGCCCGGCGGCATCGCGCACCTTGCGGCACAGGTCCACGATGGCGTCGAGGTCTTCGCGCGTTTCGGTGGGCAGGCCGATCATGAAATACAGCTTCACCTGCTGCCAGCCATGCTCGAACAGCTTCTGCACGTGCAGCAGCAGCCCTTCCTCGGTGACGCCCTTGTTGATCACGTCGCGCAGGCGCTGGCTGCCCGCTTCCGGCGCAAGGGTGGCCCCGGTGCGGCGGATGCCCGCCATGCGGCGCATGATCTCGTCGTCGATGGACCCCACCCGCAGGGACGGCAGCGAGACCGCCACCTGCTCCTGCGCGCAGCGGTCCACGGTGGACAGGAACAACTGCTTGAGCGCGGAGAAGTCGCCCGTGCTCAGGGACAGGAAGGACACGTCGTCGTAGCCGGTTTCGTTCAGGCATTCTTCAAGCAGCGCATGAAGGTTTTCGGTGGAGCGTTCGCGCGCCGGGCGATAGATGATGCCCGCCTGACAGAACCGGCAGCCGCGCGTGCAGCCCCGGCCAATCTCCAGCGCCAGCCGGTTGTGCACCGCGCCGAAGGGCACGGTCTGGCTGGCCGGGTAGCGGGCGGTGTCCATGTCGGCCACCACGCGCCGGGCCACGCGGGTGTAGCCCGTGTCACCAGACTGCAAGGGGGACGGCGGAGGCGGGAGCAGGGGGCGGGGCGGCGTGCCCGGCACGTTGCGGGCCGTATCAGGCGGCACGGAGCCTTCGAAAAACTCCGGCACGTACACGCCGGGAATGCGCCGGGCGTCGTCCAGAAAGCGGGACCGGGAGTGCCCGGCGGCGCGGGCTGCCGTCAGCAGGTCCACCAGTTCGGCCATCACCTCTTCGCCTTCGCCCAGCACCATCAGGTCCATGAACGGGGCCAGCGGTTCCGCCGCCAGCGCACAGCCGCCGCCCGCCATGACCACCGGCCACGCGGTGAGCGAATCGGCCTTGGCCCGTTCCGCCGCGCGCAGGGGGATGGACGCAAGGTCCAGCATGTACAGCACGTTGGAATAGCACAGCTCATGCGTGATGCTGAACCCCACAAGGTGGGTGGCCGCCAGCGGGGTGTCCGATTCCAGGGTGGCCAGCGGCACGCCGCGCTCGCGCAGCACCGCGCCCGCGTCGCGGCAGGGGGTGAACACCCGCTCGGCCCACACGTCGGCCCGTTCGTTCAGGATGGCGTACAGGATTTTCTGCCCCAGGTAGGACATGCCCACCTCGTACATGTCGGGAAAGGCCAGCGCCACGCGCAGGGTGGTGGCGTCGGGCGTCTTGTGGACGGTACCTTCCTCGATGCCGATGTAGCGGCTGGGCTTGGGCAGCAGGGGCAGAAGTTCGCGCATGGTTCCTGATGGGGATGAAGGGTGCGGAGGGTGAGGGCGGTGCGGTTGCGCCGCCAATCATGAAGGTGCAAAGGCAACAAGGACAACAGGGAAAATGGCCCGAAGCCGACATGAAAAGGGGGCGGCAGCGCCACCCCCTGAAACATGCCGGACCTGAACAGGTCAGCCCCCGACCTGGTGTCCGCACGGCGCCCTTTGGGACGGTCGGGCGGTCGGCGCCCGGCGGGAACGTGCGGGCGTGGTGCCGGGACTACTTCTTCAGCAGGTCGGAAATGCCGGTGATCTTGCCGCCCGCCGGGCCCTTGGTCAGGTTCAGGTTGCCCAGCCCGCCGCCAAGGCCGCCGGTGGCCAGGGTGAGGTTGGACGTGGCTTCGAGGTACTTGGTCTTCAGTTCCTCGGGGCAGGTCTTGTATTCGTAGATGACGTGCACGCGGCTGATGACGCCGTCAAAGCCCTGCTCGAAGGGATAGCCGTACGGCAGCAGCATCATCTGCACACCCTGCTGGGTGGGCACGGTCTGCAACGCGGCCACGTCCTTGAGCGAGTCGGAGGCTTCGTCGAACTTGCCGAGCACCAGTTCGCCATTCACGAGCTTCACCAGTCTGATATCGTAGGCCATCGGGGGTGTCTCCTTGGTGGTTGGTTCCCGGCATAGGTAGGGGCTGGGGCTGGCGCTGTCAAGCAAGGGCGCGCCGTGGGGGGCGTCAGCGGCCCGGTTCCGGCGGCAGCAGTCGCAGGGGGATGATGGAGGCCAGCGCCAGCAGGCCCAGCAGGGCGAACCCGGCTCTGAAACTCAAGGTCTGCCCCACCAGCCCCAGCAGGGCCGGCGCCGCGCCAGTGCCCAGGAGCGACGAGACAGGCGTGGCGATGCACAGTACCGTGGGCTGGCGCGCGGCGGGCCAGCAGCGGGCCAGTTCCTTGAAGATGGCGGGAAAGATGAACGCGGTCATGCCCCCCTGCACGGTCATGGCCGCCGTGACCACGAGCGTGGATGGAACCGCCATGACCAGCAGCGAGACCCCGGTCAGCGCAAGGCATGCAGTGATGGTGCGCCGCGCCCCCATGCGGTCGGAAACCCAGCCCCCGGCCAGCGCGGCGAAGGGCGTGATCACGCGCGATGCCGCCAGCAGGCCATTGGCCGTGGAGGGCGCAAGGCCCATGCCGTCCACCAGGTACAGGGGCAGCACGCTGTACACGGCGTACTCCCCGGCCACCCCTACGGCCAGCAGCCACGCGAACAGCCATGTCAGCGGCGAGCGCAGCACCCCGGCAAATCCTTGTATGGATGGCGGTTCCGCCAGGGTCCGCCCGCCGCGCCCCACCCATGCGAACACCATGCCCGCCAGCATGCCCGCCACGCCCACGGCCAGCAGCACGCCCCGCCAGTCGGTGACGCGCAGGCCCGCTTCGGCCAGCAGCGGCATGACCACGAAGCTGAGGTTAGGCCCCAGTTCGTGGATGGACACGGCCTTGCCCCAGTCGCGCTGGCGGGCAAGGGTGCCCAGCGTGGCCATGCCCGCCGGAAAGTACAGCCCGGCCGCCAGCCCCATGAGCACGAACATGTACCGCGCCGTGGCGTGGTCGCGCACGGCAGCCATGCCCATGAGCACCGCGCCGGTGGCCATGCACGAAAAGGCCGCCATGCGCCGGGGCGTCACCCGGCTGAGCAGGAAGGCGCTGGCCGCAAGGCTGACGGTGAAGCCGCAGGCCATCAGGAACAGCAGGCGGGTGGCCTGGGCATGGTCCAGCCCCAGATCCGACTCTATGGAAAGCAGCAGCGGGGCCAGCATGGCCCGCGAACCGTAGTTGATGAAGAATAGCAGGCCCACCAGCCCCACCCACGGCAGGGCGGCGGCAAAGGAGGGGGCGGTGTCCGCCTGCATGGCGGGCGGCGCGGCGGGCGGGGTGGTATCGGCGGTCATGGCTGAGTCCGGTAGGTGGTGGCCGCAAAAAAACGGGGGGGCAGGGGCCCCCCCGTGCGTTTCGCGTTGCGTCGGGCGGCCTTACAGGCCTGCCGCTTCCTTGACGTAGGCGAAGTCGATGGAGGAGCTGACGAGTTGCGCGCCCTGCCTGATCTTGATCACGTCGCGCAGCTTGTGGCGCGAAAGGATGACTTCCATCTTCTTGGCCACGGTGTACGTGTCGTCGCGCACCACCACGATGGGAATGTTCAGCACTTCGGACCGGGTAAGGATGATGTCGTTGGGGTACAGGTTGCCGGTCAGCACCAGGCACGGGCAGTTGCCTTCCAGCGCCACCAGTTGCACGTCTGACCGGTCCCCCCCCACGATGACGGCGGAATTCTTGTTCTTGCGGAAGTGGGTCATGAAGTTTTCGACCTGCATGGTGCCGATGAGGAAGTTTTCCACCACCTTGTCGGACTTGTTCTGGGCCGAGATGACCTTGCCGCCCAGCCGTTCGGCCAGGTCGCCCACCTTGATGGCCCCCATCAGCGGGTCCTTGGGGATGACGCCCACCACGCGCACGCCGTTGCGCTCCAGGAACGGCTTGATCAGCCCCTCCACCTCGTTCATGAAGTTGGCGGGGATGTCGTTCAGCACCACGCCTGCCAGGTTGTCGCCCAGGGTATCCTTGAGCACCACCAGGTAGTCGTAGTTCAGTTCCTTGTGCAGGCGGTCGATGATGACGGCCTTCAGCCCCAGTTCCTTGACCACGCGGATGCCGTCCACATTGCAGTAGCGGCCCGAATACATGCTGCCGGAACCGGCCACCACCATCACGTCGTGGCGGCTGGCAAGCTGGTTGTAGGCATCGACGATGCCGGGCATGTAGTCTTCGCACTGGCCGCTGAAGGCCCGCACCTTGAAGTCCTGGGTGACCAGCACCGGAGTGACCAGGTTGGATGGTTCTTCCAGCCCCAGCACGTCCTGCACGAAGAAGGCGTCCTCGTCGCCCAGCACGCCGCCGCGTTCCTGCGGCATGGCGCCCACGGGCTTCATGTAGCCCACGTTGTAGCCATCCTTCTGCAGGCGCAGGCCAAGGCCCATGATCACCATGTTCTTGCCGGAATACCCGGCCGTGGAACCCACGTAGATGCCCGCCGCCATAGCAGCCTCCTGTTGCTGGATCCGCGCGCATGCCCGTGGCCCATCCGCCAACGTGCCTTCCCGTCTGTCTCGCGGGCTGGCTGGCGGTGGGTGTGCCCGGCTGTTTCCGTCATGTTGTCCGGAGCCGGTGCGGGATGCCGTGTGCTTGATTGATTCTGCCCCGAATAACAGCCGAAAATCAAGGGACAACTGCAAGTTTGTGGCTGTTCGCTCGCACAGCCCGTGGTTGCTCATCCTGGCTCGCGCAGGTGGTCGCGGGTGTGGCGGCAACGGCGCACCATCAAGCGCCGGAAATTTGACGAGTTGTCGAGGGCAGCATGCGCGCCGCGTGCGGTCTTGCACAATGGGGGCGGTACCGGTATCGTTCCCGGCCATGACCGGAACGCCGGGCGGCAAAAGCTGCCGGTCGGCACCCAGAAGGAGCGATTACCGACCCATGTTCGAAAAACTGCAAACCGACATTCATTACGCCTTCAAAGACGCGGCCCTGCTGGCCACGGCCATGACCCACAGTTCATGGGCCAACGAGCAGCAGGAGCACGTGGAGCACAACGAACGCCTGGAATTTCTGGGCGATGCCGTGCTTGAGCTGTGCGTGTCGGAAGAACTGTTCGCCCGTTTTCCCGGTGCCCGCGAGGGCGACCTGACCCGCATGCGGGCGCGCCTTGTCAGCAAACCGGCGCTGGCCGAACTTGCGCGCGATCTGCAACTGGAGCTGTACCTGCGGCTTGGCCGGGGCGAGGAAAGCCAGGGAGGGCGCGAACGCAGCTCTTTGCTGTCGGACGCGCTGGAGGCCATGCTGGGGGCGGTGTTTCTGGACGGGGGGTATGAGCGGGCGCGGGCCGTGGTGCGCCATGTGCTGGCCGCCCGCTGGCCCTGCGATGCCGACGGCAAGCGCAGCAAGGACTACAAGAGTCGCTTGCAGGAACTGACGCAGAGCCTGTTCCGGGAGCGGCCGGTATATGCCCTGATGGGCAGCAGCGGGCCGGAACACGAAAAGCGCTTCGAGGTGCGGCTGACGCTGCCGGATGACACCGTGTTCACGGCCATCGGCCCCAGCGTCAAAAGGGCCGAACAGATGGCGGCCGGTCTGGCGCTTAAAGGGCTGGAGTCACGCTGCGAGGGCTGAGATGGAGACAATGACCGGGAAGGCCGTTCCTTCCCGGTCCTGTTGTCTTTGGTCAACCTTCGCCAACTGATGCGCGGTGTTACGCCATCATGGGCGCGGGCTGCTAGCCACCGCCGATGAGCTGCATGGCCATCTGCGGCAGCGAGTTGGCCTGCGAAAGCATGGCCACGGCGGACTGGGTGAGGATCTGGTTGCGCACGAATTCCGTCATTTCCTCGGCCACGTCCACGTCGGAAATGCGCGACTCGGAGGATTGCAGGTTTTCCGCCTGGATGGTCAGGTTGCTGATGGTGTTCTCCAGGCGGTTCTGCAGGGCGCCGAGCGCCGCGCGAATCTTGTCCTTGGAGATGATCGCCTGGTCCAGGGCGGTCAGGGCGTTCTGGGCGGCCGACTGGGTGGAGATGGTGTAGCCCCCGGCCCCGACGCCCGTGGCGGACGCGTTGCCGATGCCCAGTTGCGACGCCGTGGCCCCGCCGATCTTGATGTAGTAGTAATCCTCGTTCGAATCGTTGCCGGTGCCGAAGTGGATCTTCAGTTCGCCGGTCTGGCGCAGCCCCGAGCCGTTGTGGGTACCCGAAAGGGTGCCGTCCAGCAGGTGGATGCCGTTGAAGTCCGTGGCGTTGGCGATACGGGTGATTTCCGAAGCCATGGCCTGATATTCGGATTCGATCATCAGGCGCTGGTCGGAGTTGTAGGTACCCGTGGCCGCCTGTTCGGCCAGTTCCTTCATGCGGATGAGCTTTTCGTCGATGATCTGCAGCGCGCCGTCGGCGGTCTGGATCATCGAGATGGCGTCGTTGGCGTTACGGATGCCCTGACGCATGGTGGAAATATCGGCCCGCATAAGTTCGCGAATGGCGAGGCCTGCGGCGTCGTCGGCCGCAGTGCCCACGCGCAGACCCGAGGAAAGGCGGCGGGTGGACGTTGCCAGGCGACCGTAGCTCTCGTTCAGGTTACGAGAGGCGTTCAGCGCCATCATGTTGTGATTGATGACCAAAGACATGTGGTGAACCTCCTTCGGGTTGTCTGGCCTGCATTAAGCAATGTTGGTGCCAACGCGTTTTTTGCAAAGAAAGGTAAAGTGTTAGCAAAACTCTAGACACCGCGCGCCCGGTTGCCGACACGCCCATGCCAAAATTTTCCCAGGGCTTGCGGGCTGCTGCGCTGCACGGGGGCATGGCGGGGGAATTTTTTGCATCCCTTGCCCGCATGCCGGGTTGCAGCCCCTAATATGGCGGCGCAATCTGCCGATAAGTGGAGTGAGACGATGTTTCCGGGGGAGGCAATGTCGCCTCGAGGAGGGACCATGATGCTGCTGGACGAAATCCAGGCGGTAGCGGCAGGTTCTTCCACGGGTTCGGATATCAAGCGCCCCCCGGCACGCGGCCTGGCCGCCGCATCCTCATCCTCTACTTCTCAATCTCTTGCGGGATGGCAGCCGACCGGGGACGAACGACCCGTGGAAGCGGACAATGTGGACATGCAACAGCTCGAGAGCTCGCTGAGCGACCTTTCGCGCACCCTTGAAGCCAAGGGCGCCGCGCTGAAGTTCGAGATAGTGAGCGACCAGGGCGTGGTGCAGGTCGAGGTGTCCGAAAAGAACAGCAACAAGGTGCTCATGCGCATCCCCCCCGAAGGGGTGCTGCGCGTGGGCAAGGACGGGGGCATGACCCTTGGCGGGCTGCTCAACCGGCAATTCTAGGGGCGCGGCGGCAGGGCTCATCCCCTCCGCCGTGCCGTGACCGGTTTTGCCTGACAGGTTTTGCGCTTGTCGTCGGCATGGCGTGTTTCACCATGTCGAGCCCGTCCTTGCCTGGATCGCGAGGTGCCCGATGGCGCTTGCCCCGGCTCTGCCGCAATAGCTCTGGCTCACCTGTGCCCGGTCCACTGGCGGTCGGCCAGGCTGGGCTGGGCCGGGTCGGTTGGGCAGGGTCGGTTGGGCAGGGGCGTAAACGCCGTGCCACCTGCATCTTGTTGTCGGCGGCCTGTTCGGCGCGCATATTGTTTGCTGCGGGGGGCAGCCAGGCACCTGTGTCGCCCCCTTTCTGCTGCTGCGGGTAGCCTTGGTCTGACCGCCAATGCGAAACACCCCGGACCGCTTCCCTAGGGAAACAGTCCGGGGTGTTTCGCGTTGCGCATGTCGCGCCGCGCCGCCGCCGACACGGTGCGGACGCGGGTTCGGGCCCGCGTCCGCCGGTCGATCATGATCCGTCGCTAACGCTTCATGTTCACGACGGTTTCAAGCATGGTGTCCGTTGTGGTGATGACCTTGCTGTTGGACTGGAAGCCGCGCTGGGTGGTGATCATCTGCACGAACTCGCGGGCAAGGTCCACGTTGGACTGTTCCAGCGAGTTGGAGTTGATGGAGCCGTACCCGTTGGCGTTGGCCGGACCCGCCAGCGCGTCGCCCGAGGCGCGCGTTTCGGAGAACAGGTTGCCCCCTTCGCGCCGCAGGTTGGTGGGACTGGTGAAGTCGTACAGGGTGATCTGGTACAGGTCCAGGATGACCCCGTTGGAGTACCGGCCGTGCACGATGCCGTCCTGGTCCACGGTGATGTTCTGCAAAAAGCCGAAGGTGTAGCCGTCCTGCTTCTGGAAGATCATGGACGACGAGCCGCCGTAGCTGGTCATGGACGTGGACTGGCGTTCGCCCTGCGCGCCCAGCCCGCCGAGGTTGCTGGCGTTGCTGCCGATGGCGGCGGCGCTGGCCGGGGCGCTGGCCCAGGAGTTGCTGAGGTTGCGCAGGCCGAAGTTCAGTTCCATCAGGTACGGTTCGGCTTCATCGGGCACCGTGGGCGAGGTGTAGCTGGCGTTGGCGACGCCCGAGAAGTTGGCCACGAACAGCGGGTAACCGTTGTTGGAGAAGGTGGTGGGCACCCAGTTGTTCATGTCCTTCAGCGAACCGGTGGCGCCGCTGGCGATGGTGAAGGCGGTCATGTCCGTGAGCTGGCCGGAGGTGTCGAAGGTCAGCGTGCCGGTCATCAGGATGCCCGCCGCCGAGGTGCCCGCGAAATCCAGGCCGTTGACCGAGCGCAGGTCGTCCGAGGGATTCATGGTGACCATGTATTCCCAGTAGCGCTTGCCGCTGGCGGCGTTGGCAACCGTGTCGGTGGCCACCTGGTCGAAGTAGACGGTCAGCTCGTGCGAGGTGCCGCCTTCGTCATAGACCTTGATGGTGGTCTGATAGGCAAAGCGGCTGTCCGCCAGAGGCGTGTCTGCCGAGCCGTCCCAGTTGTTGAACACCGAGAAGAACGGGTCGGTGGCGTTGACCGACTTGTCGCCGCCGTCGCGCGCGTCGAGGTTGTGGGCCGAGGTGATGGTGGACGTATGCTGCGGCTCGGCCGTGAAGCCGTCGAGCTTGATGTCCTTGGGCGAGCCCGCCCCCTTGATCTGCGAGGTGGTGGTGGTCACCTGCGCGGTGGAGGTGGACAGCGACGGACGGGCCTTTTCGATTTCCCAGCCTTGCAGCACGTAGCCGTGCGGGTCGACCAGGTAGCCGTCGTTGTCGAAGCGGAAGTTGCCCGCACGGGTGTAGTACGAGGTTTCCTGCCCCTTGGGCCGCACCTGGAAGAAGCCCTTGCCGCCGATGGCAAGGTCCGTGGCCTCGTTGGTGGTTTCAAAGGCGCCCTGGCTGAAGTCGCCGAAGATGGCGCCGATGGACACGCCGCGACCCACCTGGCTCACCCCGGCCGCGCTGTAGACGTCCTGGTTGATGAAGTCCTGGAAGTCCATGCGCGAGCCCTTGAAGCCCACGGTGTTGACGTTGGCGATGTTGTTGCCGAGAACGTTCATCTTCTCGCCGTGGGCCAGCAGTCCCGAAACGCCGGTCCACATACTTGCCGTGACACTCATGATCGACCTCCTGTGTCCGTAGCACCCGCAGGGGGTGTTGTGTGCTTGCTTCCGTTCCGCAGGGGTTAGCTGTCGCTATCCGTGCCGCTGTCGGAACCGTCTCCGGAATCGTTTCCGGAATCATCTTCGGAATCGTCGCCGCCGGTATCGTTGTCGCCGGTACTGGTATTGGGCGCCACGATTTCGGAGACGTTGCTGAAGGCGATGTGGCGGCCGTCCGCCAGGCTCAGGTAGGGTTCGTCGTCCACCTTGACCACGCCCGACACCTGGCCGGAAACCTGGGTGGTGATGTAGACGGACTTGCCGTCCGTGCCTTCGCCGTACATGGCGACCGCGTAGACACCGTCCGGCACGATGGTGCCCTGGTAATCCTTGCCGTCCCACTTGTACTGGTAGGTGCCGGGCTGCTTGGCGCCCATCAGTTCCGTGCGCACCAGGTTCATTTCGCTGTCGTAAATGTTGATGTAGCCGTTGTTCACCTGCTCCTGCACCGTGAAGTACACCGTGCTGACGGAGTTGACCGTCGCGCCCGTGCTGTCCTTCTGCGAGGTCTTGCTGATCTCGTAGCCGCTGGCGGTCACTTCCTTGCCGATGTAGCCCACGGCGGCGGACATCTGCTGCTGCTTGGCGCTGGCGTTCAGGTCGGTGATGCCGGTGGAGATGTTGGTGAGCTGTTCAAGGCTGGTGAACTGCGCCAACTGGGCGACGAATTCCTTGTCGTCCATGGGGTTCAGCGGGTCCTGATGGCTCAGCTGGGCCACCAGCAGGTTCAGGAACGCCTGCTTGTCCAGTTCGTCGTTCTTGGTCTTGGCGCCAAGGTAGCTGTTGAATGTCTGTTCGGCCTGGCCGATGACGGGGCTGGCTGCCATGGTGGCCTCCTATGCGATGAGGTCGAGCCCGGAGGCGGTAAGAGTTGCCGGGCGTCCGGTGGAGGCTGCCGTTGCGGCGGCGTCCACGGCCTGCATGCCGGTGTCGTCGTCCCCGTCCCGAAGGCGGCGCAGGCGGCGGTAGCGTTCGCGCTCCGCGCTGCGGGCCTGCTGTTCCTGGTTGGCGTTGTGCTGGGCCGCATCCTGCCAGGCTTGCGAGAACGAGTTGTCCTGCAACTGGGTCTGCACTTCCAGCCGGTCCACCTTCAGCCCCTGCTGTTCCAGCGCGGTGCGCAGCACGTGCAACTGGTCGTTGAGGGCCTGCGCGGTCTCGGTGCGGTCGGGCCGGATGGTGGCGTTGACCTCTCCGTTGCGCACGGAAAGGGTCACGGTCACGTTGCCCAGTTCACCGGGGTCAAGCTTCATGGTCAGCTGGCGGGTGCCGTCCTGCATGGAGGTGAGAATGCCCCGCTCAAGCTGGGCCGCCGCCTGTTCGGAAAGATAGGGGGTCAGGGCCTGGCCCTGCCGCTGGGCCGCGCTGGCGGCATTGGCCGCACCGGAAGCGCTGGCAGAGGCGTCGGCCATGCTCTGGGCCGCGCCGCTGAGGGACGGGCTGACGTCGATCTTGCGCAGCAGTTCGGCCCACGGGTCGCTGCTGCCGCCGGAAGCGGGCCGACCGTGCTGGTCCTGCTGCCAGGCGGAACCCTTGCCGTCGCCCGACTGCGAAGATTGCTTATCCAGTCCGAAGGCCTGCGCCTGGGCATTGCCCTGCGCCACCTGCGCCTGCTGGCTGTTGGCCCCGCCGTTGTTGCTCCCGTTGCCGTTATGCAGCGGTACGTTCTGCTGCATGGCGTCACCCGCCTGTGCGGCATGGCGCGGATCGGACAACGGACCGGCATGCGCCTGCGTGCTGCCCCCGGTGTGCATCAGGCCGGACTGGCGGGTCTTGCCCGCGTTGGCCGATCCGCCATCGTGGCGTTCCGCATCCAGCGCGGGGGCCACGCCGCTGCCGTTGCCCTTGCCGGTGGCGGATTCACGAATCAGCACCTCGCTGCGCTGGGCGGCACGGTCACTGCGCCGGTCGGACTGCTCTATCCGCGTGGCCGACTTCTTGGCCGCCTGCAACACCGGGTCGAGTGCGGACCCAAGGGCCGAGGCCAGATTGCGGTCGGCCTGCTCGCGCGCGGCCATTTCCTGCCCGGCGGGCACCAGAACGGACTTCAGCCCGGCGGCCGTGGTGGAAATTTCGGTCTGCCCGGCGAACAGCGTCTTCATGGCGGCCAGCACTTCGGGCGAGAGACGCAGGCCCTTGGCCATGGCCTCCAGTTCCTCAACGTTGACGTCGATGGCGTCGCCGTCGGTCTTGCTGCTCAGCTTGCTGCTGACGGCCTTCCACACCGCGTCCGTGTTGCCCGCGTCCATCTGGGCCAGCATGTCTTCCGCTTCATCGGGCAGCATGCCGATCTTTTGCAGGAACTGCTTGGCGTCCAGGCGCTGGTTGCCGTTAAGGGACGTGACGGTGGAGCCGTCGGCGTTCAGGTTGGCGTAGGGGCCATCCTTGCGCAGGGCCGAGATGACCTGGCCCAGCGAGTAGCTGCCGGGGGTGGAGGCCATCTGGGTGAGGCGTTCCAGCCGATCGGGCGAAACGCCGCTCTTTTCCAGCTGGTTCCGCAGCGCGATGACGTCCTGATAGGAAAGGCTGATCTGCCCCGGCGCGGTGAGCACGCCGCCGTCCTCGCCCCTGCGCACCTTGCCCTTGGCTTCCGTGGCCGCATTGGCGGCGGTGCGGAGGGCGGTGGCGCCCGCGCCGGAAACGGAGCGCGGGCTCGCCTTGTCCGCGAGCACGGAAGCGAAGTCGAGGGTGCTGGCAGTGACCTTGGGGCGTCGCGTCACGTCGGACGGCGCCTTTTCGGTCTCGGGAAGGAAGGGAAAAATATGCATGCCGGGGCTCCTTGCAGCCATTGGATTACAAGGACCGTTCCAAAACTGTACGCGACGTGATTTCAATGAGTTACGGCATGCAGATGCGCCCCGCCCGGCAAGGGCTGCCGTACGTTTGCGGTGGGGAAGAAGGGCTTGTTTGCACTTCTTGACCATTCTTGATGATCGGAGAGGGCGGGGCGAATGCGCGGGGGCAGCCCGGAACTGAGGGGACGTGCCGGGGGGCGTGACAAGAACAGTGGCGGGAGACATGCCGGGAATGGGGCAGATGCACGGCTCCGGGCGCACTCCATACGTCAGGGGCATGCGCAGGAGGCAGAGCCACCAGTGACCCTGTTGCGGATCGGGCCGGTCGTTCGTTCAGGATGGAGAGGCAGGCGCGGGCGGTGAGGGGATCAGGCCGTGAGGGCGGCCAGAGCTTCCACCAGGGCCAGGGCCTCGGCCCAGGCGGCGGGTGTGGCGTCGGCGTTCTGCACGGACATGTGCAGGTAGCCCGTGAGGGGCCGCAGCATGGGCGGATGGCAATGCCAGAAGTCGGGCGGCAGGGTGGCCTGGCCGGACCCCAGCCCGCGCAGGGCACGGGCCAGATCGCGTCCGAGGCCCGACAGGCCACGGCGCAAGGCTTCGGCCAGGCGGGGCGAGGCCGCGGCAAGGTCGACCCAGGCCCGGCGGGCGGTGGCTTCGCCGTGCAGGCCGAGCCGCCATGCCCAGAAGGCCTTCCAGAACTGGCCGAACAGGCGGCGGGGTACAGCCTGCTGCCCGTGGTCGGAGGTAGCCAGCGGGACGAGGTCGAACAGGCCCAGCGCGTCACGTCCGGTACGCAGCAATTCCAGGCCCGGCAGGCGCAGCCGGGCAAGGCGCGAGGCGGCGGTGGCTCCATTCGCGCCATCCAGGGCCGGGGCGGCGGCGTCCTGTTCGCGCAGCAGGGCCTGCACCAGCGAGGACACTCGCGCGGGGTCGAACCTGTCGCGGCACAGCACGGAAGGCTGGGTGCACCGCCAGCAGCCCACGCAACTGATGGTGGCGCGCAGCACATGGTGGCCGGGGGGAAAGGGGGCGGTTTCCCAGGCGTTCACCGGACCCATGGACAGGTTCAGGGTGGGGGTCTGGGTCCAGGCGGCCACGTGCATGGGGCCGGTGTCCGGCGTGACCAGCAGGCGCAGCGAACGGGTGAAGGCCACCAGTTCCGGCAGGGTGAAGCGGCCGCACAGATTCAGGGCCGGGGTATTGGCGCGGCGGGCCACGTCGGCCCCCAGCGCCGCCTCCGCCGGGCCGCCCAGCAGGACGGGCTTCAGCCCGCGCCGCAGCAGGTCGCGGGCCAGCGCGGCCCAGAACGGGGCGTTGGGGCATTTTTCCGGCTCGCTGGCCCCCAGGAACAACCCCACCCGTTGCGGGTCGCGCCCCTGATGTTGCGGCGCGGGCCAGTCGGTGCCGCGTATGCGGCGGGCGGGCACGCAGTCCAGCGCGTTCAGGTCGGCCCAGTGGAACAGGTTGTGCCGGTTGTTGTGCACCAGCGAGGTCCGGTACAGCTGCCAGCGCCCGTGCACGTAGGTGGTGCGGTCCGCACCCTTCCCCGTGCCCCCACCGGCAAGATATGGACCGAAATGGGCGTCGGCATGCAGTTGCCCGGCCAGCGCGGCGGCCTCTGTCCGGTGGCTGAGGTTGACCACCAGGTGGTAGCGGTTCTGGCGCAGCCGGTTGGCCGCATCGTACGGAAAGAATACCGCCTCCGGCCCGATGGGCATCAGCCCCTTGAAGAATGTTTCCTCGCCCACCACCCACAGCGGGCGGCGCGGGTGTTCCGCCCGCAGCCACGCCAGCAGCGGAAAGGTCAGCACCAGGTCGCCCATGCGCTGCATCTGCAACACCAGAATGGGGGCATCGGGGGCCTTGTCCGCCTGTGCGTTGACGGGCGTCGTGGCGGGTGCCGGGGGCGTGGGGGCGGTGGTCATGACCGTGGTGTGGGCCTTGGTATGGGGGCAGATTTGGGGGTGGCGTGGCCAGGTGGGGTTATCTGGCGCGGGCCGGGCCGAAGATGCGGCGCATGTGGTCCAGCAGCGAACGCAGCCGGTGCTCGTAGGTGTGTTCGGCCAGGATGCGCCTGCGCGCGGCGGCCACCACGCGGGCACGCTCTTCCGGGTGGTCCAGGTAGCGGCGCAACAGGTCGTCGGCCTCTTCCGGTTCCGCGTAGCAGACCACTTCGTGCCCCGGTTCGAACAGGTTTTCGATCTGGTCGCGCCAGTCGGTGAGCACGAACGACCCGGTGGCGGGCACGTCGAACACCCGCTGGTTTACCGCGCCCTTCATCTGCTTGCTGGTGCAGTTGAAGTTGATTTCCGACAGGGGGTAAAATGCGGGCAGTTCGGTGTAATAGTTGATTTCCGGATGCAGCCGCCAGCCTTCGGGCGTGGTGCGGAACACCTTGCGCCAGCCCTTGTCGCCCACGATGAGCGGGGCAAAGGGCAGGGCGCGCGCCACGCAGGCCGCGCGGTACTGGCGGGTGGCCTCCCAGGTGAGCATGGTCTCGTAGCACAGCCGCCGCTCGGCGTCGCCCATCGCGTCACGCCCATTCTTCGCATCCAGCCCTCCCAGGCCGTCGTACACGGCGGCAAGATCCGGCTGGTACGCCCGCAGGTAGGCCCCCACGGACCGCTCGCCGTGCGCGCCGAAGCTTGCCGCCACCTCGCGGTACGAGCGCAGCAGCGCGGCGGGCAGTTTGCCTGCCTTCATGCGGTGGGCCACCTTGTAGACCATGGAATTGCCCACGAACGACACCCGCGCCCGCCACGGATGGCGAGCGGGCGGCGGCGATGCGGGCGGGGCGAAGCGCACCGGGTCCGTGCCCAGGGGCAGGTAGGCCACATGCTCGAAGCCCAGGTCGCGCAGCGAGGGCAGGTTGTCCGCGTCCCAGGTGAAGATGGCCGTCCATGGGCTGACGATGCGCCGGTACAGGTAGAGGATCAGATGCGGGTTGTCCACGAACCACGAGGCCAGGGGCAGGCGCAGCTTTTCCAGCAGGTCGGTCAGCACGCCTTCGCGGTCCACGCCCAGGTGGTTGATGGTAAAGGCGAAGTCGGGCCGGAATTCCACCACCGCGCGCAGCAGCCTTTCCACGAATTCGCCCCGGCCCACCTCGTCGTCATCCAGGGTCAGCAGGTGGTAGGGCACGCCCAGGCGCTGGCAGGCGGTGACTATTTCGCCCATCAGGAAATACTGGCTGGTGATCAGCAGCATGCGCGGCAGGGCGGCGGGGTCCGCGAATTTGGGGTAGGCGGCGCGTTCCCAGAAATTGTAGCGGGCGCTGGCGGACAGCACGTCGCGCAGGCGGGCGTAATGGGCGCGGTCCAGGCGCAGGTAGAAGGGGTGCGGCAGGGGCAGCAGTTGCAGCCCGCCGTGCTCGTACTGCCAGCGGGTAAGGGTGCGCAGGGCCGCGTCCGCGTCGTCGTCGGTCACCCACAGGATGCGTCTGCCGCGAGCATCGTCGGCGTAGCGTTCACGCAGACGGGTGGCGGCAAGGATTTCCGTGGAGCGGTCCACCACGGCCACCGGGCCAGGGTGCAGTTCCAGCAGGCGGTCCAGGGCCGCGCCGGTGCCCGCGCCCAGAAGGACGGGCAGGACGGGTGGGACGGGCGGAGCGGGCGTGGACGCCGTATCCGCACGCAGCTTTTCGTAAGGAGCCAGCAGGGCCAGTTCACGCGCCGGGCCGCCGGGGCCCAGCATGGTCATGCTGCGCCCGTCCACGGTCACTTCCACGTCGCTGACGGGCGCATCGTCGGCGCCCGCACCCAGCGGGCGGGGCGAAGGCAGCACGTGGGCTGACAGCCTTGGGCGGGGTGCGGCCTTGGGCGGGGTAGCGTCAACTGGCGGCATGGTCCGTGAAATGCCTTTGCTCGGGGCAGCGCCCGGTTGCGGTGGAAGGGGATGCGGGCGCGCCAGTGCGGTACTTGCGGGCCATCAGCGTTGGCTGGGCCCGTGGCTGGCCCCGTGGCTGGCCCCGTGGCTGGCCCCGTGACTGGCCCCGTGACTGGGCGGAAGGGCGGGCGATTCCACCGCCAGTTCGCCGTCGCGCAGCACGATGCGCACGTCGCGCAATTCCTCGCGCACCTCCATCCACGATTCCTCGATGGAAATTTCCACGCCGGGCATGATGCGTCCGGGCACCACCAGGCGGCAGCGCTCCGCTATGGGGCCGCCGCGCTTCAGGTCTTCCCACAGCGCGGCACGCTGGCGCAGCAGGCGGTCCATTTTCTTCAGCGCGGCCTCCAGGCGGCGCACCGGTTCTTCCTTGCCCGCCGGGGTGTCCGCGGCCACGGCCTCGTAATGGATGATGCGCTGGCGCAGATCGCGGATGTTTTCCTCCAGCCGGGTGATCTTGCGGAATTTGAACGGGTCGTACCCCAGGTTGACCTTGGTGGGGGTGCCCTGAGCGCCGCCCAGCTGGTTTTCGATGTACACCACGCCCGCGCCGTGCACCGTGCCGCCCTGCACGCGGTCCTTCACGACAAGGTTTGCCCCGGCGTAGATGCGGCAGTGCAGGGCAAAGCGTTCGATGTACATGTTGCCGTGCGAGCGCAGTTCCGCGGTTTCGGCAAAGGGCACGCGCAGGGTGTCGCCCGCGTCGAGCAGGCAGCCCTTGCCGCCCTTGATGCCGCTTTCGCAGGCAATGGCCCCCCGCGCACGCACCACCGCGCCTTCCACCACTCCCTTGATCAGGATGTTGTCCGCCTGGATTTCGAAACCGGGTTTCACGTCGGCATGAATGGCCATGTCGCCCACGAAGAAGATGTTGCCGGTGTGGAAGTCCACGTCGCGGCGCACGTTGAGCATCTTCTTCACCGTGATCAGCCCGTCGTGATAGAAGACGTACCCGTTGGCGTCGGCCACCACCCGGTTCGGCGAGCCGGGGTCCACGTCGCAGTTGGGACCGCAGGGCAGTTCGGCGGGCGGGGCGTCGTACACGTAGCGCGGGTCCAGCGGACCTTCGCCCGCTTCTTCCAGCGGCACCAGTTCCGCCAGCACCTGCCCCTTCACCACGTTCTGGACGTAGCCGAGGTTGTAGCGGTCGATGTTGCCAGCATCGTCCGCCTTTGGCTTCAGGTGCATGTAGTCGAAGTCGGGCTCGAAGTGGTGGCGCAGGTAATATGGCATGTGGCGCTCTCCGTGGGCTGTGCCTGCGGCGCCGCGTGGCGCGCCGCGTATCCGGACTGCGGGCGGGGAAAGACCGTGTTCCTGCCGTGGCCGTGCTGCACGTTTTCCGTGCCTGCGGGCACTAGTCCGGCAGCAGGGCCAGCAGATCGTCCTCGTCGCCAAGAATGGGGAAGAACCCGGTGAGTTGCGCTGTTTCCATGGTGTGCACGGCTTCGGCGGTGGGCCGGTACAACAGCAGGCGGCGTCCCATGGACCGCGCCTTGGTGCTGGCGGCCACCAGCGTGCCCAGCCCGGAGCTGTCCAGAAACGACACGGCGCCCAGGTCCAGCACCACGTCGGACACGCCCTTGCGGGCGAACAGCCGTTCCAGTTCGTTGCGGACCTCCGTGGCGTTGGCCAGGGTCAGTTCGCCCGTCAGCGCCGCGACAAGGATGTTTCCGTGATCGTCAAGCTCGAGGTGCGCCATTGTTCCTCCGGGATGGCCAATTGTAGATGCAGGGTGTTGCCGTCCGGGCCGGCATCACCCGTCACGGCATCGCACAGGCAGGCGATGATGCGCAAGCCCCGTCCGGACGTGGCTTCCGCTGCCGCCCCTGCCATGGTGGATGTGCCGGATTTACCGGAAGGGTCAGACAGGCCGGGCGGGGGCAGCGGGCAGGCCGCGCAGCCGCGCCCCCAGTCGGTGACGGCCAGTTCCATGCCCATGTGCGGATTCACCGTCAGGCGCACCCGCAGCGGGCCGGGCTGCCCTTCCGGGTAGGCGTGGCGCACCACGTTGGCGCATGCCTCCGCCGTGACCAGTTCCAGCGGGTGCACCAGTGTCGGCACGGCCAGGTAGGCGGCCATGGTGGCGGCAATGCCGCGCACGAAGGGGCGGTAGGTTTCGCGCAGGGCGGTGGTGGAGAATTCGTAGGTGTGCATGGCGCTTCCGTTCAATCGGCCCCGGCGGGTTCGTCTGGCCTGACTTGCTCGTCTGGCCTGACCTGTTCGTGCGGCCTGACCACATCGCCCGTGCCGGGGGCGTCGCGGCGTATCCACAGGGCGGTCACGTCGTCACGGAAGGGGGGCATGCCGCCCGCCGCATCGCGCAGGGCCGATTCCATGGCGGCCAGCACATCGCTGCCTGTGCGCAGGCAGGGTTCGGTCAGAGTCAGAAACCGTTCCGAGCCAAGGTGCGCCCCACCGGGCGCCGTCCAGTCGTGCAGGCCGTCGGTGAACAGCAGCAACTGGCTGCCGGGCGGAAAGGGGCGTTGTTCGGCCGCATACTCGGCGTTGAAGAACCCCAGCAGCGGCGCGTTGGAGGGCAGGCGGGTGATCTGCCCGTCGCCGCCGCGCAGCAGGGCGGGGCAATGCCCGGCGTTGACGTATTCCAGCGTGCCCGTGGCAAAGTCGATGTCCCCCGCGAACAGGGTGACGAAGTCCGGTTCGCCGCCGATGATGTCCACCAGGTGCCGGTTGATGCGCCGCACGGTCTCCGTCAGCGGCTGGGGCGGCATGCCGTCGGCGTGGCGGGCGGCGGCGCCGTCGTTCTGGGCGCGCACCAGGGTGCGCACGATGCTCATGAGAAAGGCGGCGCGGGCACCGTGGCCGGACACATCGGCTATGACCACCCGCAGCACCGGTCCGTCGGTTTCAGGCGAGGCAACCGGCGCTGACGGTGCGGCCTGCGCCAGAGGGGCTGGCCGTGCCGGGGACGCAGGGCACACGGCAACGCCGGAAGGGCGCGGGGGCAGCAGGAAGTAGTCGAAATAGTCGCCGCTGGCATCATCGGAGGGGCGGTACAGGCTTTCCACGTGCAGGCCGGGCAGATACGGCGAGGACGAAGGCAGCAGGCGCATCTGCAATTCGGCCACGCGGGCCATTTCGCGGGTCAGCCGGTCGGAGTAGGCGCGCAGTTGGCGGGCCATGCGGGCCTGCCGGGCGCCCACGGACACACGGGCATCCAGTTCCAGCGGTTCCAGGGGCAGGCGCAGCGCGTCGTTGGCGCCCTGGGCCAGCGCATCCGCCCGCAGGGCATGGTCGTCCGGTTCGGTAAGCACGATGAGGAACACGTCCTCGTCGCGGCGTACGGCGCGGATGGCCCGCACCAGGTCGAGCACGGGGCGGTGACCGCCTTCATGCGCGGCAGGCGCCAATGTGGGGGGCGAGGGAGGCGGTACGGGATCGTAGGGCGGCGGCGGGGGCGCGGCAAAGTGCGGGGGCGTGCGCGTCAGGCCGGGCCGGGCGGGATGTGCCTGGCCGGAATGTGCCTGGTCGGGGTCGGGCAGGGCGGGGTCGATGATCACCACATGAGGGCGGCGTGCGGCGTGCACATCCAGCGCCTCGGCCAGGGTGGCGGCGCGCAGCACGGTGCGGCCCGTGCCGGGCAGGCGGCGCAGCGCCTCGCGCGTCAGCGGCGAGGGTGCGGCGATGAGAAGGGTGATGTCATCCGCCGCCATGGGGTGGTCGCCGCTCCGGAAAGAGGTCGTCGTCGCTCAGCCAGATGGTCACCGGCCCCCAGTTGACGAGGGAGACGTCCATGTCGGCCGCGAAGATGCCACAGCGTACCCGCCCCGGCAGGCGTGCGTCAATATCGGTAGCCAGTTGTTCGAACAGGCGCTCGGCCACGGCGGGCGGCGCGGCGGCGGAAAACGACGGGCGGCGGCCCTTGCGGCAGTCCGCGTGCAGGGTGAACTGGGGCACCAGCAGCAGTTGGCCCAGGGTGGCGGCGGAAGCGATACCGCTTTTTTCCGCCTCCCGCATGCTGGCGGGCACGGCCCATTCGCGCAGGCCCACGTTCATCTTGCCCGCATCGTCCGGGAACACGCGCAGGTCCAGCAGCTTGTCGATCATGCCCGCCCAGCGGGGCTCGCCGGGCAGCGCGTCGGTGTCGCGCGGGCCAAAGCCCGCCAGCACCACCAGCCCCGGCCCGATGGCGGCCACGGTCTCGCCGTCCACCGCCACCGATCCCCGGCGCGCCCGTTGCAACAGCAGTCGCATGTCCGTTCCTCTGTTCTGGGCGTGAAGCGGGACAAGAAGCCGCAGCCAGCCGGGGATGAGGGGAAAGGGGGCAGGCCTGTCGGCCTACTGTGCCCCGTCGTCGTCGGAAGCTTCGGGCTTTGCGGCGCTGGCCGATGCGGCGGCCAGTTCCGCCTTCAGCTTCTCTTCTTCCTCGGTGCGCAGGATGCGGCGCAGCACCTTGCCCACCACGGTCTTGGGCAGGTCGTCGCGAAATTCCACCTGCTTGGGCACCTTGTAGCTGGCCAGCTTTTCGCGGCAGTGGGCCACCACCTCCGCCTTGGTCAGCTTTTCGCCGGGCTGCACGACCACGAAGGCCTTGATCATCTCGCCGCGCGTGGGGTGGGGTACGCCCACGGTTACCGCTTCCTTGATTTTGGGGTGCTCGTGCAGCACCTCGTCGATCTCGCGCGGGTACACGTTGTAGCCGCCCACCAGGAACATGTCCTTCTTGCGGTCCACGATGGTGAAGTAGCCGTCATCGTCCATGATGGCGATGTCGCCCGTGTACAGCCAGCCGTTGCGCAGGGTGTTGGCGGTTTCGTCCGGGCGGTTCCAGTAGCCCTTCATGACCTGCGGGCCACGGATGATCAGTTCGCCCACCTTGCCCGCGGGCAACGGCACCTGGCCCACCTCCATGTCCACGATGCGCGCCTCGGTGTCCGGAAAGGGGATGCCGATGGACCCGGTCTTGCTGACCCCGTGGATGGGGTTCAGGTGGGTGACCGGCGAGGCCTCTGTCAGGCCGAAGCCCTCGATGACCTGCGCGCCCGTAAGTTCCCTGAACCGCTTGATGTGCTCCACAGGCATGGGGGCCGACCCCGAAATGCAGTAGCGGATGGAGGTCAGGTCGTAGTCGCCCACCTCCTTCTGCTGCATCAGCGAGATGTAGATGGAAGGTGCGCCGGGGAAGATGGTGGGCTTGTGCTTCTGGATGCCCACCAGCACGTCGCGCGGGACATAGCGCGGGAAGGGCACGATGGTGGCCGAAAGGGCCGTGGGCAGGGTGAGGCAGGTGGTCAGCCCGTAGACATGGAAGTAGGGCATCAGACCCAGGAAACAGTGGTCCATGTCGCAGGCGTCGCCAAGAATGGTGGTGATCTGCTGCACGTTCACCGACATGTTGTGGTGCGTCAGCATGACCCCCTTGGAAATGCCCGTGGTGCCGCCGGTGTACTGCAGCACGGCCAGGTCTTCGGTGGGGTTGCACGTGGTGGTGGAATGGCGGGCCTTGCCCTTGAGCAGGGTTTTCCACGGCAGCACGTGTTTGCCGTCAAAGGGCAGATCGCGCCAGGTGCCCTCGCGCTTGGCCTTGAAGGCGTACAGGACGTTGAGCGGAAAGGCCAACCCGTCACCGATGCGGGTAAGGAAATACTTGTCGATGCCCAGCTTGTCGCGCAGCGGCTCGATCTTGGGCCACACCAGGTCGAGGGCGATCATGAACCGCGCGCCGGAATCGTGGATCTGGTGGACCAGTTCCTTTTCCATGTACAGCGGGTTGGTCATCACCACCACGCCGCCCGCCTTCAGCACCGCCCAGAAGGCAATGACCGTCTGCGGCAGGTTGGGCAGCATGATCGACACCTTGTCGCCGCGCCGCACGCCCTGGGCGCGCAGGTTGGCGGCCATGACCTCCGCCAGTTGGCGCAGTTTGGCGTAGCTGATGCGGTAATTGCGAAAGGCGATGGCCGTGCGGCGGGGGGTGCGCTCCGCGGCCCTGTCCAGCAGGGTGAACAGCGGGTAGGTTTCGTAGCTGATGTGGGCGGGAACGCCCGCATCATAGCTGGCCAGCCAGGGGAAATCGGCGGTGGTGTTGGGTTCGGTCATACGTGGTGGCGGACCGTGGCCGCCACGTCATTCCGCGCATTCCGCCCGGCCCGGCAAGGCCCATGCGGTGCACGGGCGCTGGCGCTGGCCCGTATTGTTCGTGTGTTCAAGGGGATGGAAGGCAAACCTTCGGATTTGTACTATGTGCCCCGCGCCCGCGCAAGCCCCATGGCATGGGGAAAAGGGTGTCCCGTGCCCGATCGTGCCTGCCCAGCGAAAGCGTATCCGCCCAGCGAAAGCGTATCCGTCAGGCGAAAGCGTTTTCCGCCAGGCGAATGCGCAGCTGACAGGCGCGGATTTCAGTCCGGCCCCGTGTGGCTCAGGAACTGGCGGTGCCGCTTGTGTCCCCAGCGTCTCCGGACTCATCGGGGCGGCCAGTCCGCACGGGGCGCAGGCCGGTCACGGCGGCCACGGCCTTCAACCCCTTCTTTTCGCCAGTGAACCCCAGCTTTTCTTCGGTGGTGGCCTTCACGTTCACCATGGTCTCGTCCAGGGCCAGCAGGCGGCAGACGTTGCGGCGAATCTGCTCGCGCCACGGGGCCAGCCTGGGCACCTGGGCGATGATGGTTAGGTCCACGTTGGTGATTTCCAGCCCGGCGGCACGGGCAAGCCCCAGCACCTCGTCCAGCAGCACGGCGGAGTTGGCGTTGTCCAGTGCGGCGTCGGTATCCGGAAAGTGCTGGCCGATGTCGCCGCCGCCGATGCACCCCAGCAGGGCATCGGTAAGGGCATGCAGCAGCACGTCGCCGTCGGAATGGGCCACCACCTCCGGCCCGCCGGGAATGAGCACGCCGCCCAGCTTCATGGAGCGACCCGCCTGGCCGGAACGCCCGGCCTCTTCCTTCTGCACGTAACGGTGCACGTCGTAGCCCCAGCCGGTGCAGGGAATCAGGCGGTTCTGCCCGTTGCGGGCATCCCACGGATCATGGGCGGTGTCGGCAGCGTCCAGCATGGCCAGGTCCTCCGGCGTGGTGATCTTGGCGTTGGCGATCTCTCCGGCCACCACGCGCACGGCAAGGCCGCAGCGTTCCAGCAGGGCGGCGTCGTCGGTGACGGTCCAGCCCTCGGCACAGGCACGTTCATGCGCATCGCGCAGCGCAGGCAGCGCGAAGCCCTGTGGAGTCTGCACCGCCACCAGCCCGGCGCGGTCCGGCGTGTGGGTGACCACGCCGCCCTCCGTCTGCTTGATGGTGTCCGTCACCGCCACGCCGGGCACCACCCCCGGCGCGCCTGCCGCCAGGGCGTCGAGCACCGCGTTGGACAGTGCCGCCGTGGCAAAGGGGCGGGCCGCGTCGTGCACCAGCACCGCGTCGCATTCACGGGGCAGGGCCGCAAGCCCCGCCGCCACCGAATCCTGCCGCAGCGCGCCGCCCGCCACCGCGCGCCACGGCACGCCCAAAGCCCGCCCCGCGTCCAGCACGGCCAGACGTTCGCGCTCGGCCTCCAGCCGGTCCTGCGGAAACACGAACACCAGCCCGCGCACCCGCGCCACCGCCGCGAACGTGCGCGCCGAACGCCAGTACAGCGGCGCCCCCCGGTGCTGGATGAACTGCTTGGCCGTGGACAGCCCGGCCGCAGCCAGCCGGGTGCCGCTGCCCGCCGCGAGAACAATGGCCCATGCGTGCATGTACGGTCCTTTTGGAAGAATATTTAAGGCAAAAAAAGATACGGCAACGAACACGAAAAATGTAGCACGAAATTGACATAGGTAACACATGAGGGTAATCGCAATAAAAAACATAACACACAGGTCGTAACGTGCGACGCACGCTGGTGTGCGACGGACAGGGCGGCTTCGCGTGCAGGCTCGCGGTTGTTGCGGGATTACGCAGCCCGCGTGGCGGTGGCATGCCATCCGGTGCGCCGTGCACCGTCTGGCTCTCTGCCCTGCCATGTCAGGCATTCCGGGCCGTGCCCTGCCATGCCGTATCGGGCAGTATCAGGCGGATGGCGGGATGGGGACCGGCGAAATTGGTGCGGCTGGCATGACCGGCGAGCCTGGGGAGACCGGGTGGGGATGCAAGCCAACGGACAATGCAAGCGCGTGGGCGTGGAGGCGCTGCTGGTCAGCAACCGCGAGGCCTGCGCGGACAAGGTCAATGCCGTGATCAACGAGTTCGGTTCGCTGGTCATCGAACGCATGGGGGTGCCGTACCTGGAGCGCGGAGTGGGCGTCATTTCGCTGATCGTGGACGGCACCACCGACGAACTGGGGGCGATGACGGGCAGGCTGGGGGCCATCCCCG